>JBOGWY010000248.1:0-10524 GCA_050694015.1 Actinomycetota bacterium | reverse complement strand
AGGAGATCGAGAGCCGCGGGCTCGGGCACCTGCTCGACCCGAACGACTATGGCGGCTGCTTCGTGCCTCGTTTCATCGAACACAACCCCCAGAGCCCCCTTTCGATGCACGCCTTCGGTCTCGCCTTCGACGTGAACGTCACCACCAACGCGGTCGGGACGCGTGGCGAGATCCATCCAAAGATCGTCCGTACGTTCGAGCGCTGGGGGTTCTCGTGGGGCGGTCGGTGGAGTCCGCCCGATCCGATGCACTTCGAACTGACGTCGCTACTTCGGTCGTAGTGGGCCGGGGGCATCCCTAGGCGCTTCAGGCCTGGTGGCGTCCCGGAGCCGAGCACCTGTCATGCTAGGATTACAAGTAGGCCGCTACCAGAGAGATATCAGTGCTTTTGGGCCGGATGGCAGTCTTTTCCGGCCGGGGACGGGGCGGGACCGCCGCGGCGGCGAATACCTAGGCTCGGACCGATCGACCAAGGAAGGCCGGCGAGAACGGATACATGCGCGGAGACCCCAAGCGACCTCGGCTACCCGGCCTCGTGTACTCCGCCACGAGTCTCGTGGTTCTCCTCCTCGTCGGCGTAGTCGCCTTCGCAGCAGACCAGCCCCCACCGCCGACGATCGCCGAGTTCGCGCCCACCGCCGTCGACCAGATCGAGGAAGCTCCCTCGGAGCAGGCGAGCGACTTCGGGGGCGAGGGCGATTTCGCCGGAAGCGGCGGCAAGGATAAGGAGCGCCCGAGGAACAAACGGGACCGCGGGAACGACTCGAAAACGAAACCCATCAGGACGGCACAGGTGCGCGCCTGCGTCGGTAATCCCCCTCGCCAGATCGAGGACCCGCAATCACCGCCCTGCGTCCCGTATTGGGAGGGCGACAACGGAGGCGCGACCTCGAAGGGCGTTACGGCCAGCGAGATCCGCATCGCGATCCCGAACGGGGAGTTCTTCGGCTACGACGAGAAGGTGGTCGACGCGATCGTCGGTTTCTTCAACAGCCGGTTCGAATTCTACGGACGCAAGATCCGGCCCCTCTACTACATAGCGCGCGGCGACAGTTTCGCGGAACCGAATCCCGCCGACATGCAGGCGGACGCAGCCTTCGTGGACGAGGAATTGGACGCGTTCGCGTCCACCGGTTACATGGACCGGCGCGGCGGTGAGTTCACCTATTACGAGGACCTGGCCCGCAGAGGCGTTATCTCCACCTTGTTCGACGTCCCCGCACTGGCCACCGAAGCCAGGCTGAGGGCGAACGCGCCGTACATATGGAGTCCAGAGGTCAGTATCGACACGCTGCTCTCCGGGCTCGGGAAGTTCACGTGCAGCGTGCTCGAAGGCGAACCACCAGAGTACGCGGGGCGGCCGGAGAACGCGGCGGAGACGCGGAAGTTCGGCGTCATCGCCGAGCGGCTGAAGGACGGAACGATCCCGGACACCGCACCTCTGCTATCGGCGCTCGGGGCGTGCGGGGTGCGCCCGGTGACGACGGAGGCGCCGAGCCCGGCGAACGCTTCGGAGGCTCAGACCCCGATCCTCAGGATGAAGAACGAGGGCGTCACTTCGTTGATCTGTCTTTGCTACAACCCCTCGGCGGCCGAAGGGTTCATGCCGGCGGCGACGCAGCAGGGATATTCCCCGGAGTGGATCGCTCCGCAGTACGCGCTGAACGACTACGAGAACAGCTTTGACCGCAACACCGCCCGGCCGCAGAACGAGCACGTCTTCGGCATCACCTACAAGAACCGATGGATGCCCAAGCAGGACATGCCGTACTACTGGGCGATGAAAGAGGGCGATCCGTCCGCGGATCACGGTGGTTGGTACTGGCAGTACACACGCGTCTACTGGCAGTTGCTGCTGCTGTCGTCCGGTATCCAGATGGCGGGGCCGGAGCTAACACCCGCCACCTTCGAGCGCGCGTTGCACGAGACGACGTTCCCCAACCCGGGGATCGGCGGAGTGGCTCCGTTGTGGCAGGCGAAGGTCGGTTTCCCCGGCGGCCGTCACTTCCGGAGCGCGGACGCGATCATGTATTGGTTGCACCCGCGGGCACGCGGCACCGTGGACCCATCGACAGTGGGCAGGATGTGTTTCGTCGCGGACGGACTGCGCTTCGAGCCCGAGCAGTGGGGCCGGGCCCCCGACGATCCTGCGTTCTTCGAAGAGTGCTGATGCACCAGTCGGTCCACCCGCAGGCGCAGGGCGAGACGGGATGAGCTCGAGACCGCGGACTCGGCTGGGACGCGTGGGTCCCGGCGCGGCGCTAGCGCTGATCGCCGTGGTCGCGATCGCGGGCCTTTCATTCCAGAAGGAAGCCGTACCTCTAGGCATCTACGGCGTCGGGATCGCGCGCGGCGCGATCCTCGGTCTTTATGCCGTAGCGATCGTTCTCGTCTACCGGAGCGATCGCATCATCAACTTCGCGCAGGTCGCAATCGGATCCGTCGGCGGGATCTTCTTCGTCGCGATGATCACTTTCGACCCCCTCCTTCGTATGGCTCGGGCCGTGTGCCCGTGCTTCGAACGCGAGCCCGGGTGGTACGCCGCGGTCAACTACACGCTTGGCCTTGTCGCCGCGATCGTGCTCGCGGCGGGGATCGGCTGGGTGCTGCGACGGCTCGTGATCAAACGCTTCGCCGACTCGCCGCGGCTGATCGCGACGATCGCGACGATCTTCGGTGTCGCGGTGCTCAACAGGGTCGCCGACGCACTCCCCGATCTTCTCGCCAGCGAGTCCCAGCGCGAAGCCGACTTGGGGCTCGAAGCCGCCGGTGCGCCCTTCAAGGCGAGCCTTTCCCTCGATCCGGCCATCCTGCGAGCGGACCAGCTGCTCGGCATCATCATGCTCGTTGTCGTTGTGCCGCTCCTCGTCGTCTATCTGAAAAGGAGCCGAACGGGACGCGCCATCCGCGCCGCAGCCGAGAATCCGACGCGCGCATCAACCCTGGGGATCAACGTGGAGGCGGTGGGGTCGCGGGTGTGGCTGATCGCGGGGGCACTTGCCGGCATCGCGACCGTTCTCGAGGCCATGCGGGGTGGGCTCGAGCTGGGATTGGAGAATGGCGGGCTCGACATCAACCTGCTCGTTCGGATACTGGCGGCCGCGGTGATCGCTCGCCTGACGAGCCTTCCGGTCGCGGCCGCCGGCGCCCTCGTCTTGGGCGCGCTCGAAGAGGTGTCCTTGTTCTCGTTCGGCTCCGCTCTTCCTCTCGATGCCGCGCTGGTAGTGATCATCGGGGTCAGCCTCCTGTTGCAGAGACGTGAGGTCGTCCGATCGGATGCGCAGCAAGCGGACGCGTGGCGGGCCGCGCGCGAGATCCGCCCGATCCCTCAAGAGCTGAAGTCCCTGCCCGAAGTGAGGTCCCGCCGACGGTGGGGGATCGCGATAGCGGGCTTCGTCTTGTTGGGTTTGCCGTGGATCCTGTCTCCGGCCGAGACGAACGTCTCGTCCTACGTCTTGGTCAACGCGATGATCTTTCTCTCCCTGCTCGTGCTGACGGGTTGGGCCGGACAGATCAGTCTGGGGCAGTTCGGGTTCGCCGCGGTAGGGGCGTGGGTGACCGCGGTGTCGGGGTGGCCGTTCCCGCTGGCTCTGGTGGCGGGAGGTCTCGCGGGAGCGTTGTGCGCCACGATCGTCGGGATCCCCGCGCTGAAGTTGCGAGGTCTGCACCTCGCGATCATGAGCCTCGCTTTCAGCCTGACGGCCGCAGTGTTGCTGTTGAACGAGCGCTATCTCGGCGGCTTAGTGCCGGACGAGCTCGATCGCCCGCTGCTGTTCGGGATGGACATGGCCGACGCCAGGGTCTTCTACTACTCGGTGTTCGTTGTGCTGGTTGCCGTGACGACGGTCGTCGTGGGTCTCAGACGCAGCGCGTGGGGCCGGGGACTGATCGCGGCGCGCGATAACGAACCGGCAGCCCAAGCGTTCACGATCGATCTCGTCCGCATGCGCCTCTCTGCATTCGCCGTGTCCGGGTTCCTGGCCGCCTTCGCCGGCGGGCTCCTTGCGTTTCAGCAGTTCGGTATCGAGCCGCAGGCCTACGGCGCCGGAGCAAGCCTTACCGCGTTCCTCTACACGGTGATCGGCGGATTCGGGTCGGTCGCGTCGCCGTTGATCGGCGCGGTGTGGTTCGGCGTCGTGAACATCTTCCAGCTTCCTGATGCGTTGATGACGTTCGTCACCGGGATCGGCGGCATCGGGCTCCTCATGATGACGACGGGTGGGCTCGGTCAATTCATGTTCGACCTGCGCGATAGATGGCTCCGCGCGCTGGCGATCAGACACCGCATCGTCGTTCCGAGTCTCGTAGCCGATCTGCGCGCGGCGGAGGACCGCCGCCTCGAGATCAAGGACCTGGTGCGACCCGGCGGAGGACAGGTCTTCGTCCCGTCGCGTTACCGGGTAGACGACCAGTACGCGTTCCCTCCACCCAGCCCGGACTCCCCACCCACCTCGGACTCCCCACCCACCTCGGACTCCCCACCCACCCCGGCCGGCAACGGCAGCGCGGAAGTGGTCACACATGTCTGATCGCCGTGTCGCCGACCCACAGGCCGAAGCAGCGCGCTCCGACGAGCTACAGGCCCTCGAGCTCGGCGGCAGCGATCGCGCGGTCGTGGACTCGGACGCCGCGTCGCTCGGCACGGCGGTGCGCCCTCGGATCCTCGTGCCGACGCAACGGGAACAGGCGTTGGGTCGCACCGTCGACGGTTATTCGCCGGAGGGAGCCGTCGTGGACAGGGGCGGCAAAGTCCCGCTGCGGGCGCGTCTCGCCACAGGGTTGAGGAGCATCGATCCCCGCGCTATCGACGGATCGCTCTGGCCTCTGTTGTTCCTCACATTCGTTGCGACATTCGATCGCCTGGACGACATCGCGATCGGCCTTCTGCAGCCCGAGATCCGGAATGAATTCGGTTTCAGCGTCCAGTTCTTGGTGACCATCCAATCGGGAGTGATGATCCTGGCGCTCGTCGGGGGTCCCGCGATCGGTTATCTGGTCGACCGGGTCAAGAGGGTGTGGCTCGTCCGCATCGCCGGGCTCTTCAACGCCGGAGGCACCCTGCTGCTCGCCACCGCGAGCGGCGTGCCGCAGATGATCCTGGCGCGCTCGACCTCTACCGCCGGCTACAGCGTCGGCCTCGCGGCGGGGATCCCGCTGATCGCCGATTTCTATCCGGTACACAACCGGGCACGCGTGTTCGCGATCGGGGGCGTCGTGCAGGTGGTGGCGATATTGATCGGCACTCCCGTCGTTGGGTTCCTGGCCGACTCCATGGGGTGGAGGGGCACCCTGCTCGTGGTCGGCGCGATCGCGCTCGTGATCGCGCTCGGGGTGTTCTTGTTCAGGGAACCGAAGCGCGGCGCGCAGGAGCGGCGATCGATGGGTGCCGACGAAGCAACGGCTCAGAAGGAACAGAAGCCGCTCAGTTGGGGCGAATCGTGGCGCGCCGCCGGGAGCATCGTGACGCTGAGGCGGCAGTGGTACTCGATGCCGTTCCAACAGGCCTACATCACCTTGTTCCTCGTGTTCTTTCCGCTCTATCTGGCGCAGGAGTTCGCGCTCGAACCGGGACCCCGAGGTGTTCTCACGGCCATCCCCACCGCGATCGCGGTGATCGGCCTCTTGATCGCGGGTCCGGTGGGGGACAGGTTGCTTGCCACTGCCCCCGGCCGGATCATGACCCATCAGGGTCTGCTCGCGCTCGTGACGGCGCCGGCGACGCTGGCCATGGTCCTGGTCGACAACCCGTACCTGGTGGCGATCTTCGCCATCCCGTCCTTCCTTTTCATCCATGTCATGCCCGCGGCCCGCTGGGCCCTCACGTTCATGGTGGTGCCGGCGCGCTTGTGGGGGCTCGGACTGCAGACCCTCGCGCCGTGGCAGCTCATCGGGCTGGTGGCCGCGCCCTTCGTGGGAGCCGTCGCCAATGCCAACGGGATCCGTGCGGGACTCCTGGTGCTGATGCCGATCGGGTTGGTGATCGGCGCGATCAACCTTTCGACCGCGCGTCACGTGGAGCGCGACATCCGGGCCGCGCAGGCCGCCGCCATGGCAGGTGAAGAGTTGGAGCGCACCCGCAGCGAGGGACGGAGCAAGATGCTCATCTGTCGCGACGTCGATGTCACCTACGGAGGGACCCAGGTCCTCTTCAACGTCGACTTCGATGTCGATGAAGGCGAGATCGTTGCGCTGCTCGGCACCAACGGCGCGGGGAAATCCTCGCTGTTGAAAGGGATCGCGGGGGTCCACGAGGTTTCCAACGGAGCGGTCTTCTTCGACGGCGAGGACATCACGCACGTACCGCCGCACGAGAACGTCGGGCGCGGGCTCTTGTTCGTTCCGGGAGGCCGCGCGGTCTTCCCGTCCTTGACGGTGGAAGAGAATCTGCAGGCGGCGGCATGGCTCTACCGGGGAGACGACGACACCGAACCACGGATCAGGCGCGTGTTGGAGCTGTTCCCGATCTTGAGGGAGCGCCGGTACACCCCCGCGGGAACGATGTCGGGTGGCGAGCAGCAGATGCTCGCGATCGGGCAGGCCTTTGTCATGCGCCCCAGGGCACTGATGATCGACGAGCTGTCTCTCGGTCTCGCCCCGGCGGTCGTCGAAAAGCTGCTCGAGGCTCTGCGCGAGGTCAACCGCGCCGGCACGACGATCGTTCTGGTCGAACAATCGCTGAACGTCGCGGTATCGATCGCCGGGCGTGCCGTGTTCATGGAGAAAGGCGAGATCCGGTTCGACGGGCCGACGAGCGAGCTAGTGGCCCGGCCCGATCTCGTACGCGCCGTGTTCATGGGGCGAGCCGCGGGGGCCGTTCGTATGAGCAGCCGCACGACGCCCACCGCCGAGGGAGAGCCCGTGCTCAAGGTGCGCGACCTCTCTCTCGTCTACGGAGGGGTCGCGGCCGTGGACGGTGTGACGCTCGACGTGTACCCGCGCGAGATCGTCGGGATCATGGGGCCGAACGGCGCGGGTAAAACGTCGCTCTTCGATGCGATCTGTGGGCTGGCCCCCGTTACTCACGGCAACGTCATCTTGAAGGGGACCGACGTCACTCGTATCGGCTTCCACAAGCGCGCGGATCTCGGCCTCGGTCGCTCCTACCAGAACACGGTTCTGTTCCCGGCCCTGACCGTGCGCGAGAACATCACCGTCGCGTTGCACAAGCGCGCGGAGAGCAGGAACCCGCTGCTCGCGGGGGCATGGCTTCCGCACGCGCGTCGCAGCGACGCTCGGATCAAGGCGAGGGTGGACGGGCTCGTCGAGTTGTTGGGGCTCGAGGCCTACGCGGACAAGTTCGTCAGCGAGCTGTCGACGGGCACGAGACGCAGCGTCGATATCGCGTGCGTACTCGCCTTCTCTCCTGCGCTTCTCCTGCTGGACGAGCCGTCGTCGGGCCTCGCCCAGCCCGAGACGGAAGCGCTGGGGCCGGTGATCCGGCAACTCGTGAAGGAGGCCGGTTGTGGCGTGATGCTCATCGAGCACGACCTCCCTCTCCTGACGAGCATCTCGGACCGACTCGTCGCGATGGAGCTCGGGAAAGTGATCGTCTCGGGTGCGCCGGGTGACGTGATGCGGGATCCACGGGTCATGGAGTCGTACGTCTCTGGTTCCAAGGAAGCGTTGTTCAGATCCGACACCGGTCTGGCGGGAGCGCTGGACCACTTCGAGACCGATCAGGACCGATGAGCGAGGAGAAGAGGATGGTCGACCAGGAGATCAAACGTTCCGAGTTGCACGAGTCGATGGCCGGGATGCCCTCCAGACGCGAGGACTTCCAGGCCAGCTTCGAAGCGATGGTGACGAACATCGGGAAGGTGATCAAGGGGAAAGACAACGAGATCAGGCTTACCCTGACCGCGATCCTGGCGGAGGGCCACGTGCTTTTCGAGGATCTTCCTGGAACCGGAAAGACCATGCTGGCGCGTTCTATAGCGCGAACGATCGGTGCCGAGCACAACCGGGTCCAGTGCACCCCGGACCTGTTGCCCGCCGACATCACCGGATCCCCGGTGCTCGATCGGGCGTCCGGCGACTTCGTGTTCCGGCGCGGTCCGGTTTTCACCAACGTCTTCCTCGCCGACGAGGTGAACCGTGCGTCTCCCAAGACCCAGGCCGCGATGCTCGAGGCAATGCAGGAGCGCAACGTCACGGTGGACGGGAGGACGTACCCGCTACCGTCACCTTTCATCGTGCTCGCAACGCAGAACCCCATCGAGTTCGCCGGGACGTTCCCTCTCCCCGAAGCGCAGCTCGACCGGTTCATGTTCAAGCTCTCGCTCGGCTACCCGGTGAAGGAATCGGAGATCGACGTTCTTGTCGCGAACCGAACCAAGGAGGCGATCACGTCGATATCTCCCGTCATCGATCGCGATGGAGTGGTCGCGCTCATCAGGTGGGGTGAAGAGGTGGCCGTATCGCGCGGCGTCCTGTCCTACATCGTCGATCTCGTGAACGCGGCCCGAGACGATCCTTCATGCATGGCAGGCGCGAGCCCGAGAGCATCGCTCGCCTTGATGAAAGCGGGGCGCGTGCGCGCAGCGTCTCAGGGGCGCGATGACGTTCTGCCCGATGACGTGAAGCAGATCGCGATGGTGGTGATGGCTCACCGTCTGATCCTGTCCGCCGATGCCTTGTTGCGCGACGAGAAAGTTGAGGACGTCGCGGAACGGATCATCTCGCGAGTGAAGATCCCCGCCAGGATCGACACCGAGCCCGTCGAGAAGCCCGAGGGAGCACTCGCGCCCAAGTGAGCACGGTAGAGGCCGCTCGTCCGGCGGCTGCCGCCCGCACGTCGCGTTCTCGGAAAACGCTTTCGAGAGCGGCCGCCGCGCGGGCTGGAGGGGTTCTGGCTGCGATCGAGCGCGTCACCGGCTTGACGCCCACGGGACTGTCGATCCTCGCCGCGTCGCTCGCTCTCTACGCGATCGCACGAAGCCTGGGGAGCCCCGGACTCTTCATGCTCAGCTACGGAGCGATCAGCGTCACCGGCCTCGCCTACGCGCTCAGCTGGCGCCGGCTGTCGGTGGAAGTGGTTCGTTCCGAACTACCGACAAGGGTTCGACAGGGGAGGGCGGTGCCGGTCACGCTGACGCTGACGGCGAAGCGGCGACTCGCGACGGTTCTGCTGGAAGAGGATCTGGATCCCCAACTGGGCTCCCCGGTACGTCTGCCTATCGACGTCCTGGCCGCCGGGCGGGAGCTGTCCACCGGATACGAGTTCACGCCGCGTCTCCGCGGCCGCTACCGCGTCGGCCCCATGGTCATCGTGTGGACAGATCCCTTCGGGATCTGCAGGCGACGTGCCGTCATCGCGAAGCCCGCCGAGATAATCGTGCACCCGCGCGTCGATCAGGTTCAGGACCGCGTGCTGAGTCGCGAATGGGAAGACCCGCCGATCCGTCCTCCGATCACGAAGCCGTGGCCGACCGGCTACGAGTTCTACGGGCTGCGCGATTACGTGATCGGCGACGACCCTCGTCGCATCGTTTGGAGGGCCACCGCCCGATCGCTCGATCTCGAGACCGGCGAGGGTCGTTACCTCGTGCGTGAATCCGAACAGGGAATCACCGACCGGGTCACGCTCGTGCTCGATACCACCAAGGATCACCACAGCAAGGGCGATCCCAGCGACACCTTCGAGCGAGGCGTGCAGGTGATCGCATCGGTCGCGGATCGTCACCTCAAGGATGGCTTCGGCGTCACTATCCATACCAACGCTAAGAAGCTGCTGCGTACCCTTCGCGGTCAGCGGGACGCGGTGATGATGTTGGACGAGCTCGCGGTTCTGACGAGCGACAAGAAACCCCCCGCCGGGGCGATCGAGAGGTTGTTGTTCGACCGCGGTCTTGCCCATCTGGTCGTGGTCACACCGCATCTGGACTCCGCGACCGCCAAGAGGATCAAGGTGCTGGTTGATCGAGGCGTGTCCGTTCTCCTCGTGATGCTCGTGTGGGACGGCGCCGACCCGGTGTCGCTCCACCGCGCCGGTCATCTTGGATGCAACGTCGTGGAAGTCGGCCCGACGTCGTCGCTCGCGGCGGTGTTCGCCAACGTCATCGCAACGCAGGCGCGTCGATGAGCGATCGTCTGGACGATCGCGTGCCTTACGGATGGGAACGGTAATGAGCAAAGCCCCGCTTGTAGAAGAGCTGGATCCGCGTTCCGAGGATGCCGTGCCCGAAGATGCCGCCGTCGTTCCGGAGGTAGCCGCCACCGAGCCGCACGAGGGCGACGATCTTCCCGAGACCAGCCTCGGTCTCACCGCTGCCGGCTCTCTTCTCGCCGTGGCCGCCGCCGCGTGGATGATGGGAGGGATATTCATCGGCTTGCTCCCGCGCCTCGTCGCGGTCGGCGGCGCTGTTCTCGGAGTCGGCATGGTGGCATCTTCGTATCGCATGTCGCGGCCCGCGGTGACTCAGTACCTCGCGTTGCCCGTGGGCATCATCGCCGGCGCTCTGTTGATGCTTCCGGACACGTCCGGCGGATCAGCCAACCTCCCCAGCCTGGTGCTGGAAGCGATCC
>JBOGWY010000247.1:0-4211 GCA_050694015.1 Actinomycetota bacterium | reverse complement strand
ACTTCCCGTCCTCGGACGGCATCACGATGCTCCACGCCGACGTGCTGCGACCCGTCGGGATGTCGATGGACGTGCCGACTCCGGTGATCATGACGGTCAGCCCGTACACGAACCACAGCGGCTCGACCTCGCCCAACGACCTCAGCGGGACGGGGCCGAGCCCGCGCTTCTACGACTTCCTCGATCTGAGCGGCGCGCTCGACGAGGGCTACACCTACGTGATGGTCGACCTCCCCGGTGACGGTGGCTCGGCCGGTTGCAACGACTGGGGCGGCGTGCGCGAGCAGGCCGGGGTGCGCGCGGCGGTCGAGTGGGCCGCCGAACAGGACTGGTCCAACGGCAGGGTCGCGCTGCTCGGCAAGTCCTACGACGGCTGGACCGGGCTGATGGGGATCGCGCAGCAGCCGGAGGGTCTCGCCGCGGTCGTGTCACTCGAGCCCGTCTACTCCGGCTACCGCTACATCTACATGAACGGCGTGCGGCGTACGAACTGGCCGTACGGCTTGAGCTTCACGGCCGTCGATGCGCAGCCCGGGCGTCCGAGCGACTCGCCGGAGTATCACGCGAACGGTGCCCCGCAGGCGTGGTGCTATCCGATCAACATCGCGGGACAGAACGCCGACCACGACGAGAACGGCCCCTACTGGGCCGAGCGCAACCTGGTGCCCACCTCGCGCGGGAAGACGACGCCGTTGTTCCTCACGCAAGGCTTCCTCGAGAGGAACACCAAGGCCGACGGCGCGTTCCAGTACTTCAACGACCTGTCGGGCGACGAGAACCGTGCGTGGTACGGGCAGTTCGACCATTGCCGCGCGTGGGAGACGCAGATGGCGTGCGACGGCGAGGGTAACAACACGCGGCTCGCGGTCGGACGCGAGGGCTTCATCGACGAGGTGATGCGCTTCCTCGATGAGCACCTCAAGGGCATCGAGCCCGAGGTCGACGATCCGCCGATCGAGGTGCAGGACAACCTCGGGCGGTGGCGCGCGGAACAGAGCTGGCCCGCTGCCGACGCGCGCATCCTCGAAACGGAGCTGCGCGCCGGCACCTATGCCGACGGCGGGTCGGGCCGCGGCGACCGCCCGACCGAAGGACAGGGCATGTGGAGCATCTCGGAGCCGCTCGCTCACGACGTGTGGTACTCGGGAACACCGCACGTTCATGTGAGCGTCGAAGGTCCTCCGAACGCGAACCTCGCCGCGAACGTGTACGACATCGCACCCGACGGACGCGTCACGATGATCGACCGCGGCGTGCAGCTCCTGCGCGGCACCGGCATCCGCAACTTCAGCTTCACGCTCTACGGCCAGGACTGGCTGATCGAGGAGGGCCACCGGATCGGGGTGCTGCTGTCGGGCGCGAACACCGACCAGTTCAGCCACCTCGCGACGCGCCAGCCGGTGACCATCCGTCACGCCAAGATCGGGCTCTACTTCCTCACCCACGACCGCACCGAGTTCCTCTCCGGCGGTTCGACGCCCCGTCTTGAATCGTTCCTCGCGGCGGCGAGGGCATCGCTGTCGCCTGAGTTCATCGAGAGCGCGGAGACGCCGTTCGTCCTCCCGCCGCCGCTTCAGGGGCCCGCGGACTCCGATCCCCTCCCGACGTCCCTGGCGCTCGAGATCGCGCGCGACAAGGGCGACGTCGTGGCGGTCGCGACCCTGACCCAGTCCGATACCGAGGCTGCGCTCGGGGGCCGCGAGATCTCGTTCCTCGTCAACGGCGAGCCGGTAGGCAGCGTCATCACCGAGGAGGACGGGACGGCCGAACTCAGACTGCACGCGAACGAATTCAACGGTCACGATGTGCTGCGGGTGTTCTTCGCCGGGACCGACGACCTCGAGCAGTCCTCCGCCGAAGGGCGCCTGAAGAACTAGAGGCCTACGGCGGGTACGGCAGCTCGCAGTCCGTCTGGTTGTCATCGGGCCCGCCGCACTCATCGATCCCCGCTCCGCCGTCGACGTCATCGGTGTCGCCGTCGTCGGCCTCGGGATCGTCCCCCGCCGCCGTTCCACCGTGCAGCGTGTCGTTGCCGGCGCCGCCCGAGATCCGATCGGTCCCGTCGCCGCCGTGCATCCAGTCGTCGCCGCCGTTGCCGGACAGCTCGTCGTTCCCGGGGCCGGTGGACATCGTGTCGTTGCCCGGCCCCCCGATGAGCGTGTCGTGCAACGCCGCGTCGTTCTGGCATTCCGCGTCGCCATCCGACGACGAGATGCAGAAGGTCGTGTGGATCTCGTCGTCTCCTCCACCGCCCTCGAAATGATCCTTGCCCGACTCATCGGAGAGCTCATCGTCGCCGCCCCGACCGAAAACGGTGTCGTTGCCGGTGCTCGTGAAGATGTCGTTAGGCCCGTTCGTCCCGATCACCGTGTCGGCGTAGCGCGACCCGACCGTGTCCTCGATCGACTCCAGCGTGTCGCGTCCGTCGCCGCGCGCCGTGCCGCGGGCGAGGTCGATGTGCACGCCGGACGGAGCCTGGAAGAACCACAAGCCATCGCGGCCCGGTCCCCCCTTGAAGGTGTCACTCCCCGGGTCGGCACCGAAGAAGTCGCTGCGGCCACCACCTACGAACAGATCGCGGTCAGGATCCCAGCCGCGGCCGGGCGATTCGAAGTTGTCGAAGTGAGGGCCGCCGTACATCCGGTCCCGGCCCGGTCCCGCCACCAGCATGTTGCGCCCGCGCCCACCGTGCACGACGTCGTTACCGGAGCCTGCGTAGATCGAGTCCTGGAAGCCGGGTCCGCCGCGCACAACGTCGTTACCGCTGCCGGCCTCGACGTGATCGAAGCGTCCGCCGCTCGCGGAGACCGTGTCGTCACCGGGACCCGAGCAGATCGAGTCGCTGCCGCTGAGGCCGTCGATGACGTCGTCCCCGCCTAAGGACACGATCACGTCGCGTCCCTCGGTCCCGCGGATGCGATCGTTGCCCGTGGTGCCGACGATCGTGGCGCGATCCCGGTCGCACCGTGGCGGTTGCGCGACGGCAGGCCCCGCCGCCGTTACGATCCCGGCCACGAGCACGAACGAAACTAGAGCCGCCGCGCGTTTCCCCACGAGGCTTGGACGTTACCTGCCCTATACGGGTTCCCTTACAGGGCCAGGAGGAGGCGGTAGGCCTCGACGAGGATCTCCGGGCCGGGCCGGAAGTCGAACTCCGGCGCTCTCTCGAACCCCATCCGCTCGTACATCGCGCGCGCGACGGCCATGGGGGCCACCGTGTGGAGCCCGATCGCCGGAGCACCCCGCTCGCGGACGCGATCGATGCACGCGATCGTGAGGCTGCGTCCGACTCCGTAGCCCCGTGCTTTCGGGTCGACGGCGAGGAGCCGGAAAGCACCCCAGTCGTCGGGCCACGGCTCCGAGAAGGCGTCCGACGGATACGAAGCCTTGGAGCCCGGGGGGAAATTGCTGACGCATCCGACGATGGCGCCGTCGAGCTCCGCGACCAGCAACTCGGACTCGCGGGCACGGCCCTCGAGATCGAGGATGTCGGCAAGGTAGGGCGTCCAGTTCTCCGGCGGGAACGCCGATTCGTATTCGACGTAGGCCGCGCGCAGCACCTCACGCGCGGGCTCGATGTCTTCCTCGTGGCCCAACCGGATCGACAGCTCGGACATGCGGGCATGGTCCCACGCCCGCAGAACTACCTATCGAGTGCTCAGCACAGCCCCCGTAGCAAGGAATACGGGTTCACCGGGCCCCCGCCGCCGGGGTGGTACTCGAAGTGAACGTGCGGTGCCCCGCCGGACGCGTTCCCGGTGTTGCCGACGGTCGCGATCTGCTGACCGACCTGCACCGACCCTCCGGTCACGAGGTTCTCGCGGTTGTGCATGTACCAGTACCCATGGCCGTCGCGGCCGGATAGGACGAGCCAGTTTCCGGCCGACGAGCCGTACCCCGAGTAGGTGATCGTCCCGTTCGTGATCGCGACGACTGGAGTTCCCTCGGCGGCCATGATGTCGGTGCCTTCGTGAGTGCGTCCGCCGGAGCGCGGGTAGCCCCAACTGTCGATGAACGAGTTCGGTCCCGCGACCGGACAGGTCATGTTGCCGCTCGGCACCACGATGGGAGCGGACGGTGCCGATACCGACGGGGCCGAGGGTGCCGCGGACGCTGCTGCTGCTTCGCGCGCAGCTTCGCGCGCTGCTTGTGCGGCCAGCCGTTTCTTCAGTTCTTCGTAGTCGTCTTGCGCGGCGACCAGACGGTCCTGG
>JBOGWY010000246.1:0-8692 GCA_050694015.1 Actinomycetota bacterium | reverse complement strand
GGCGAGGGAACCTCGATCTACGGGTTCGAGACCTCCAACCCGGACGGCGACGCCGTCATCAAGAACGCGACCGTAGAGATCGCCGACTAGATCCACACGCCGCTACGGCACGCGGGCCGGGGCCGGTTCGGGGCATCATGGTGCGTTCCATACACCGTGTGGTCCCGCACCGACGGGGATCTTGGCCACCCGCGTCAGAGTCGCGACGCGGTAGACGATCAGGCGACCGGTGTCATGGTCGGCGACCACGGCGCGCCTACCGTCGCGGGTGATCGTCACATGGTGCGGCGCCCCGCGGATCCGGAACCGCTTCACGATCTTCAACGACCTCGTCGATAGGACGAAGACGCGGTGGGCACCATGATCTGTCACCCACACTTGCTCGCCGTCGGGCGTGAACGCAAGATGGTGGGCTTCCTCGCCGAGCGGTCTGCTTCTGATGTGCCGCCCCTTGCGCGAGAACACATGGATGGCTCCACCCCAATCAGTCACCCACATACGGCCGGACGGCGAGAACAGGATGTCGTGCGGTCGCTTCCCCGTCGCGACGTACCGCAAGACCCTCTTCTTCCTTAGGTGCACGCGCGCCAGCCGATCGGAGCCCTCGAGGGTCGCCCACGCGACGTACCCGTTCGGAGCGACGGCCACGTCGTGGGGATCGTGGCTGAGGAGGACCTCTCCCCGGCGCTCCCCGCTCAGCGTCACGAGCTGAAGTCGATTGGCAGTCTGATTCGCCACGACGATCCGCCATCCCGTGATCTTGACGTCGTGCGGTGATCCGCCGAGATAGACGTGGCGCACCGAACCGTCCCTGACGATGGCGATGCGACCGTCGTGCCACAGAGCCGTTGCAACGGTTCCACGTCTGCCGACGACGAGATTATGAGGCCTGCCGTCAACGCGACGCCGGCGTAAGACACGTTCCCTACGAACGTCGACGAGCGCGAGGGCCCGGCCGTCCTCCAGGGCGACCCAAACTCGTTGTCGCCTCTCCGATGGAGCGGCTCGTGCCTCCGAGCGGGGTCTCGATGCACCGCGAGCGTCCGGCCCTGTCAGGGAGCCCGTGCCGGCGTCCGAACACGCAGGGAACAGGAGCGCCAGAGACATCCAGGCACCAACCCGAACCGTCGATCGCCTTCGCTGCACGGTCATTCACCCTATAGACGCCGCGTGACGCACGAAGGTTCATACCTTCGGCGTTCGGGTAGCCACCGGCATCCAGGCCTAGAACAACGCTCCTGAGGTTCTCGCCATGACCAGATAGACGCCGAGGGCGATCACGGCCCCCACGGTTCCGATCTGTACGAGCAGCGGAGTGGTCTCGCGCTTGGCATCGAAGCCGAACGCGAGCAGCGCGCCCGCCACGAGGCCCCCGAGGTGCGCCCAGTTGTCGATGAACGCACTGAGCACGAACCCGATGATGAGGTTCGCGACGATGAATATCGTGATGCTGCGTAGGTACTCGCGGATGAAGGTCGAGCGACGCCTCCTGTAGAGGTACACGAACAGCACGCCGGCGAGGCCGAAGATCGCGCCCGACGCGCCGAGGCTCGGGTTATCGGGTGGGATCACGTACGACAGCACGGATCCCATGAAGCCCGAGACGACGTACAGCGCGATGAAGCGAACGGTGCCGAACGCCTGCTCCACGTTGGGTCCGAAGATGTACAGCACATAGGAGTTCAGGAAGATGTGCAGGAATCCCGCGTGCAGGACCATCGGCGTGAGCAGCCGCCACCATTGCCCTGCGTCGACGGCTTGAGGCACCAGCAGCAATCGGGCAGTCACCTCGGGTGCGAGTTGCTGCAGGATGAACATCCCGATGTTGATCGCCAGGATGGTCGTGACCGCGGGGGCCGTCGCCCGGATCGCCGAGCGCACCCTCGGCGTGGTGCGGCGCGCCTCGGCGACGCACTCGGGACAGTGCTGGCCGACCGAAGCCGGTATCGCGCAGCGCCCGCAGATGGGGCGCTCGCAACGCGAGCAATGCAGTTTCGTAGGGGTCTTCGGGTGGCCGTAGCAGTACTCGACCTGTTCCTCGTCCAGCACCTGCGGGGCCGCCGAGCCCTCGGTAGGGGACGGGTCCACGTATCAATGGTCGCACGGTCCCGTGCCTATCCTCATGCGTGCGCAGACTCCGGATAGCGACGTTCAACATCCACCACGGGCAGGGCCTGGACGGCATCACCGATCTGCGTCGGATCGCGGCGGCTCTGAAACCCGCCCGGCCCCGGTTCGTGGCGCTCCAGGAACTCGACCGCGGGATGGAACGCTCCGGGCGCGTCGACCAGCCGGCGGAGCTAAGCGATCTACTCGGCATGGAGGTCCGGTTCTTCCCGACCCTCGAGCGCGACGGTGAGTACGGGATCGCGGTGGCCTCCGCCGACGACATGGACACCGACTTCGAGCCGCTCCCGCGCGGCGGCCGCGAGGAGCCCCGCGGGGTGATCATCGCCCGCTGGCGTGGGGTGACGTTCCTGGCCACGCATCTGTCGCTCAAGGCCGGGGCACGCCGGCTCCAGACCGAGTTCCTCGCCCGGCTCGCCGCCGAGGCCGATCCTCCGGTCGTCGTCGTCGGTGACCTCAACCAGAGCCGCGACACCCTTCTCCCCCTTTTCGAGATCGGCCTCGAGCCCGGTCCCAAGCAGCTCAAGACGCTGTCCCGAGGGTGGCGGCGCCGGGAGTTCGACCACGTGCTCGCGGGTCGGGGGGCCCGGGTCGAGGCGAACAAGTCGTACAGGACCAGGGTCTCGGACCACCGCCCCGTGGCCGCCCTGGTGGAGCGGCGCTAAAGCTGTTACTGTTGTTGCTTCTGTTAACTATTGAGGGAACAGCTTACGGGGATATCCGCTGAGGCTGGGGAGGCTCGTGTGACGATTCGGTCATGAAGCGGGCATTCGCGCTCACGCTCGCTCTCTTCGTCGTTCTCGCCGGGTGCGGTGGTGATGAGCCCGTGGTCGATACGGGCGCCGAGGAGGCAGCCGAAGCGCGCTCGATAGCCGAGGACGCGCGGGAGTCGATCGAGGACCTCGAATCCACCACCGCCGATCTCGAGGCGGAGCTGGACGCGCTCAGAAAGAGCCGGGCCGATCTCGGGAAGCGACTCACCAAGACGGCCGAGCAGCTGCGCGCCGCACTTGCCGATCTGCGCGCGTCGATAGCCGAAGCGCGCGACGAGGCGGGGGCCGCGAGCAGCGAAGCCGCGTCCGCGCTCGACGACGCGGCGGCCGCGGCGCGCCGTATCTCGGTGCTCGAGAACCGCTTCGACTACCACCTACGCAAAGACCACGGAGGCGGATAGGTAGCCATGAAAGTCATGCGCGACCTCGTCGGCGACGTCCTCTCACATCGGTACCGGCTGGTCGGTCGGATCGCCGGTGGGGGCATGGGCGAGGTCTACCGCGGGCACGACCTCCTTCTGGATCGCACGGTCGCGGTGAAGGTGCTGCAGCCGTCGCTCGCCGCAGATCCCGATCTCGTCGGCCGCTTCCGCAACGAGGCGCGCGCCGCGGCCCGGCTCTCGCATCCGAACATCGTGGCGGTGCACGACTGGGGCTCGGAGGACGACCGGACCTACTACATGGTCATGGAGTACGTGTCGGGGACCGACCTCCGCGATCTTCTTGTGAGGCGCGGTTCGATCGACCCCAGTCATGCCGCCTCGATCATGGCGGCAGTATGCGATGCGTTGTCGGTCGCCCACGCGGGTGGCGTCGTGCATCGCGACGTCAAACCCGAGAACATCCTCCTCGCCCGGGACGGCACCGTGAAGGTGGCCGACTTCGGTATAGCGGCGGTCGTCGACGTCGATAGGACCGCGCCGGGTGGGAGCATCCCCGGAACCCTCCGGTACCTCTCTCCGGAACAGGCACGCGGCGAAGAAGCGACCGCGGCATCAGACGTCTGGGCCGCCGGCGCGGTGCTCGCGGAGCTCGTCGTCGGCGCGTCGTTGAACAACGGAACGGGCGCCGAACTGCTGCGCCGGCGCGCGAGCGAACCGATCAAGGGACCGTCGAGCTACGACCCGACCGTCCCCGTCGAGATCGACGAGATCGTTCTCAAGGCGTGTGCGCTCGAACCCGACGACCGCTACGAGGACGCCGCGGACATGGCCCGCGATCTGCGCGCGTTGTCCGGCGCCGCGGCCCCCGAGGCACCTCCGGTCGATCTCCTCCTCGATCACGTGACCGGCGAGATCCGCCTGCCCGACATGGAACCCACGACGTTCGTGTCGAGCCGTATGCGGCGCCGTCAGCTCAAGCGGCGCGCTCGGATACGCGCAGTGATGGTCGTGGTGCTGCTGCTCCTTCTCATCGGGGGCGGCGCGAGGGCCGCGGCATGGCTGTTCGCTCCCGACATGGTGCCGGTCCCCGATCTCACCGGGAAGCCGAAGAAGATCGCCATCGCGATGGCGGAGGCCGAGGGTCTCGAGGTGAAGATCACGGGACGCGAGCGCACGCTCGATCATTCCAGGGGCGACGTGCTGTCGCAGACCCCCGACGACGGCGAGTTGCAGGAAGGCTCCGCGATCAAGGTCGTGATCTCCGCGGGGCCGCCGTTGCATCGCGTTCCCGACCTCATGGGGCTGACGACCCGCGAGGCCAAGATGCGCCTCTCCGTCTACGACATGACCCTGGGCAAACGCGATTACGAGTACTCGAACAAACCGGCCGGATCGATCATCGCCTACGAGGGCGCGGGCAAGAGGTTGCCGTGGGGGAGCGAGATCAACGCCACCGTAAGCAAGGGGCCCAGACCAACACCCGTCCCCGACGTGCTCGACATGAAGGCGACGAAAGCCGAACAGTTGATCCGCGACACGGGCTTGGTGCCGATCATGATCGACGCGTATTCGGACGAGGTGCCGAAGGGGAAGGTGATCTCGACCGATCCGATCGCCGACGAGATGATCGCCGAAGGCAGCGAGGTGAAGGTCTACGTCTCGATCGGCCCGGAGTTCAAGAAGATCAAGATGCCCGACGTGCGCGGCATGGGCGTCGACGATGCGCGCACGAAGCTCGAGAACCTCGACCTGCGCGTGCAGGTGATCCAGTCGTGCAAGGGGGGCCAGACGGTAGTGGAGACGGACCCGGTTGCCGGCGAGACCGTGCGCGAGAACGAAAAGGTCGCTCTCTTTGTTTGTTAACCGCTAGCACCGGCCACGCGCCCGCCGCGTCCGGATCCCACGATCCAGAGTAGGAACGCCAAGGCGGTCCCGGCGATCACCCACAGCCCTGCGGAGATCGGTTCTATCTGCATCGTTCGGTCGGCCATTTCGCGGCCGGGAAGGCCCGCGGCGCGGAGGTTCTCAACGAGCCGCTCGGGATAGGACAACCATCCCGCCCGGGTCTCGCGCCGGGGTTCGAAGGGATCTTTCCTCTGACCGCCCGGCACGTAGGTGACCGGACCGGCCTCGGCGTACGGATAGAGGTAGGCGGTAAGTCTTACGATCTCGCTCTCGTCGAGGAAGAACTCTTCGACGTAGGTGATGACGAATCCGGGCCCCAATTCCCCTCGGGGCCGAGGTTCCCTCTCGAACGGGCTCTGCACCCCCTCGAGCGCGATCGCGGCCGGCGATCCGGCGTGTCGGATAGGACCGAACTCAAGACGAGACACGCTCAATGTGCCGTCGATCCCAGGCCCGGTGACCTCCACATGATGGAGGGACATCATCTTGGCCTCCACGGGCGCGGCGCACAGGAGTAACAGCCCGACCGTGACCGCGACGGGAACGATCTTCTTTCCCATTCCTCGGATACACCGACGAGCCGCCTCGGGTTCCACCTCACCGTCCCAAACCCATCTGGTGGGCCGCTCTTATCTTCTGCAAACGCCCGCCTGAAAACGCGGGTCGCGCGGACCTAGATCAATAACGCCGGCCCGCCCGCCCCAAACCATCTGATGGGCGTGCTCCTAGAGGATGCCCCAGGCTTTCAGGGCTTCTTCGAAGCGGGGGGTGCAGTCGAGGGTTGCGACGTCTTCGAGCTTGACCCAGCGGACCTCCTCTGCGTCGCTCCCCGGCTGCAACTGCTGCTCGCCGCTGACGGTGGCTACGTGATCGAGGATCACGTAATGGGTGTCGCCGACGACCTCGAAGACCCCGAGTAGCTCGCCCACCTCTACATCGAGGCCGGTCTCTTCCTTGACCTCGCGCGCGACGGCCTGCGTGATGTACTCACCATGCTCGAGGCGACCTCCCGGCACCGACCACAAACCTTTCGCCGGTTCCTTGCCCCGCTTCACCATGAGGATGCTGCCTTCGCGCACGACGATCGCGCCGACGCCTATAAGGGGACTTCGGTCATCTGCCACCCGCCTAGGCTAGCTAACGATATGGAAACGACGACGGCAGCGGCGAGAACCGGGCCGGCTCGGTCCTCATGGTGGCCGTGGGTATCGCTCACGGTGGGCGTCATCGCGGTATCGGGCGCCGCGATCCTGATCCGTTACGCGGACGACGCCGAGCCGTTCGCGATCTCGTTCTGGCGTTGCGCCCTCGGGGCCGCGGCCCTCGCGCCGTTCGCCGGGGCCCCCCTGCGTCGCCTGGACACCCGTCAACTCCGTCTTCCCGCGGCGGCCGGACTCTTCCTCGCGCTTCACTTCGCGACATGGATCACGTCTCTCGAGCTGACGACGGTCGCCGCGTCCGTGCTGCTCGTCACCAGCTCTCCGGTGTTCGTCGCGCTCGCGGCGCGCTACCTCCTGAAGGAACGTCTCTCGACGGCGGGATGGATCGGTGTCGCGCTGACGTTCGTCGGGACCGCCCTCGTCGCGGGAGGAGACCTGTCGGGCTCGTCCTTCAACGGCAACATGCTGGCGGTGATCGGCGCGATCACGGTTTCGGGTTACGTCCTCGCGGGCCAGGTGGCGCGGCGCGATCTGGGCAATCTCGAATACAACGTGGTCACGTATGCCGCGGCCGGGATCTTGCTTGCGGTCGTCTGCATCGTCGCCGGATCCCCGTTGTGGGGGTACGGAGCGCAGACCTGGATCGCGATCGCGGGTCTTGTGATCGGCCCCCAACTGCTGGGACACACGGTGCTCAACTTCGTCCTGAAGGATCTCGACGCTACGACCGTGTCCGTCGCCGTCATGGCCGAGCCGATCGTCGCGAGCCTGCTCGCGCTGGTGCTGTTCTCCGAGGTCCCGCCCGCTCTGATCTACCCGGGCGGCGCCGCCATCCTCGCCGGGATATATCTGGTCTCGGTGGTATGCAAACAGGCGCCGGAGGTCGTGGAATGAGATTCCTTCACGCGCACGGCGAACTTACGATCGACCGCTGTCACGTGATGGGCATCGTGAACCGCACGCCGGATTCGTTCTACGACGGGGGCCGCATGAGCCTCGAGCGCGCGGTGGCCCATGCGGAGGAGCTCGTCGAGCAGGGCGCGGACATCATCGATATCGGTGCCGTGAAGGCCGGGCCCGGCCCCGACGTTTCCGAGCAGGATGAGATCGACCGCCTCGTGCCCCTCGTGGCCGCTCTGCACGAGCACGTCGACGTTCCGATGTCGATCGAGACCGGACGGGGCGCGGTCGCGAAGCTGGCGTTCGATGCGGGAGCCGCGATCCTCAACGACGTGACGGAGCTGGCCGATGAGGATCTGTTACGCGCCTGCGTCGAGGCTCGTGCCGGACTCGTGGTTATGCACCACGGCGGACAGATCCGCGGGCGACCGCGCAACCCGCGCTACGACGACGTCGTTAGAGACGTGCTGGAGCGATGGACCGCACTCGTCGCGCTTGCAACGGGGGCCGGCATACCTGCCGAGTCGGTGATGGTCGATCCCGGGCTCGATTTCGGAAAGAACACGTTCCACTCACTCGAGCTGGTCCGACGTCTGCCGGAGCTCGTCGAGCAACCGCAGCCCGTCCTGCTCGCCGCGTCGCGCAAGGACATAGTGGGTGAAACGCTCGGGCTCCCGCCGCAGGAACGGCTCGAAGGCAGTCTCGTGATCGTGGCGGCGGCGGTCACCGCCGGTGTCGCAGCCGTGCGGGTACACGACGTGAAGGAGACCGTGCGAGCGGTGCAGATGACCGAGGCGATCCTCGGTCGCCGGCGTCCGGTGGCGCCGATCCGGGGGCTATGGGAGTGAGCAAAGGCTTGCTCCGCGGTCCCCACTTGATACCTTTCCACCCATGGCTAAGATGATCCTGATCGTCGAAGACGAAGAGGCGGTCCGCGAGCTCGAGAAATTCATCCTCGAGCAGCAGGGCTACGAGGTGATGGAAGCCCGCGACGGCCTCGAAGGACTTACGAAAGCGGAGTTCCGGCGGCCCGACCTGATCCTCCTCGACCTGATGATGCCGGACGTGTCCGGGGGCCGGATGTTCGACGAGATGAAGCGGCATCCCGCCACCGGTGGGATCCCGATCGTCGTCGTCACCGGCAAACCCGACGCGCATCAGATCTTCGACGAGCAGATCGGCCCCGATAACGTCATCATGAAGCCGTTCGAAGCCGACACGCTGCTCGCGCGGATCCAGGCTCATATCGGAGGACCGGAGTAGACACCTCCTTCTTCTCCCTGTTCGATAGTTCCCTGCTCGCGTTCTTCCCGAAGTGGTTGTTCGTGACGCTGGCAGGCATCCTCGGTTTGATATTCGGGAGCTTCGCGACGGCCGCGGCGTACCGCATCCCGCGGCGCGAGCAGCTCTCGAAGGGACGAAGCAAGTGTCCCAACTGCGGGCA
>JBOGWY010000245.1:0-17842 GCA_050694015.1 Actinomycetota bacterium | reverse complement strand
CGCCGGCCGCCGCGGCGGCCGACTCGATCTCCGCACAGAGGGCATCGTCGTCGGTGAACAGGCCGGTCGACTTCTGACCGAGCGCAACCATGATGCCGCCGGTGAGCGTAGCGATGTCGATGACGGCGTCGGGCTCCTGTTCCGAGGCGAAGGCTAGCGCGTCGGCGAGGATAAGGCGCCCTTCCGCGTCGGTGTTGTTCACCTCGGTCGTGCGGCCGTTGTAGTGCGTGAGCACCTCGCCCGGCTTGATCGCGTCGTGTCCCACCAGGTTCTCGGTCGTAGGGATGAAGGCAAGAACCTCGACGGTCGCGCCGATGCGTTTGAGCGCACCCATCGCCGCGATCACAGCACCGGCTCCACCCATGTCGGCTTTCATCGTCTCCATACTCTTCGCGTCCTTGAGCGAGTAACCGCCTGAGTCGAACGTCACTCCCTTGCCGACCAGCGCGACACGGCCGGTCGGGTTCTCGGGCGCATAGCGAAGGTGGATGAAGCGCGGCGGCTGCTTTGAGCCGCGCGCGACACCCAACACGCCGCCGAACCCTTTATCGGCGAGAGTTTTCTCGTCCCAGATCGTGCACTCGAGGCCGTTGACGTCGGCTACTTCCTTCGCCTTGCTCGCGAGCGCGTCCGGCGTCAGGAAGTTCGGCGGCGTGTTGCTGAGATCGCGTGCCAGCGCGGTGGCTTCGGCGATCGCAGCGGCGCGCTCGATCGTGCGCTCCGATGCACCGAGGACCCTGATCTGCTCGATCTTGGATGGATGCGGGTCGGACTTGTAGCCACCGAACCGGTAGTTGCCGAGCAACAGGCCTTCGATCGCGGCCGAGACCGCGTCGTCACCGTCGATGCCGCGATGCAGCGCAAGCGCGACGCTCTTGCGTTCCGAGAGCACCTTCGACGCGGCCCCCGCTCCCCGGCGCACGACCTCGGCGTCGGCCTTGTCGCGCGGTCCCAGACCGGCGACGACCACAGCGCGGGCCGGGATCCGCCTCATGGTCGGGAGCGTGACGATCTTCGCGGCCTTCGCCTTGAAGCCGACCTCGCCGAGGTATTCGCTGAGGTATCCCTCGAGAGCCTCGTCGATCGCGCGCGCCGAGTCATCGAGCTCGACGTGTCCGTCGGCGTGGAACGCGCCGACCACGATGGCATCGCATGAAATCTGTTGCGGGGAATCGTCGGAGGGAGTGATCTGCGGTGCCATCGAGCGCTCTGTATACAGCCTCTCTATGGCAATCGAACAAGTCGCGAAATCCTCGCGTGCAAATCCTTGAGAACTCGCGCGCCCGGGAGTAGCTTGACCGCAAGGAAAAACGGCAGAGCTTGGGGAAGAGCTCTTGACCATTTGGTTTCTGGCTTTCTTGGCCGGCGCATCGTTAGCGATCTGCATACCCGCCGGAGTGCGGGCCCGACGCAACTCTCCCTACTCGGCAGCTCAACTCTTCAAGAAGCGGATGAGTCTCGTCGCGCCGCGCAGCCGCGGCGGACGCTGGGTGATAGTTCCGGACAGTCACGATGTCGCGCTCGAGCGTCTGGGGATCCGCCGTGCGCGCCGGCGCCGCCGGACCGTGGCCGCGATCCTGGCCTTGATCGCGATCGCCACCGGGATCTGGGCGCTCGTCGAGAAGGGCGTGGCGGTCGAGATCCATCTCGTAGCCGACGCCGTGCTCGTCTTCTACTTCGCGCTGGTATCCGAGACGAAGAGACGCCGTAGCGAACGGGCCACCAAAGTTCGGCGATTGCCGCCGCGTCGCGACGAGCAAGCTGCCTATCTCGAAACCGCCCACGCAGGCGGGACCAGGCACTAGCCATTCCCTTCCGCGCGCTAATCGATAGTCTTCGGCGCGATGGATCTCTCTGGCTTGTCGGAACAGCTGCAGGAACATTTCGAATCGGCGACTTCGGCGCGCGAACGTGGACTCTCCGCGAGTCGCAACGCGATCCGCGCGTGCGGCAATGCCATCCGCGCGCTGCACCGTTACGAAACCGACGTCGCATCCGAACTGCTCGCTGAGGCGCAGCGACAGCTCGACGACGCGCGCGGCGCGCTCGGCGACTTCCCCGACCTCCTCTACGCCGGTTTCGTCCACGACGCGGAGAAGGAACTTGCCGAGGCGCGGATCACCTTCGCTCTCGTCACGGATGGATCGATGCCCTCACCGACCGACGTCGGTGTCGAGCCGTCCGCGTTCGCCAAGGGGATGGCCGAGGCGATCGGCGAGCTACGCAGACACATCCTCGATCTGATGCGCCAGGGTGAGCTGAAGCGTTGCGAAGAACTGCTGGGCTCGATGGACGACATGTACTTCGTGCTCGTGTCGATGGACTATCCCGACGGCATCACGCACGGCTTGCGACGGCTCACCGACGTGGCGCGCTCGATCCTGGAGCGCACCCGCGGTGACTTCACGACCTCGAGCATCCAGAGCTCGCTGCGCGATGCGCTTAGAGAGAGAGTGCCCGAGACGGACGAGCCGTGAACCGGAGGCCGCTCGTTATCGCCCTCGCGATCGTGGGCGGCCTGATCGTGGTCGTCGTGGTGTTGCTGGCGTCCGGTGGGGCCGGCTCCGACGGCGGAGACGATCCTCGCAACGATGTGCTCGTCGAAGAAGGACCACGGCCCCCGCGGGACACCGCGCTCGCCGACATCAGGAGCGCGACGGTTACCGCGGACGGCGATCAGATCGTGTTCTCCGTCGTCGCCGGCACAGACATCCCCGATGAGGTTCCCGACGGCTCGATCGAGTGGCGCTGGGAGGTCATCGAAGGCGCGAACGCAACGTGGACGCTCATCGCGACGGTCGACAGCGAATCCAACGCGTCGATCGTCGCGACGACGCAGGACTTCTCCGCGTCGACGGTCGACGACTCGTTTCCCGGCGAGATCGACATCGACGGCTCCGAGGTAAGGGTTGCGCTCGACCGCTCGCGCCTCGAGGGCTTTCCGGGGTCCTTCGAGTGGACGATGCGGACGACGCTCGACGCCGTCCGCACCAACACGAGATCGGCCCGGGCCAGCGACCGCACTCCCGACGAGGGCTCGTTTCGCTTCGCGGACTGAGAACTGGCCGCCCCCTTAGACTGAATCGGTCTCGGGCCAGTAGCTCAGTTGGTAGAGCGCACCCCTCGCACGGGTGAGGTCAGGAGTTCGAATCTCCTCTGGTCCACAAAGAGAAGCCCTGGTCAACTCCAAGGAGAGGGCGTTTGGCCGTGGTTTAGGACGGGTGAGGGATCGTCGGACCGGACGAGCGAAGGCGGAACCAACGTGGCAACGCGCGGATTAGCGCGGGAGCTCCTTCGGCCGAGATCGATCCTTGCCGGAGCGCGTCTTGGAAGCTCAGGCGTCCGACGAACAGCTGGTAGACGTCTGCCGTCTTCGCCGTGATGAAGACATCTTCGGGGAACCCTGGATGGTCGGGGCACAGAGATGCTTCCCCAGCCCGCAACACGAGCCAGAAGCGACGTTTGTTCCGACCCCTGAGCTCGAACCGCACCACGACGCGGCGCGCTGGGAGTGTCCCCAGGATCACATGGCGCCCGATCCACTGCATCAGGCCGTCGGGATCCATCTCCGAAGGGCGTGTTTGGGGGATGAGCCAACGAACTCCCCAGTTGTTGACCGCTTCGAGAACAGCGACCAGATCCAGACCCGCAGGACTCAGCTCGTACTCGGTCCCGCGCTGTTCCGGCAATACGCCGCGCAACACGATCCCTTCCTTCTCGAGATGACGAAGTCGCTGCGCGAGCGTGGATCGAGAGATTCCAGGGAGGCTCCTCTCCAGCTCGTTGAAGTGCGTGACGCCCCGGAGGATCTCTCTCACGATCAGCAGTCCCCAGCGGTCGCCGAAGAGATCGAGCGATCGATAGATGGGGCAGTACTGGTCCCTGGACGTCACGCCCTAATCGTGCCAGGGGTTCGGGTTCTGTACCAGTTCGAGATCCGAACTAGGCGCGGGGCGCTCCCCTAGCTAGGGTCGCTCTAGTCCATAGACCAGGAGGTGGTGATGGCGCTAGCGATCATGGGTGCAGCGGGGAACGTAGGGGGAAAGGTGGCCGATCTGCTCCTCAGAGCGGGAGAAGAGATAAGGGTTCTTCAGCACGCTCGAGACCTCTCCGAGCTGGCCGCGCGCGGGGCCGAGGTGGTCACGGGCGAGGCGACAAATGTGGACGACCTTCGGGCCCTGTTCGCGGGAGCCTCCACGGCGTTCGTCATGCTCCCGGAGAATGTGGCGGACCCGGACTTCGTGGGGAATCGGGAGATCATGAGCCGATCGATTACGGATGCTCTTGAGCTCGAGGGGGTGAGCCACATCGTGGCGCTCAGCGGGGTGGGCGCGGGCGAAGCCGATGCACCCGGCCCGCCGGGCGGACTGCACGGCTTCGAGAGGCATCTGGATCGGCTCGAAGCCGCGAACCTGTTGCTGCTGCGGCCGGCGTTCTACATGGACTACCTTCTGGCCGCGTTGCCGCTCATCCAAGCCGCCGGGGTCAACGGGAGCGCCGTGCGTCCCGACCTAGAGGTGCCCATGGTCGCGACGGCAGACGTGGCGCGTGAGGTGGCCGAGCGAATGAGGGGCCGAGATTTCGCCGGGCGTTCGGTGAGGGTCTTGCTTGGTCCGGAGGTGGTCACGATGCCTGAGGCGACCCGCGAGATAGGTGCGCGCATCGGGCATCCAGACTTGGACTACGTGCCGTTCCCGCCGGAACAGGTGGTTGCCGCGCTGACGCAGGCTGGGATGTCCGAACAGGTCGCGGGTCTCATCGTTGAGATGCAGATGGCCCTCAACGCGGGCATCTATTTCGAGGGGGTGGATCGCGCCGCGGCCGTAACTACCGCGACGACGTTGTCCGAGTTCCTCGATGTGGCTCTATCTGACGACGACCTGCAGAGCGAGGGCGCACGATGAAAGCCGACATGGCCCCGGTGTCTCCAAGTGCACTCGAGATCTTGCGATCGGGCTTCCGCGGAGCGCTGCTGCGACCGGGGGAGGAGGGATACGACGAGGCGCGCCGGATCTGGAACGGAGCGATCGACCGGCACCCCGCCTTGATCGCGCGCTGTGTAGGAGCCGATGACATTGCTGCCGCGGTCCGCTTCGCACGAGAGCAAGACCTACTGGTATCCGTGAAGGGCGGCGGTCATGCGGTCGCGGGCCATGCCGTGTGCGACGACGGGTTGATGATCGATCTCTCGCTGATGAAGGCGGTGCGCGTCGATCCTCAGGCGCGGACGGCACGCGCCGCAGGGGGACTCCTGTGGTCCGATCTCGATAAGGCGACCCAACCTCATGGGCTGGCGACGACGGGTGGAGTGATCAGCCACACGGGGATCGCGGGACTCACGCTGGGGGGAGGCCTTGGTCATCTGATGCGCAAACACGGATTGACGGTGGACAACCTCCTGTCGGTGGATCTAGTCACGGCCGAGGGCGAGGCTCTTCACGTGGACGACGAGACCGAGCCTGAGCTCTTTTGGGGTTTGCGGGGAGGCGGCGGCAACTTCGGTATAGCTACCGCCTTCGAGTACCGCCTGCATCCGGTGGGACCGATGGTGCTGGGGGGACCGATCGCGTGGCCGCTGGAGGAGGCACCCGCGGTGCTCAAGGCGATGAACGATATGGCCGCGGATGCACCCGACGAACTCGGGATCAGCCCGGCGATCACACTGGCGCCTCCGGCTCCCTTCGTCCCGCTGGATCGGATCGGCAAGCCGATGGTGGCGTTGATCCTCGTGTGGTCCGGAGACGTCGCGGAGGGCGAGAAAGTGATCGCACCGCTGCGCGCGGTCGGCACGCCGTTCGCGGATGCGATCCGACCACTGCCTTATTCCTTCATCCAGTCGATGCTCGACGCCGGCGCGCCGCATGGTCGCCACTACTATTGGAAATCCCACCATCTCCCGCAGATCAGCGACTCCGTGATCGAGGTCATCATGACCCGCGCTGCATCCGCTACGGCTCCGTTCTGGCAGATGAACGGGTGGGCCGTGGGCGGTGCGGTCACCAGAGTCGATCCCCACGCGACGGCGGTCGGAGAGCGCCGGACGGGGTTCGATCTCAATGTGACGGCGGCGTGGCCTCCGGGCAACGCCGATGCCGACGCGCACAGAGCGTGGGCACGCGATGCATGGGCCGCGCTACAGCCGCACGCGACAGGGGTTTACACCAACTTCCTATCCGACGAGGGCGCCGCCGGGGTGGAGACGGCATACGGCGATCGTCTGGGACGGCTGACCGCTCTGAAAGACCGGTTGGATCCACAGAACGTGTTCCGGATGAACGCCAACATCCCGCCGAGCAACAAGATGGGGTGATTGCAAAGGATTCGTTGCCAGCGACGCGAGCACCGAAGCGGTGTGGGCTGCTCGGGGCTCCCAAGGCACTCCCAACATCACCAACGGAAATGGGTGGGTGTCCGCGGAAGTAGCCGTGGATTGGAAACGCGGTGTGACCTGCCTTGATGGTCATGAACGTGCACGGCAGTGAGTCTCCGTAAATCGGCTTCGCACGGCTCGCACGGGTGAGGTCAGGAGTTCGAGTCTCCTCTGGTCCACCACAGCGCACCCTCGCGTGCCGGCCCGGTATCACGACGACCATCGTTAGGGAAGATTGGAAAACGTCGCGGTTACCGACCCAGTCGTCACCACGCTCGGTGTCCCCCCAGGACAAGCCCCGGCGAGCAGCCAGATATCTACTTCGCTGATCACGGCGATTGGAATCGCCTTTTCGGTCTCACCGCAGAATTCGGCGACTGTTTCCCTGGTTTGGGGATGAAGCATGACTGCGTGCACTGGCAACCCGGACTCGTCTGCCACCTCGATCGAAACGAAGAGTTCAAGGTGGCTCTTGATCGGAAAAGCGACGCAACCGACATGTTCCTCATGATGACAGGCACCGACAAAGAGACCTGCGCCGGTGACGGCCGCGGCCGGTGCCGTGTACGCGGCCTCTTCCACACGCTGGACGCGTCGTTCCTTCTTCGTTTTTCGAGTTTTCTCGCCCAGCGCGGGGGAAATAGCGCCGATGAAAAGCCCGCCGACGAGCGCCATGACGAAGAGTGTCTTTGCCACCCCTGCCCCCTCCTGGTGCGAGGTTCTTTGTCGGAGCGCGAACGATCGCTTTCACTTATTGATACTCCTGCAGCACCGGAGGGGTAACCCGGATCGGGCCCGTATCAGGTTGACGTGATCCAACGGCTCCGACTAGAGCCGGCACCTAAAGTCCAGCTCTCTTACATCGGGCAGGTAAAGCCCGGTGGGCACACCCACACGCACTCTGCACCCGGGATGCCGGTGTCGATGCAGTAGGCAGACGCGGGCGTCGCGGTGAAGCCCACGAGCCCGACCGTGGCGGCCACGCTCATCACAAGCGCTACGACGAATCGACGTCGCATCGAGACCCTCCTTCCATCGTTTCCCCGCCCGAGGGCAGACACGATGCCGACCGTTCGCTGCAGTCGTGATCGATGCACGGCAGTTGCATCGGCGACTGTTCCTAGGACGAGCTGATCACAGACCCTTCTGGGTGCGAGCTAACGATTCCTTCGTTTGCTTGCCGGTTTGTTTTTCCAGGCGGGTAATTCACTCGCGTGAAACAGAACGATCGAGTACATAGCGCGATGTATCACGCGCGTAGCGCGCTGATGGAAGACATTTGCATTAAAAACTTTCGCGCAACCCGTTCCTCTGTCGTTCAAGTTTTCGTTTATGGGTAAAGAGCGCGCTGGCCGTCGAGTCAAGGCGGTGATCTACACCGGCGCGTTCGCGCGCGGGTACGGTGCGCGGCGATCGTCGACCGCTCGACGTTCTGCTGGATAGCCCGCCCGGATCACGGGCGTTGGCAATCGTCGTGACGCCAGTCACAGTCCCCCAGTTTTTCCATCCGTGATGAGGAATCGTAGGAGGTGAATGTGCGCCTGGACATCGTTATCCCGGCCCATAACGAAGAAGCTCGGATCGGTCCGACCCTGGCTTCTTACCGCGATGCCATCTCCGATCCGGAAGTTCGTTTCCTGGTCGCGCTCGACGGAACGGTGGACTCGACCGGAGACGTCGTTCGAAGGCACGCCTTCGAGGACAAGCGGGTCGAGTTGCTGGACTTCCCGAAGCTGGGCAAGGGCGGTGTCCTGATGGAGACCTTCCGGCGCTGCACCGGTGATCTGGTCGCCTTCGTCGACGCGGATCGCGCGACCTCTCCGCGCGAGCTGCTGCGGTTGGTCGAGTCCGTCAACGAAGTCGATGGAGCGATCGCGTCACGACGTCATCCGGCAGCGATAGTGCCGGTCCGTCCGTTGGCGCGACGGCTCGCGAGCGCCGGATTCGCGTTCGGCATAAGGCGCCTGTTCCGCCTTCCATACACCGACACGCAGTGCGGCGCGAAGGTCCTCCATCGCGATGTCGTCGAGCGCATCCTGCCCTACCTCTCGTCGCGCGATTTCTTGTTCGACGTCGACCTATTGGTCGTGGCGAAGATGCTTGGATACCGGATCGTCGAGGTTCCGACGATCTGGATCGACCAGGAGGGATCTCGCGTTCATCCGGTGGGCGACGCCCGCAGGATGGCGGCATCCGCGCTGAGACTGTGGATCCACCACAAGGTTCTCCCCCCCGGCAGCCCCGGCAACGGGCGGTCGCGTGACTTCAAGTCGTCCAACGGCCGGAGCACCATCGGATCACCGCGGCGCGGGGCAGACGTCGCCCTCATCTCGCCGTATCCGCTGCCGGGGCGTCATTCGGGATCGAGCGGGGTCGCCACATACGCGCGCGATCTAACGCAGCACCTGTCGGAGAAGGGTGCCAACGTCGAAGTGATCGCGCCCCAGGAGGCGGGCGCCCCGGCGGTCGCTTACGACGAAGGCATACGGGTTACGCGCCCTTTTAGACTCGGCCCCCGAGCGCTCTCCGATGCCGCGCGCGCGGCGGTTCGGACCGGCGCACCCGTCGTCCACCTCCAGCACGAGCTGTTCCTATACGGCGGCGCGTCGTCCGCGGCGAGTTTCGCGCCGGCGATGGCCCACCTGAAGCGCGCCGGTGCACGGCGGGTCGTGACGATGCATCAGGTGATCGATCCGTCGTCGATCGACGCGGCGTTCGTTCGGATGCACCGAACGCGCGTGCCGGCACGGGCGGCACGCGCAGCTCTGTCGGGGGTGCAGACGTCGTTGAATCGCTTGAGCGATGCCGTGATCGTGCACGAGCGCCACTTCCAAGAGATCATCCCCGGTTCGGTCGTCGTGCCCCACGGCATCCAGATCGCGTCGCCGACCGATCGATCGGTCGCTCGGGCGCAGCTGGGATGGGACGACCGCTTCACCGTCTTGTGTTTCGGATTCATCGCTCCCTACAAGGGACTCGAGTTCGCACTCGAAGCCGCGCATCTCGCCGGACGAGATGTCCACCTCGTGGTGGCGGGGGGCGAGCATCCCCGGCTCGCGGGAAGAGATCCGTATGCCGCGGACCTCGTCGAACGATGGGGCCACGCGGCCGCGTTCCACGGCTTCGTTCCGGATCAGGATGTCGCGGCGATGTTCTCGGCCGCAGACCTCGCGCTGTTCCCGTATCCGAAACCTCATGCGAGCAGCGGAGCTCTGGCGTTGGCGCTGGCGCACGGCACCCCGTTCCTCGTATCGGGGGAGCTCGGTCGCTGCGTCGATGCTCCGCCGTCGACGATCGCACCGCTGGAACCAGAGTCCCTATCGCGCCGGCTCGAGGACCTGGCGGGGTCGCGGGAGGCCCTGGCCGAGCTGAAGCAGAGCTGCGACGCGATGGGTCGCGACAGGTCGTGGCCGGACGTCGCGCTGCGACACCTCGATCTCTACCGGAGCTTGTAGATGAAGACACTCCTCCTCGCCGGTCCTTTCGCGCCCGAGCATCCGGGTCACAGATCGACGGTGGCTGCGTTCCGCGCGGCACTCCCCGGGTGGGAGCATCTGGTGACGGCCGCTGGTGGTCCCGTGGTGCGGCCGGATCGACTTACGCCCGTCGATCCGTCCGGACCCGGACTGCGGCGCGCCATAGGTCGCTCGGACGCGCTCGTGGTTACCGGGGGAAAGCCCATCGCCACGCCACATGACGGCGGGGACGCGTCTCCCAGTCTGGGCGCGCTCACCGCGGCGAGCCTGCTGGCGCCCCGCACGCCGGTCGCGATGGTCGGTGTTGGTGCCGGCCCGCTGGAACGCCGCCGCGATCGCGTCGCTGCATCGGCCCTCGTTCGCCGCGCCGATCTGGTCGTGTTGCGAGACGAGGAGGCCGCCCGTCAACTCGCGGACGACGGTCTCCCGACCCCCTTCCGCGTCGGCTCCGATCCGTCATGGGCGGCCTTGGGCATGGATCGATCGAGCGCGTTGAGCGGCGACGGGATCCTCGTCGTGCCCGACGCGTCATCGGACCCCGAGTCGATCGCCGATCTGTTGACCGCGACGCTGATGCTCGCGGCGACCTCGGGAGTGGCGATCCGGCTCCAGCCGTGGGACGGCGACGACGTCGGCGCAGAGGTCGCGGTACGCGTCGCCGGTGGACTGGGTGGTTCGGTCGAGATACTGCCTCCTCCCGTAGACCTCCGCGACGCTCGACGCGACATGGCGGCCCACCGCGTCGTCGTGAGCATGAAGTTCCACGGTCTGATCGCGGCTGCATCGGCGGGGATCCCGTGCGTGGCGGTCTCGCATGATCCCGAGGTGGTGGGCCTCGCGACGCGCCTCAACTATCGATGCGTGACGCCCGAGGCGTCTCCCCAGGCGATCGGCGACGTCGTCCTGTCGGCGTTGCGGGATCAAAGTCGACCGTCCCCCGGTGCGGTGATGGAGCAAATCCATGCCGCGCGCGAGGAACTGAGGTTGCTGAATCTCCTCTTGGCGCGTGGGGACGTCGACGAGGACAACAGCGACGGGCTCAGGCTCGCTCCCACCCCGTGGGCACCGTGGACACGATGATGGCGACTTACCCAGCGCGCGGGAGGTGGCGCCGGTGGTAACCGCACCCCGAAGCGTCCGTCTCGCCGCGAGCCGTATCGGCGGCATGCGCCACATCGCCGCCGAGCAGATCCTCGTCATGAGTGCGCAACTCGCGTCCGGCCTCGGCAACTTCGCGTTCGCCGTCATCATGGCGCGCGTCCTGGCTCCCGCAGATTTCGCGGTACTCAGGGCGTTCCTCGCGTTGTACCTGCTCATCAACGTTCCGGCCGGCAGCATGAGCGCGGCGACCGCGCTCGAGCCCGAAGTGGCGCGGACCGCGCGCCGCAAGGTTCTCTACATGGGGCTCGGCATCGCGCTCGCGATGATCGTCGCGGCCACTCCGATCAGCGTCCTGGTTGAGATACCGGTGCCCCTGATCGTCCTCCTCGCGGTGTCGTTCCCCGCGATCTCGTCGCGGGCGCTGCTCCGGGGCCGGTTATGGGGCGTGGGCCATCACCGCAGAGGCGCGGCGAGCTTGGTTCTCGACGTGGTCGTCCGGCTCGCGCTGGGAACCGGCCTGGGATTGATCTGGGGACCGGTCGGCGCGGCGATCGGCGTGGTGGCCGGAGGGTACGCCTCGCTTCTCATCGTCAACGACAAGGGCGCCGTCGCGGCAGAGCCACAAGGTAGGCGTCGCGCCGGAGCGGCATGGTGGACGACCACGGCGTTCTTCCTTCTTGCCGTCATCCTGAACCAGGATCTGTTGCTGGCCAACAAGTTGCTGTCCACCGCGCAGGCGGCGCAGTTCGCGGGCATCTCCACGGTGGGTGGGATCGCCGCCTTCGCGACGATGGCCATCCCGTGGTTGCTTCTTCCGAGGGAGGCGCGTGGAGAACGCGGAGCGCTCTCCGTGGCGCTCGCGATCACGATCGCACTTGGGGGAGTGGCGCTCTTGGCGTCGCTCATCTTTCCGTCCGAGATCGTCTCGGTCGTTCTGGGAGATCGATACACGGAGATCGCACCGCTGGTCGCTCCGTACATGCTCGCGATGGCCCTGTTCGGCGTTGGTCGCGTGTTGGCGGCTCAACGATGCGCGGTCGGGCGAGCGCGCGCCTCGGTAGGGATCCTCGCCGTGATTGCGGCGGTTCAGGCGATCGGCATCCTCGTATCGGCGGAGAGCGCCGCCGATGTCGTGATGGTCTCGATCGCCGCCAACGCGGCCCTCTGCCTCGCCGGCATCCTCGCTTACCGATCGGATGCGATCGTCGTCCCGATGCGCTCTGCGGTCAAGACTGTCGCAAGGCGAACGTCGTGGGTGCACGCTCCGATCCTTGCCGCGATCCTCGCGGTGGCGGCCGGTCTCCGGCTCAGCGGCGTCCGTGGCTTGTGGGTCGACGAGGCGATAACGGTCGAGCGCGCTCGTTTGGGATTCGCAGAGATGCTGGAGACGCTGCGCATGACCGACGTTCACCCTCCGCTTCACTACGCCGTCACCTGGGTCGTCGTGCGGGTATTCGGGCGCACCGAATCCGACGTGCGACTCGTCTCGATCGCAGCGGGAGTGTTGCTTGTCGCGGTGTTGTACGCCCTCGGTCGAGAACTCTTCGATCGTCGGACCGCGCTCGTCGCGGCCGCATTCGGCGCGGTGGCGCCGTTGTTGATCTGGTATTCACAGGAAGCGCGCATGTATTCGCTGTTGATGCTGTTCTCGGCGACGGCGGTATGGGCGCAGGCGCGCGCCCTGCGCCAAGGCTCGTGGTGGGCCTGGGTGCTCTATCCGCTGGTTACGGCCGCGATGCTGTGGACGCATTACTTCTCCGTCCTGCAAGTCGTCGTGCAACAGCTGGTATTCCTGGTCTTCATCTGGAAGCAACGTGATACGGACAGGTTCGGAGGACTCCTGTCGGGATGGATCACCACTCTGCTGGTGATCGAATTACTGGTGGCACCACTCGTGCCGTTCGCGGCCGACCAGTTCGCCGCGAACAACGCCCGTCACGCGGGCAATCTGCCGACACAGACGCAGACGGCGGCCTCTCAGGCTCACGACTACGTCTCGATCTACACCGTTCTAGCGAACGTCGCGTGGGCGGTGTTCGGTTATCACTCCGACCATCTGATGAGCCGGCTGGTGGCGTTGTGGCCGCTCGGGATGGTCCTCGCGTTCCTCCTGCTCGGCCGCGGGCGCATGTCGTTCAACTCGCGCTTCGTCGCGGCTGCCGCCATCCTCCCGATCGCCGGATTGTTCGTCGGGGGCCTCATGTCTCGTAACGTCTTCGAGGTTCGCTACTTCGCGACGGCGGTCCCGTTGCTGCTGCTCCTGGGAGCGAGGCTCTTGATCAAGGTCGCATCGCGGCCGGCGATCTTCAGGGTCTCCATCGCGGCCGCTGTGACCCTGTTGCTCGTGGCGGGAGCCGATCAGCAACTCAACGGTACGAACCCTCGCATCTACGATTTCCGAGGCGCGATCTCCGAGGTCGATGAGCGTTCGTCCCCGGGTGACGTGTTTCTCTACGAGCCGCAGTTCCTCGCATCCGTCATCGATTACTACGCGCCGGGTACCGGAGCACGATCCAACACCGACGCCTTGCCCCGGCCCGTTCCGGGTCGACGCGTGTTCGTCCTCGGAAGCTTTCTGGACAAGCCGGGAGTAGCGGCCCAGACGGGTGCGACGCTCGCACAGCTCGAGAACGACTATCGCCTCGTTGATCGCTTCGAGGAACCTCAGGTCCGCGTCTGGGTGTTCGAAGCGAAGGCGCGCTCCGCCGCCTCGAGGGAAGACGAGACGGAGGGCGGCAGCGATGGCTGAGAGACCCACGGACATCCTGGGACAACACGCTTACCGGCGTGCCCGGATCATGTTGCTGCTGTTCGTCCCTCTGGCCCTGTTCTATTTCGGGTGGCTGTTGTGGCCGGGCCGCGTCGGGAACCCGATCCTGTACGGACTCCTGCTGGTGGCCGAGCTCTTCAACCTCGCGCAGGCGTTGGGTTTCTGGTGGACCTGCGCCCACGACGCGCCACGACGAACCCGACCGCTATCGATCGCGGGGAAACCCGTCGTGGACGTCCTGATCCCGGTCTACGACGAACCGGTCGAGGTGGTCGAACCGACGATCGCCTCCGCCACTCGGATGGGCGGCGGTCAGGTCCGGGTCTTCTTGCTCGACGACGGCGACTCGCCCGAGATGGAGCGTCTTGCGGCACGCTACGGCGCCGTCCGCGTGACGCGCTCGGAACACGAGGGGGCCAAGGCAGGCAACCTCAACAACGCTCTCGCGCTGACGTCCGGCGAGTTCGTGGTGGTGTTCGACTGCGACCACGTCCCGGATCGAGCCTTCCTGGACGAAACGTTGCCCCACTTCGTAGATCCCGACGTCGCTTACGTGCAGACCCCGCAATACTACGCGGATGCACCGGCCACGGGAGGGGTGTGCGCGGCCGCGTGGGGGCAGCAGTCTCTGTTCTTCGGACCCATCGCGCGCGGCAAGGACCGGCTCGGTGCGATGTTCTGTTGTGGCACCAACATGGTGTTCCGGCGCTCGGCGCTCGAACAGATCGGTGGTTTCCCGGAGCGCTCCCTCACCGAGGACTTCGCGATGTCGATCGTGCTCCACGAGCGCGGGTGGAAGAGTGTCTACGTCCCGGAGGTGCTCGCACGAGGGTTGGGGCCGCAAGATGAGGCCGCCTATGCACAGCAGCAGCACCGCTGGGCGCGCGGCTGCCTCTCGGTGGTGCCGCGCCTGCTCAGCGCGCGCCTGCCGCTGAAGCTGCGCGTGCAATACCTGCTCTCGGCGGCCTATTTCCTCACCGGATGGTCGATCGCGATCTACCTGGCACTGCCGATCGTGCGACTCGTGACCGGCGCGCAACCTCTCGCTCAGGCTTCGGCGGATGATTTCCTGCTTCACTTCGCGCCCTATTTCGGCATCGCGATCCTCGCCGTCTCCCGCTTCGGCGGCGGCCTGTATTCGTTCGACGCGTTCGCGTTGATGACGGCGAACTTCTGGGTGCACATCCGCGCTCTGGTCGGGATCGTCTTGCGCCGCCCGGCGCGCTTCGTCGTCACGCCGAAGAAGGGGACGGAGACCCGCCAGGTCCGGGTCGCCTTGCCGACCCTCGCAACGCTCGTCGCCCTTGTCGCAGCGTGTGCGTATGGACTCTTTCAGAACCGGGGGCCCGGCACGTGGAACAACGTCGCGTTCGCTGCGCTCCACGCCACGATCCTCCTGTCCGGGATCTGGCCGGCCTTATCGCGCAGGCGCCGGATCGCGCCGGCAGACCCGCGGATAATCGGAGACGTCACCGTCCTGGAGCCCGAGCGCGAGGTCGTCGCGATGACCGCGGGATCCGAGCCGAGGCGCGAGGGAGTGAGATTCATCGGCGGGGGTGCCGACGACGGCACCGAGATCGACGTCGTCATGCTTACGTGGGATCGCATCGACACCGCTCTCGAGACCATCGACAGCATCCTGGATCAACGAGACGTGAGCCTGCGGTTGTGGATCACGGATCAAGGGAGTCGCGACGAAGGCCTGGAGCGGTTGCGCGCACGGGTCGCCACCGATAACCGCACCAACCTGACCGAACTGGGGACCAACGTCGGGCCGCCCGCCGGGCGGAACATCGCCATCGGAAAAGGAACGGCGCCGTACGTCGTCACGATCGACAACGACGCGGTCCTCGCATCGCGTTACGTACTCCGCCACGTGAGGGCGCGCTTCGACCGGGAAACTGATCTCGGCGCGATCGCCTTCAGGATCCTCAATCACGCGACCCGCACGGAGGAATCGTGGTCGTATCCGCATGCTCTGCGACCATCCGCGCATAGCGAGTTCACGGCGGCGAGGTTCGTGACGTGTGGTTCGGCGCTGCGTCGCAGTGTCTTCGAGCGAGTGGGCGGTTTCGACGAGCGGCTCTTCTTCTGCGAGGAGGAGCTCGAACTTGCTCTCAAGATCATCGACGAGGGGTACCGGATCGTTTACGACCCGGCCGCCACCGTGCTCCACAAGGTCGCTCCGGAGCGACGAGTGAGATGGGATCGCGATCGTTTCTATTTCCAGATCCGCAACGCGTTGTTCATCGACTACCGGTACTACCGGGATCCCCAACGAACCCTCGGACTGGGCGCCGGGTATCTCGCGAAGAGTCTCTATAACCGCGTTCCATGGCAGGCCGCGAGAGGCATCCGCGATGCCATCCGCATGATCCGCTCGGAGGACGCCGAGACGCGGCCCGCTCCGCTCTCCGACGAGGCGCGGGACTACATAAACAGCAACGAGGACCGTTACCGCGGCCCCCTCGGGACCCGTCTACGCAACGAGGTGTTCGTGAAGATGCGAGGCATCCGATGAAGGCCGAGATGACGCCGAAGGTGCTTTTCATCGGGGGTTACGGCCGTAGCGGGAGCACGTTGCTCGACCGCGTCCTCGGTCGTGTGGACGGATTCTTCTCTGCAGGCGAAGTGCGTCACCTGTGGATAGAGGGTCTCGTCGAGGGCCGTCGTTGCGGTTGCGGGGTTCCGGTACCTGATTGCCCGGTGTGGCAAGAGATCCTCGAGGAAGCGTTCGGCTCGGACGGGATCGACGTCTCAGAGCTGCTGCACCTGCGAGCCAAGGTGGATCGATTCTTCAGGATCCCGCAGTTCGTGACCGGTCTTCCGCGCTCTTTCGGACGTGATGTCGAGCGTTACGCGCGCCTGGTCGGTCGTCTCTACCGAGCGATCGCGGTGGTCACGGGCGCCTCGGTGATCGTCGACTCGAGCAAGGACGTGTCCCACGGCTGGCTACTGACGCGCGTTAAGGAGATCGATCTGCACGTGGTCCAGCTCGTGCGCGACAGCCGCGCCACCGCGTATTCGTGGCGGCGCAAGAAGTTCAACCCAGGCAGCGGCAGGAACATGGACAGCTGGGGGATCGTGAGAAGCGCGCTGGAGTGGAGCGCGATCAACTCTTTGACCCACCTCATGCGCCACACCCGGCGACCCTTCTCGGTGGTGCGCTACGAGGATCTCGCCGCGTGGCCGGCCGGGACGGTGTCGCGCGTGCTCTCGTTCGTGGGCGAGGGAGATAGCGACCTCCCGGTGTCGGCGGATGGAGGGGTCGAACTGGACACCGATCACACGGTCGCCGGCAATCCCCTTCGGTTCGACAACGGCGCGATCCGGATCCGGCCCGACGTGGACTGGGTGCAGGACATGGGCCGAGTCGACAAAGCACTCGTTGGTCTGCTCACGTACCCGTCTCTTCATCGCTACGGATTCGATCTGCGCCCGGCCGGCGCCGAGGGAGTCGGGAGCGCACGGTGACACCGAAGGTCCTCTTCATCGGGGGCGCGGGTCGCAGCGGGAGCACGCTGCTGGATCGTCTGGTCGGCGAGGTCGACGGATTCTTCTCGGCGGGCGAGATCAGCCGGTTGTGGCGCGACGCCCTATCCAACGGCGGGCGCTGTGGCTGCGGCGAAGAGATCGGCGCATGCCCGACGTGGGGAGAGATCCTCGACCGAGTGCACGCCGGGCTCGGTCTCGACGCCGGCGACGCGTGCCGGCTACAGGAGCGGATGGTCCGTCCTCTGACGGATCCCCGTAGGACGTTGCTGAGCCCGCGAACGTTCGTCGAAGATCTCCACACGTACCGGCGCCTTCTCGAACTGCTCTACCGAACGATCTCGGAGACTTCGGGAGCGCGCGTGATCGTGGACTCGTCCAAGGAAGCTCGTCATGGGTGGTTGCTGACGACGCTCGAGCAGATCGATCTCCGCATGGTGCAGCTCGTCCGCGACAGTCGCGCGGTGGCCTATTCGTGGCAGCGTCGGAAGTTCGATCCCGGCCGGGGCGATCGCATGATCCGGCGCGGATCGATCCGGACCGCGCTCGAATGGGATCTCGTCAACGAACTCGTCCTGTCGATCGGCCGCCGACACGGGTCGTTCTCGATCGTGCGCTACGACGATCTGGTTG
>JBOGWY010000244.1:0-3061 GCA_050694015.1 Actinomycetota bacterium | reverse complement strand
GCGCTGGAATGTCCAACCTCTGACGTTTCGATGATTCTTCTCGAATAGCGAGAGCCACGGCAGAAACATCGGCCCCCCTAGAGGGTCCAGGCCTCCTCGGGGGTTCCGTTCACCATCAGACGCGCGGCGTCGGAGCCCATCTTTACCGCATGGTCCATGTTCCCGATCTCGTACTTCCACGCCCCGAAGCGGCCCCGCGAGTAGATGTCGTGGCGCATCAACCACGGCTGGATCGTCGCGAGCGCGTCGTCTCTCTTGACCGTCGGTACCGGGTACGCGTACGGGATGTCCTCGAGGTGAATCGACGCGACCGTGGGTGTCCCCTCGACGACACCGGCGTCCCGCAGGCCCTTCACGACGCGCTCGGGCAGGTCGTCGCGTGACTCCGGCTTGTAGCGCGAGTAGGCCGTCTCGGTCATGTAGGAGCAGTAGCGGCCCGTGTCGGAGTCGGGCACGTTCGCCGGCGAGTACTTGGCGAAGTTCGTCGCCCGGTAGAACGGTGTGTGGTCCTGCGGGAAGTACATCCACGACACGTCGTCCTTGAGCGGCATCTCGTAGCCGATGCCCACCATGTAGACCCCGTTGTGCTCGAGGTCGTCGGCCGCGGCCCTCACGTTGTCGGGACAGTGCACGAGCTTGCGCACGAGGATGTCGAGAGGCATCGTCGAGACGAGCTTGTCGTAGCTCTCCGTGCTCCCGCCGGAGAACTTCAAGGTCTTGGATTCCACATCGATGAGCTCGACCTCGCGCTCGTAGGTGATCCGGTCGCCGAGACGACGGGCCAAGCGGCGGTAGATCTCGCTCGTCCCACCCGTCGCCGGGAACACGAACAGGTTGTTCGGTCCCCACGCGGCGTCGTCCTCCTGGAACACCATGCTCCGGAGCGCACGCTTGTAATCGATGACCGAGACGCGCTCGCCGATCCATTGCGACGACATGCGCTCAGGCGGCGTCGCCCACACCTTGAAGTTGTAAGGCCGCATGAAGTGATGCGTGATGCCCCCGCCGAACATGCCCTCCATCCACTGCGCGAAGTCCACCGACGTGTCGGCGCCGGGGGCCTCGATCAGGCCGAGGATGCACTCGTACGCCTCCTCCGGTGGGAGATACCGCAAGTTGTTCTGGAACGGATACGGCACCCAACGGTCGCGGAACCGGATGTAGGAGGAACGTTCGTGGCTGTAGACGTCGTCGCCCTTCACTTCTTCGAGAAGGCGGTCGAACTCGCCGTAGTGCGAGAACACGACGTGGCCCCCGAAGTCCCACGTGAATCCCAGCGGATCGACGACCGATCCCGCGTGACCGGCGGGGACGTCGCTGCCCTCGTACACGGTCCAGTTCTCGTGGCGGAGGTTGTTGAGCTCGCGCGCGCACCCGAGCCCGCACGGGCCCGCGCCGATAACCGCGATGTGGGGAACGTCGCTCATGGGCTAGGAGGTTACCTTCTAGCCATGTCTACGAACGTCCCGACGATCGGCATACTCGGCGTGCCCGTCGCACAGCTCACAGCGGAAGAAGCGCTCGACGAGATCGAGAGATTGTTCGGGCGCGAGACACCCGCGTTCATCGCGCACACGAACGCGCACGGCCTCAACCTCGCGTACAAGGACCCCGAGTTCAGAGAGGTGTTACGACGCGCCGACCTGTGTCTGAACGACGGCAAAGGCGTCATGCTCGCGGCGCGCATCCACGGCGAGCGCTTCCCGGTCGATCTCAACGGTAATTACTTCGGCGATCTCCTCCTGCACCGCGCCGCCGAACGGAACTGGCGCGTGTTCTTCCTCGGAGCGGCCCCCGGCGTGGCGCAGAACGCCGCCGGGCAACTCATGAACGAGATACACGGCCTCGACATCGTCGGCACGCACGACGGTTACTTCAAGTCAGACGAGGTCGCGATCGACGCGATCAAGTCCGCGAATACCGAGTTGCTCTTCGTCGGCATGGGCAACCCGATCCAGGAGAAGTGGCTCGATCGGTGCCTCGATCGGACCGGCGCCCGCGTCGGCATCGGCGTCGGGGCGTTCTACGACTTCGTCACCGGAACCGTCCCGCGCGCGCCGCAGTGGATGAACCGCTACGGGCTCGAGTGGGTGCACCGGCTCGCCCAGGAGCCCAAACGCATGTGGCGTCGCTACATCCTCGGCAACCCGCAGTTCGTCTACCGCAACATCAAACAACGTCGGGGTTCCAAGGCGTCATCTAGTAGCCTGTAGGTCCGCATGTCCACCACCCCAAAGGCTGCTTCGGCCTTCATCATCGCGACCAGGAACCGCCCGGACGAACTGCTGACTTCGGTCGAGAGCATCGTCCGGCAGACGGTCCTGCCCGAGGAGCTGTGCATCGTCGACTCCAGTGACGAGACGCCGGTGCGTGCCAAGGTCGAGGAGCTATGCAGCGAGGTCGGGCTGACACTCGACTACCACCATCCGGCCCCCCGCGGCCTCACGATCCAGCGCAACATCGGCATCGAGCGCACAGAAGGCGATCCGGTGTTCTTCGTCGACGACGACGTGTTCCTGGAGCCCAACTGTCACGAAGAGATCCTCGAGGAGTACCAGAGGTGGGGAGACGAGCTCGGCGGCGTGCGCGCGACCCCGAAGAACCCGGCGCGGCCCCCGTTGATCTCGATCCTGTGGCGCAAGCTCTTCGGCATCGGCGGGTGGTGGCCCGAGGCGAGCGGGAAGATGCGGGCCGGCTTCTGGGTCGAGGGCATCTCGATCGCGGCCGGGGTGCGCAAGATCGAATACATGACCGGATGGTTCATGAGCTTCAAACGTCCCATCGTCGAGGAGTTCAAGTTCGACGAGGAACTGTCGGGTTACGCGCACAAGGAGGACGTCGATTACACGTATCGCGTGTCGCGTGAGTACGTCCTTCTGCAGACGCCGAAAGCGATCTGCGACCATTTCCAGACGGTGACGTCGCGGCTCCCGTCGCATCAGTTGATGCGCATGAACCTCGGCAACCAGTTCTACCTGCACAGGAAGAACATGCCGCAGGACTTCCGTCACAAGCTCGCGCTGTGGTGGGGGATCGTCGGCCTGTTCATCCTGAACATCGG
>JBOGWY010000243.1:0-13201 GCA_050694015.1 Actinomycetota bacterium | reverse complement strand
GCTTTGCTTGGTTCGATCGTCACGCGGTCGGGGTCCCGTTTCGCCGCGAGCAGGGCGACGTCGTGCGCGAACGCGCGAACCGCCTCCACGTCGGCGCGGCGATCGAGCGGCGCGATCACGTGAAGTCCGCGCGACCCACTCGTCTTCACGAACGGAGCGAGTCCCAACTCCTCGAAGATGCCTCGCACGTCCTTCGCGATGCGACGCACCTCGGCGAAGTCGTCGACCGATGGATCGAGATCGAGCATCAACTGATCGGGGAAGCCGAGCTTGTCGACGCGATGCATGCTCGTGTGCGTCGTTATCGCGGCTTGGTTGCCGAGGTAAACGAGGGTTGCCCGTTCGTTGGCGACGACCATCGTCACCGTGCCGCCCTTCTTACCGACCGTCTCGCGATCGATCCAGTCGGGGAAGTACTTGGGCACGTTCTTGCTGTAGAAGCGTTCGCCGTTGATCCCATCCGGGTAACGCTCGAGCGTCATGAGGCGATCCTTGACGTACGGCAACATGACCTCGCCGATGCCCTCGTAGTACTCGATCAGGTCGCGCTTCGTGTATCCGTCCTCGGGGAACAGGACCTTGTCCGGGTTCGTGATCTTGATCGACCGGCGGCCCACCTTGATCTCTTCGCCCATGATTACCTGCTCTCCCGAACTACCTTCTTCGCCGGTTTGTCCCGACGGAGCCCGATGTAGCGCGGGTGTCGCAGACGACCGTCACCCGTCCATTCCGCGAAGCCGATCTGCGCGACGAGTTCGGGCTCGACCCAGTGCGCGGTGCGACGCTTGAGGTCCCGGTCCGCGAAGGGTGGTGTGGGCCGCTCGCGCGCCTTCAGCTCCTTCGTCAGCATCGTGAGCGTCTCGACGCCGAACCCCGTACCGACCTTACCCGCGTAGCGCAACTCACCACGCTCGTAGTAGCCGACGAGCAACGCTCCGAATCCCGAGCGAGAACCCTGCGGGTCGGTATAGCCGCCGATGACCATCTCCTGTTCGTTCGTGCACTTGAACTTCAGCCAGTCGCGCGAGCGCGTCGACTGGTAGGTGCTGTCGGCGCGCTTGGCGATGAGACCTTCCCATCCCTTCTTCGCACACATCTCTTCGTAGTACGCCTCGCCGTCGGTGTCGCGATGCGTTACGAAGCGGAGAGGCGAGCGGAACGAAACGAGCTTCCTGAGGACCTTCTTGCGCGCTCGCAGCGGCACGCGCGTGATGTCGTATCCGTCGGCGTAGATCAGGTCGAAGGCATGCAGGAACACCGGCACCCCGGTGCGGCGCGCCTTGTCGGGATCGACGACGTGCATCCGCCGCTGAAGCCTGGAGAAGCTCGGCACTTCACCGTCGTAGGCGACGACCTCGGAATCGATGATGACGTCGTGATCTTGCCGCGCCAGCGCGTCGACGATCTCCGGGTAGCTCCCGTTGATCAGTTTCTGGTTGCGCGACATGAGCCGGACGTCGCGACCCTTCTTGTACGCGACGCAGCGTTCGCCATCCAGCTTCGGCTCGAACACCCACGCCGGATCCGAGAAACGCTCCTTGGTCAAGATCGCGCGCATCGGCTCCACCCATGTCGGTTGCCGGCGCTTGCTCGCGAGGCGTCCGTGGTCGGCAAGCAGCGTCCGCACGTCGTCCATCGCCCACACATACCCCACATCTCGCGCTTGACCCGTTACCGCGGGCCGCCCGATTCGTACTTTTTAGATAGATACGCGTATCCGCTGGGCAAGGGAGGTCAGGTGGGAGCCATCCGCTGGAAGAAGGCGGCCGCGTGGGGCGCCGCAGTATTCATCGCGTTCGCAGGCCTGGTTGTCGTGGCGCCTCCGGTTGCGGCCGACGAGGACCGCACCGAACACCGGGACATCCGGATCCTCACGGACAAGGACTTCACCGAAGCTAACGGGGTCGTTCGTGGTTCCGGGACCGAAGCCGATCCGTACGTCATCTCCGGTTGGAGCATCCGCAACCTGACGATCCAGGACACGGCGTCGCACGTCGTGATCCGCGACAACGAGATCACGAGCCGGCTGATACTCGACTGGATCGGCTCCGGCGTCATGCTCGTGAACAACTCGATCCGCGATCTGCGCGTCAACCAGAACGTCGAACGTACCGGCGCCGCCACGAGTGGCTACATCGGAAACAACAAGTTCGGGATCGTAGGACAGCTGCGTCATTTCGACGGGATCTTCGAGAACAATGTCGTGCGTCCGAGCCCGGGCATGTTCGACGCCGTTTTCGGAGAAGCGCGTGCAGTGAACTTCGACGGCTTCAACGGCGCCAGGTTCCGGAACAACACGATCTACGGCTACATGGACGTGAGGCTGCATGGCCATCACCACGGCTCGAGCTTCGGCGACCAGAGCCACTACCACGGCACGGCGCACGATCACGGCAGTCACGGTGCCCACGGCGGCACCGACGTGGACCACTCGAAGCGTTATCACCAGGTGTGGGTGAGCAACAACAAGATCTACTCGACCTCGCACTACGCGCTGCAATACACGGACTCGGCGCACAGCGCCAACGATCGGACGGCGGCCTCGGAACGAAACGAAGAGCTCAACAAGCCCCACGTCCACTACACGCGGGTGCATCTCACGAACAACAAGCTGATCGGTTCCGGGTTGTCGGTGGACATCTTCAACGCCGACGACAGGAACCACACCAAGACCGAACGCGGAGCTCTCGAGATCACCGGAAACCACATCACGGTCCACGATCGCGACGAGACATTCAGCGCCTCGCCGAACGGCATCGAGATCTGGAACGCGAAGGATGTCGAGCTCACGATCGCACGCAACGTCATCACCGGGGTCAACAAGGAATCGCTCCCGTCGCACGAATGGCTCGAGGGCGAGCCGGCGGGCATCTGGATGCACGACCTGGATCTCGCCAACGTCTTCGTCACGGCCAACCGGGTGGTCGACCTACCGATCGGCATCCGCGCCTCGCAGTTCACGGAGACCGTCGAGTGGTGGATCAGCCGCCTCGCGACCGAAGGCGTCGAAGAGGCAGTCGTGTACGACGAGTCGGTGGAAAACGAGCCTCACAGGCGTCCCTGACGCGAGCGCGTCTCCTCCTTGCGCTCGCCCGCGTCCCGGGGTGGACTCGCCGGTCCGCCCCGGGCTGGACGCGGCTTTTATCCCGATTGCCTTGCTTCGAGTAATATCGGCCCCTCTTCTACGGGCGGAGGTGGCCGATGTCACCGGAGATGAAGCGGGACTTCGAGGCTGAGTGGGGAGATCTCCAGGAACGTCTTCGACGATTCCTGTTCCGTAAGAAGGTCCCGGCCTCGCGTCACGACGACCTCGTCCAGGAGACCGCTCTGCGTCTCCTGTTGATGTGGGATCAGGTCGATCGCAGCCGGCCTCCGTGGCCGTTGACCGCAACGATCGTCACCAACCTTCTGAAGGACCAGGCGCGCGTTCGGCCGGTGCGGGAAGTGGCCGGCGAGGTGCCTGAACGCGCCGCACAGGTCGACGTCGAACGCTCCGGACTCGCGCGCGTGGAGCTCGAGCGGGTGCGCGTCGCGATGGCGAATCTCACTCCGCCACAGCGGGCCGCGCTCCTCCAGGAGATCGGTGCGGTGACGGGCAACGGGCACAGCGCCGACGCCGAGAAGATGCTGCGGCACCGCGCGCGCAGGAAACTGTCATCGATCATCCGCGACGTGTCGGCCGTGGCGGTGCTTCGTTACCGCCGTCTGGTCGAGATGCTCCAAGGATTCGTTCCGAACTACGAGGGCTTACTACCGACGGCGTCGTGCGTCATCTGTCTCCTCGTGGGACTGACCGGTGGCATCGTGCTCGAGACCCCGGCCCCCGCCGGGGCACAGGGCCTGCGTGGGCACCGACAGTTAGTGATCGCGGTCGCTTCGCCGGTAGCGATGGACGCGCAGGCAGCGCCGCGCGGCGTCGATGCAACAACGTCGGCGAGACCGACCGTGCCCGACTCCTTGGAGCGCACACCGACGAACGTCCGACGTGCGAAGGCACCGACGAAGGGTGGGAGGACAACGACGAGCCTCGTGTCCGCCGATAACGACGGTGCAGTGCCGCTCCCCCGAACACCCCCGCTGCCGCAACCCGGCGATCAACCGGCAGAGATCGACGCGGATGCCGAGTTACCGGAAGAGCCGCAACCACCGTCGCAGGAGGACTCGCCGGTCCAGGTGCCGGTGCCGCTTCCCGAGGCGGTTACCGATCCGCTCGGCCCTGTCGGAGACCTCTGAAGAAGAGGTTGACACCCACAGCGGCGAGGAACAGCGCGAAGAACGTGCGCAACTGATCACCTTCGAGCAGCAAGGCGACGCGCGCCCCCAGCACGGCACCGACGACGCCGGCGATGCCGAGGCCCAGGAAGTTGCGCATCGAGACGTACTTGCTCTTGCGGTGCGCGATGACGCCGGCGATCGAGGTCGGAACGACCACGAGTAACGACGTCCCCTCGGCCACGTGCTGGCCCATCCCCAACATGAGGACCATGAACGGCACCATCACCGATCCGCCGCCGATGCCGAAGATCGCCGAGATGATCCCAACCGCTGCCCCCGCCGCCACCGTGATCAGGATCGTCGAGACGTCCATCAGAACGCCATCAGACCGGCGACGACGACGAGGAGGATGCCGAAGGCGGCGGTCAGGACGGGCGCGCTCATCCGGGCCATCACCCTTGCCCCGAGCGGCACCCCCGCGATCGATCCGATCGCCAGGGCGGCTGCGACCCCGGCATCGACGCTGCCGTCGACCGCGTAGGTAGTGGCGGCTGCGGTGCCGAGAACGATCCCGGTCGCGAGGGCGGTGACATGTGCTCGGTGTTGCTCGAAACCGCACGCGAGCACGAGCATGGGAACGATCAGGATCCCGCCCCCGACGCCGAACAGACCGCTCGCGATACCGGCCGCGAGACCGATCGCGGCCAGCTTCCACAAAGGTTGCTCGGGCATGCCGAGACGCTACTAGTGCAGGGCGTCGCCTATTTCAACGCCGGCTCAGCGAACGAGCGTCGTGTTGCCTTCGAGCGTCGCGCTACCCGTCCCGTGAACGCTCTGGGCGTCGATCTCGAACCTGTATTCGCCGGCCTTGGCGTTCCTCTTGGAGCTGTTCTTGCCGTCCCACTTCACGAGGTGGGTGCCGGCGGGCATGACCTCCGCGAAGATCAGCTTCCGCACGAGCGTGCCGCGCTCGTTGTAGACGGCGACGGAGACCGTTGCCTGCTGCGAGATCTTGAAACGGATCGTCGGCTCGGTGCCCTCGGTCTTCTTGGTGGCCGGAACGCTCGCCACGAAGTCCTTGCGGGATCTCGGGGCCGCCTTCCCGTGGCCGTTGTCGTTCGAGTGGCCGTTCCCGTTGCCGTTCGTGTGGCCGTTCCCGTTGCCGTTCGTGTGGCCGTCCCCGTTGCCGTTCGTTCCCGCGTCGACGTCCAGCTCGATCGTGTGGTGACCGTTGATCGGAAGCATCACCGATTTCTCGGCGTCCACGGTCGTGAACGGCCGTCGGATCGATTCCTGCGCGTGGCGTAGCACGTTCTCGACGCGCGGGCTCAGCACCTGGCGGCGCAACGCGGTCGGCTCCCGCCCCGCGAAGGGACTCCGCGCGGACTGTCCGGCGCGGTGCAGAGCGTTTTCGACGCGGGCCCGTAGCGCTTCCTCTTCGAACGGCTTAGACACGTGATCGTCGACACCGGCTCGCAGGCTCTCGAGCTCGCTGTCCGCTTCGCCGGTGACCATGATCACCGGGATGAGGCTCGTCGCCGCGCTGTTCCGCAGACGCTTGGTCACCTCCGTCCCCGACAGGTCGGGCAGGTTCAGATCGAGCAGGATCAGATCGGGCCGCTCGATCGTGGCTCGGCGCAACGCCTCCTCACCGGTGGCGGCGGTGATGACCTCGAAGTCGTCGCTGAACAACGTCTCCATGAGCATCGTGATCGACGGCTCGTCGTCGGCGACGAGCAGCCGGCGAGGCCCGGCGCGGAACTCGTTGTTCAGAGGCAGATCGGTGCGGCAGTAAGGGCAGATCTTCCACTCCGGTTCGACGTCCTTGGCGCACGCCGGGCATTGATCGGCCGTGAGATCGGTCTGGCAGTAAGGACACACGATGAAGGAGTTCTCGACCTCGTGGCGGCACGAGGGACACCGGCGGATCTCCTCTTGCTCGACGTAGGTGACCCGGAGGACCTCTTCGAGCGTGGTGACGCCGGCGCCGACCTTGGCGAGCCCCGCCTCGCGCAGGCTCATAACGCCCGCGGCGCGCACGGTGTCCGTGAGGACGGCCTCTGAAGCCTGGCTCCCGATCTGCTCGCGCAGCTGCGCGGTGATCGGCATGACCTCGTAGATGCCGGTGCGGCCGAGGTAGCCGGTGTACGAGCACTGTTCGCAGCCGGCGCCCTTGAAGAGTTGCTGTCCGGCAAGGTCGAAGTCGGTCAGACCGAGGAGCTTGAGCGTGCGCTCGGGCATCTCGGCCGGCACCTTGCAGTGCGGGCAGATGACGCGCACGAGGCGTTGTGCAACGACGAGCGACAGAGCCGAAGCGATCAGGAACGGCTCGACGCCGATGTCGATAAGTCGCGTGATCGCGGACGGCGCATCGTTCGTGTGCAGCGACGACATCACGAGGTGACCCGTCAGCGACGACTGCATCACGATCTGCGCGGTCTCGACGTCCCGGACCTCGCCGACCATGATCACGTCGGGATCCTGCCGCAGGAAGCTGCGGAGACCACGAGCGAAGGTGATGCCGACCTTCTCGTCGACCTGCACCTGGTTCACGCCGGGGATCTGGTATTCGATCGGGTCTTCGAGCGTCGAGATGTTCATCTCGGACGACGACATCTCGGTCAAGCCCGCGTACATCGTCGACGTCTTACCGGACCCGGTCGGACCGGTGAAGATGATGAGCCCCTGGCTGAGTAAGAGGTGCTGCCGCAGTGTCTCGAGTTGAGGATCGTCGAAGCCGAGCGTCTCGATCGACGCCTTCTCCTTGCTCTTGTAGAGCAGGCGGATGACGGCCTTCTCGCCGGAGAGGGTCGGGATCGTCGATACACGGGTATCCACCTCGCGGCCGTCGACCAGGATGCGACTGCGCCCGTCCTGCGGGCGGCGTCGCTCGGCGATGTCCATTCCGGCGAGGATCTTGAGCCGCGACATAACGAGGCCCTGGATGTGCTTCGGAAGCGTCATCACCTCGCGGAGGAGGCCGTCGACGCGGTAACGGACCTCGACCTGGGTGGGCTGCGGTTCGATGTGGACGTCCGTCGCGCGGCCACGAACGGCATCGGCAAGCACCGCGTTCGTGAGAGCGATGATGGGGGCCATCTCGGCCGAGTCCTGCGCCGTGGCCGCGAGGTCTTCCCCGGTATCGTCGCCTTCCTCGGGAACTACCTCGACGTCGGCCGCAACACCGAGACGGTTGAGGATCTCGGCGGCGGCGGAATCGATGGAGTAGATCCGCTCGGTGGCATCGCGCAACGCGCCGACCGGAGCGACGCCGAGACTCACCTTTCCGACCCGGGCCGCGACGCGCACGTCGTCGATCGCCACGAGGTTCGTGGGATCGGTCATCGCGATCATCACGCCGTCGTGGGTCCGGCGCACCGGAACGAGTTGGTGCCGGTCGGCGAGCCACTGCGGGATCAGCTGTACGAGTTCGGGATCGACCTCGACGGTCGCGAGATCGATGAAGGGGAGGTTCAGCTCGGTCGAGAGCGTGCGCGCGATCTGCTCGTCGGAGACGTAGCCGCTGTCGACGAGCACCGACTCGATGCGCGGCTTGCGACCATCGCTCAGCCGGCGCTGCTCGAGTGCATGTTGCAGTTGATCTTCACGCAAGAGCCCGGACTTCAGAAGGATGTCGCCCAGCCTCGTTCGTGCCATAGTCATCGCCTTCGCCCGCTCATTTCTTATCTAGAACCGACAGTTATCGAGAACGTGTCGTCGCCGGTCGTAACAACGACCCGGGGCGGCAACGTCATCAGGAACGCATGCACGCAGTCGGGATCCAACTGACGTCCCGATTCCTCCATCAAGATCTTCACTCCGACATCGCGGCCCGCCTGCGAGCGGTACGGCCGCGCCGATGTGACCGCGTCGTAGGTGTCGGCGACTGCGATGATCCGAGCGAATAGAGGGATCTCGTCACCGGCGAGCTGCGCCGGGTACCCTGTTCCATCCCACCGCTCGTGGTGATGCCGAACGCCGTCGATGACTTCGTAGCTGCCGAGGTCGGCCAGCATCGCGGCGCCGACGCCCGCGTGCTCGCGCACCCGGGCGAACTCGCTCGCGGTCAGCTCGGACGGTTTGTTGAGGATGTGATCGGGGAGCCCTACCTTGCCGATGTCGTGGAGCACGGCGGCGAGCCTCAGATCCTCGAGGGCCGACGCGTTCAATCCCATCTGGGTGCCCATCCGAACGGCGTGGAGCTCGACCCTGCGCGAATGACCCATCGTGCCCGCGTCCTTGGCCTCGAGGACGTCGTTGAAGCCGCGGAGCACACGGAGCCGCTCCTTGCGTGTCAGGCCCGAGAGCCCGGCGTCGGCGGCGTGGACGTCGATATCGTGGGTGCGTCGGAAGAAGCCGAGGACGGCCGCGACGAGGCCCCGGATGCGCTCCGAGATCCCCTTGTTCGCCGTGCCGGCCACGTTCCCCACCTCCACCTGGCTGTTGCTGTTTCGGGCTGTTTCCTGAACCTGTGAACACCCTCTGTGGGATGGGGGTGAGAAACCATACGTAGGGCTAGCCGCTTGAGTACGTAATAGGCACTAGACCCAAACTGCAGGAGTCACGGAGCGCGTTCGCACGGCGAGGAATGTCCGTTTTGGGAGCCAGTTGTCGGGCATGGCGGTCATCAAGACGTCGGGCAATCGGTAGGTGCTCCTAACAGGTCACTATCCGAACTTGCCTGACCTGTGGTTTCGCGGGGGAGACTCGTGATTGCGGGGAGGGTTCGAGTTATTCGTTCCCCCCTGATCGGTCGCGCTGAGGTTTCAAGTTGAACAGTGGAACTGTGCGCTGAGGAGAGACGCCGGCAGCGTGGCTTCTCTCAATGTGGGATGAGATGCGCAGGTTCGTTTTCGAGGGCGGGATTCGTATGCGACCAGGCGATCTATCTGATTTCTATCCGATATCTATCTGTCCTGGCCCACCGGCTGCCGGTCTAGAAGGACGCCGCGTTCGGCCTTGCCAGGGATTCCGCAGCTCGGTCGGTTTCTCCGCTGCGCTTCGACCTGCGACCTCGTGCGGCAAGGTGCCCAAGGGCGGTGGTCTTAGGGCCCGGCGATAGTTCCCTCGTCCGGATAACGATCCTCGGCCCCCGCGGAACGTGGCCAATCACGATAAGCGATGAGCTTGCTCGACAGGGACCACTCGAACGATTCGGCCAAGCCGTCAACGCGAGTGGGGTCGAGTGTGATCGTCACGGTGCGACCGGAGACGTCGACCTCGCCGGGGAAGCTGCCGTCGATGGTCGTGCTCGTGTAGTCGCTCGTTGCGGATACCAGCGCCGCGGTGGGCGAGACGTTGACGGTGCTCGACAGGATCCAGCCGTTCCCCTCCTGGCCGGTGATGTCGAACCGGAACTCCAGCGACGACCGCTCGAACGTCTCCGGTATCGGACCCGCCGTCCTGACCCGAAAGACGAGATTGGCGCCACGCGAACTCACCTCGGCCCCCACGATGTCTGCGACCGCTGCCGCGATCGGGATGTCGGCTGCTGCTTTGGGCTGTCGGCCCTCGATCAGCCTGGCGTCGCCCGCCGCGTCGCTTCTAGTGGCACGGCCCCCCATTGTGAGAACGAGGATGACTGCAGCGATGGCGAGGCCGACCCCGATCAACAACAGGAGTGGGCGTGACCTGGCTTGTCGCGGGTAGAGCTCCGGGGAGTCGCTCACCTGGCGGAGAGAGCCAACTCCCCGGCTCATGGGGAGGGGGCAAGCTTGGGAGCAGTGCGGGTCTTGCTCAAATCAGAAGCACTTTGACGCCATAGCTCGCGCTGGCGTCTCGCCCGGCATTGCCGCCACCGCTGCCGCCACCGTTGCCGCCTTTACCCTCTGTGTCCGATGACTCGAGATAGAACTCGTCGCCTTTGAAGCGAGCCTCGTATGTCTGCTTCTTTCCCTTCTCCTTGGGAGGTTGGAAAGTGGCGACCCCGTCGTCGTCGGTTGTCGCCGTTCCGATGAGCTCCGCTCCCGCATAGAAGTCGATCGTCCGTCCCGCGATGCCACCCGCGAGGGCGTCGCCGTCGTAAAGGTGCGCGACGAGGGCCTTATCCTTGCCCTTCGTCTCGGTCAGCGCGAGAGCGCTGTCCTCCTTGTCGACCACGAACGAGACCGTGTCCGCGTCGCCAGCGTGGTCGTCGTCTCCGGCGTAGCGCACGGTGAGCTGGTGGGGGCCGGGCTTCTCGGTAAGCGTCGGGGTCACGCGCGCGACCCCCCCCTCGTTCGTCGTCGCGCTGAAGCTGCGCGACGACTCGGCGCCCACGAGCTCGAAGGTGAGCTCTCGTCCTTGCAGGGGATCGCCGTTGGAGTCGGTGAGGCGGGCCTCGAAGAACGTCTTGTCGGAGTACTGGCCCGAGGCAGCGCTGGTTTCCGTGAACGCGACCTCGGCCAGGTCGGGCTGGGGAGACTCGGACGGTGACGGCGATGGCGAGCCGCTCTCGGTCGGCGTCGGCGAGGGATTGACAGCGTCGCAGTCGGGACCCACCGCGCATACCGCCGCCAGCGCGTCGACGCGTCCCGAGCCGTAGACCGGATCGGGGCCGGGGACACCAAGGTCGACCGTGGTCGAAGTGAGCGTGTCGATGACCTGCTGGGCGTTCTCCGGGCTCCGTTGGCCGCCCACGCGGTCGTAGACGAGGGCCGCTGCGCCAGCGACGTGCGGTGTCGCCATGGACGTCCCGTTCAGGTCCGTGTATCCGGGGCGCGTGTCGCAGTTCCCCTCGGCTTGGTCGATAGTTCGCGCATATAGCGACAGGATCTCCTCGGAGTCGAGATCGCAGAACACCGTGCCGGTTCCCCCGGGTGCGACCAGCGCGGGGCCTCCGCGCGTCGTCTTGTTGGCGAAGGTCGAATACCAGCTCTTGTTGTCTCGGCTGTCGGTTGCGCCGACACAGATGACGTCTTCGGCGAGCGCCGGGTACTCGCACAGCGGTAAGCTGTCGTTGCCTGCGGCCGCGACGATGACTACTCCTTCGGCCGCCGCCGCTTCGAGGGCGGCGTCGATGCTCGAGACGTCGTTGATGATTTCTTTCCCCGGGGGGTAACCCAACGACAGGTTGATGACGTGGGCCCCGGCCTCCGTGGAACGCTCGATGCCCGCGATGAGCTGGTCATCGGTGCCCTCCCCTGCGGCGTTGAGTAAGCGGATGGGGATGATCGTCGCGTCAGGTGCCACGCCCGCGATGCCGACCCCGTTGTTGGTGCAGGCGCCGATGATGCCCGCGACGTGGGTGCCGTGTCCGTTCTCGTCGTCTGGAACGGAGTCACCTGCGACGACATCGGAGCCTGAGACGACGTCGAGCTTGCCGGGGCACGCGAGATCGGGATGGCCGAGGTCGACGCCACTGTCGAGCACCGCTACCTTCACCCCGGAACCGGTGGCGCGGTCTTCTTGCCACGCCTCGTTGGCCTCAATCTGCTGTGGTCCCCACTGCATCCCGAACCTGGTGGCGCCGAGCGGGTCGATGTCCTCGCCAGGACCGAAATAGGGATCGTTGGGAGTCGGTGGGTAGGTCCCGCGCCCGCCGGGCGGAGGTGGTTCGGTTGGGACCGGCGAAGGCGTTGGAGATCCGGTCGGAGTCGGGCTCGGGGTTGGCTCGGGGGGCTCCGGGCTCGACAGGTTCACGTCGGCTCCGAGGAACAAGAAGTCCTCGTTCGTACCAACGTGTTTGTTCAACGTCCACGAGTAGGTGCCGGCGGGCGCACCGAGAAACACCCGCGCATCGCTCGGCGTCTTGGCCGGCTGGGTTCCCGAAGGTGACGTGAACGTATCGGTCGCATCGAATGTCGAGCGATCCCAGTAGAAGCCGAACAGCGAGCCAGCAACATCCGTGCTGTATGAGACACCGTCCGCGACGGTCGCGCCGAACGGACTGTCGATGCCTGCGACCGTTCCACCACGGAAGTCGCTCGGGGACGCTCGCATCGCAGGACCCGTCGAGACCGACGTCACGCTGACCCCCTCCGAGCCACAGGCGATTGAGTGCCCGCCACCCTGCGGCATGGTCGCAGCGAGGATCATGAGAACGGACAGATCGCGGTCGCGATCCACCGCCAGCATTTTCTTACCCTCCCCGTTCTCGTACGAGTCGGTAAAGACCGCGACCTCCTTGCCTTCGTCGCCGGTGCGCGCGTAAACCTTGGTCAGCATCAGTGGCCCTGCGGTGGCCGCAAATCCGTTGTTGAGCGTCCACGGGCCGGCTCCCTGTCGTATGAAGACCGCGAACGCGTGACGCGCGTTGGCCTCCATGTCGAGCAGCCAGAAACCCGCAGTCTCACCCGCCGGCACATGCACGTCCCATTGCGCGTACGCGGTGCCAGGTGTCGGCACGTCCGCGATCTGCGATAGCGACGGACTACCGAACAGCCCACACCAGTTCGTTGCGGCGTCGGCGGCCGGGACCGAGAGCGTTGAGGCCACGACCGCCGCAATCAATGTTGCCAGCCGACGCCGTAGCGTTCCCTTGGCCATACAGCGTCCCTCATCTCTTCGTCCCGTTTCCCGACCGATACGTATTCCCATGCCCCGTGCTCCTCCTACGCGATCGCTAAAGGGGTGGATACGGTGTCGGTCATGGGATTCCTGTCCGTTTGGTGGCGAATTAGGTAGAAGTACGAATTGCGCCAAGTAGTGTGCGTAAGACTCATGGAACGGATGCTTGAGGTTCTTGGTCTTTCCGACGTCGAAGAGCGTGCCTACCTCGCTCTGCTGACGAGCCCTGCGGCCTCCCTGGATGAGGTGTCGGCCGAGGTCGGCGCCGGCAAACAGCGAGTGCGCAACGCGCTTCGGTCGTTGGAGTCAAAGGGCTTGGCAAGCCGCGGGGCGGGAAGCAAATCGCGCTTCGTCCCTGCCCCTCCTGATGCGGCCATCGAGGTACTTGTCATGCGTCGCCAAGAGGAGCTCGAGTCCGTCCGGTTGTTTGCCTCGCAGCTTCTACAGCGGTTTCGCTCCGCCAAGCAGACGAAACCGATCGAGCTCGTCGAGATCATCA
>JBOGWY010000242.1:0-2281 GCA_050694015.1 Actinomycetota bacterium | reverse complement strand
GCGTCAGAAGCGGGACCTCGCTCATCACTTCGTGCGACGTCGCCAGCACGATCTTTCCATCGTTCCAGCGGAACGCCACGTTGAGATCGGGGAAGTTCGGACGCGGGAACGGTCCGCGACCACCCGCCATCGGGGTTCCGGTCTCGGCCAGGATCCGGTACGAGAACCCTTGCCGCAGTCGGATCAACGGATCGTCTTGCAGCTCTCCGAACGGGGAGCCGGCCTCGGCCCACCCCCATCTCGATGGTCCCAGCGCAAGAGCGAGCGTCGTCGCCGACGAGATCTTCATGAAGCTCCTGCGACTGACCACCGCCGAGGCTCCTTACGCCGAGGCCATCACGGGCCGATCCACGAATTCCCGGCGCTTCCTCGACACGCCGAGCCACAGGAACGCGGCGCAGACCGCGATCACTCCGACCAGAACGAGCGGTGGGTAGATGTTGACGAAGAGCTTCTCGAGGAAGTAGCCGAGGATCATGCACGACGGCCACGTGAAGATCCACGCGAGTACCACCTGACCGGCCACACCCCAACGGACCGCGGAGAGGCGCTCGGTGGCGCCGACGCCCATGATCGCGGAGCCGATCGCGTGCGTGGTCGACACGGGGATACCGAGGATGCCGGCTCCGGTGATGACCGCGGCCGCGCCGGTCTCCGCGGCGAACCCGTGGACCGGTTCGAGCTTGGTTAGGCGAAGTCCCATCGTGCGGATGACGCGCCACCCGCCCACCGACGTCCCGATACCCATGACGAGCGCGGCGCTGATCTTCACCCACGCCTCGATGCCGAAGTTCTCGGGCACCTTGCTGGCATCTCCGCCCGCTCGGTCGATCAGGATCGCGAGCGTGATGATGCCCATGGTTTTCTGCGCGTCGTTAAGCCCGTGGCTGAAGCCCATGAAACCGGCCGACGCGATCTGGGCCTTACCGAAGATCCGTCGCACGAGCGTCGGTTTCACTTTCCAGAAGATCCAGTAGATCGCGACCATCAACAGGAGCGAGACGAAGAACCCACCTACCGGCGAGGTGATCAACCCGATCAGGGCCTTGCGCGTCCCTTCCCACTCCAGCCCCTGGAACCCTCCCGACGCGTAACCCGCGCCCAAGAGACCGGCGACCAGCGCGTGGGACTCCGACGACGGAAGACCGAAGTACTGCGCCCCCAGTGCCCACACGGTCGCGCCGAGCACCGCCGCTCCGATCGTGTCGAGGCTGACGATCGTCGGGTCGACGATGCCGCTGGCAACGGTTTTGGCAACCGCCTCACCGGCGAACGCTCCGACAAGGTTCAAAACTGCCGCCATGCCGACCGCGGTCAGGGGCCGCATGACCTTCGTCGACACGACGGTCGCTATCGAGTTCGGTGCGTCCGTCCAGCCGTTGGCGAACTCGAAGAGATACGCGATGACCAGAACGACCCAGAGATCCATTACTAGCCTTGTTTGAGAACGATGCTCTCGAGCGTGTTAGCCACGTCTTCGACGCGATCGATCGCGGTCTCGATCTCCTCGATGATGTCCTTGTACTTGAGGACGTCCATCGCCTTGTAGTCACCGGAGAAGAGCTCGGCGATCGTGCGGCGGTAGAAGCGGTCGCCTTCGTTCTCGAGACGGTTGATCTCGACCCAGTAGTGCTCCATCCCCTTCATCTTCCGGAGATAGGGCATCGACTCCGCCGTCAGACGTGATGCAAGCGCCAGTGTCTCGGACAGCGAGATCATCTGCGGTAACGGCTCTTCGATGCGGTGTAGTTGCAGGTACTCGGCGGCGGCCTCGATGTGATCGAGGATGTCGTCCATCATCGACGCGAGCCGGTGGATGTCCTCACGATCGAATGGGGTGATGAACGTCGTGTTGAGGCGACGCATCACCTCATGCGTGATCTCGTCGCCTTCATGTTCGATGTCGAGCACGCGGCCCGCGCGGCGGTCGAGATCGGAGTAGTTGTTCAGTAGGTCGAGGAGCTCCTCCGCGCCCTGCTGCACCTTCTGAGCCATCAGCTCGAACAGGTCGAAGAACGATTCCTCTCGTGGGATCAGCCTCAAACGGGGCACCGGGTCTCCTCTCGTAACGAACGGCCCCTTACAGCGCTGGACCCTACCGCCCTACGAAGTACCCCTCCGGGCAGAGTTCATCTCTAGTTCACATGGCGGATGGGGCCTCGACACCTTGGCTCTCTAACGTTCGCATCGTTTGGAAGCGGAGCCTCAAAGGAGGAACGAGTCAGTGACAGCAACACCGATCCGCAGGATCGCAGCAGCCCTGTTCGCCCTGGCCATCGTG
>JBOGWY010000241.1:0-8256 GCA_050694015.1 Actinomycetota bacterium | reverse complement strand
GTGTACTGCTGGGTGCGGGCCGCCTGCAGGACCTGGAGCCACCACACCGGGGAGACCAATACGTAGACGTTCTCGATGCCTGCGGCCTTCATCTCTTGCACCACGGTCTGCGCTTCGGTCGAGGTCGCGCACTTACAGACGGCACGGTCGTAGTCGACGCTCATCCCTGCCTTGCGTGCGGCGGAGATGAACGCGTCGTGCGCGTCCTCGAAGTTCGGTGTGTCGAAACGCAGCATCCCGTTCTTCTCGCTCTTGGCTCCGAGCTTGCTGGTCATGAAGTCGACGAGCAGCGGCCCCTGGTCGGCGTAGGTCATCGACGTCGCGAAGTAGTTCGGGAGCCCGGTGAGACCGATCTCGGTGACTCCCGCCGAGATGTACGGCACGCCGACCGAGGCTGCGTAGCGAGCACAGGCCTGGATCTGGTCGGTACCGGCAAGGCCGGAAAGGAGGAAGACCTTGTCCTTCTCGACCATCTCCTTGCAGACGGCGACCGCCTGGGACGGGTTGTAGTTGTCGTTCTTGAGGATCGCCTCTACGGCGCGCCCGTGGATCGTTTCCTTCTCGTGTTCCATCCACTTCCACAACAGGTCCGCGCCCTTCTGGGCCGAATCCGAGGGGACCGGCGCGGCCCCCGTCAGCGGTGCGTGGGCGCCGACCTTGATGAGGTCGTTCGTGACGCCGGTCGCGTCACCGCCGCTGGGAGCGCTCCCTCCACCACCGCCACCTGTACCGGTGCCCGTACCGGAGCCCGTCCCCGTCCCGGAGCCGGTTCCAGTCGCGGAGCCCGTCCCCGTCCCGGAGCCGGTTCCGGTGCCGAGGCTGGTGTCGAAGCCACCTTCGCCAGTCGAGCCGATGACGTTGCCTTCGGCGTCGATGATCTGGCCCGTCTCCGGGTCGATCGTGGCACCGGGAGGCAGCGCGCCGCCGGCGAACTGCTCCGCCACGCCCGGCTTCTGACCGCACGCGGCGGAAAGCATCAGCAGTACGGCAAGCGCCGCTAGTAGTCGGATCGAGGGGCGAAACGAAGTCACTTCGCTCATCCTTTCTTGGTCAGATTGAAGACGGATCCGATCTTCCCGGCCGCCGCCTTGAACCCGCGTCCTACGACGGTCAAGATCCCCGAGCCCGACGTGGCGGCGGCCGCAGCCGCGCTACCGCCGTTCTCGGCATTGATGCGGTGGATCGTGGCCAGCACGCCGTTGGGCCGGATCCCATGGGCCGACTCGAGGACTGTCGAACGTACCAGCACGAAGCCCATGATCCCTCCGAGCACGGCCAGCCAGACATAGGCGGGGAAACCTTGTGGCGTCACATCGGCGCCGCCGGTCGCGACGATCGGAGGCGCGGTCTCGGCCGGCGCGGGAGCCCCGCCGAGCCCACCACCGCCGGAGTCGATCGTGCCGGGGTCCGACCCGAAGTCGGTGCCGGTACTACTGAAACCACCACCGGTGTCGATCGGGACCGACCCGGTCCCGGTGCCGCCCGGTGGTGCCGGAGGCTGGATCACGGGGATGTCGGGCTCGGTGAAGACGATCTTGGACGTGAAGCCGTTCTCGAACCGGGGCCCGGCGAGGACGACCCGCCACGACGAGGTGTCGTCCTTGCCCGTGGGCACGCCGGTAAGCATGACGCTCGTGTTGGTGGAGAACTCCTTGACCCAGTCCTGGGCGAACGAGGTCAGGTCGAAGGTCCAGTAGAAGTTCGAGCCCTCGCCGTCCTTCTCGGCCGCCTTGCCCTTGACCTCTTTGCGCTCGCCGATCGGGTCGTCGGCGGAGCACCCGTAGGTCGGTGCCTCCGAGTACTCGCGCGCGTCGCCGTCACCGAAGAACTGACTGACCAGACACGCCTGGAGCTTGTGTTCGCCCACGTTGACCGGGTTCGTCTCCTCACACTGATCGTCCTGCGGGCTCTCGTCGGGCTTGCCGTCGGTCTCGTAGCAGCCGGTGGCGGCCTCGCGGAAGGTCACGACGAAGCTCGACACCTCGGAACCGACCGGGACGAGCGACATGTCGAAGGCCACCGCGGAGAGCTTGTTAGGGGTGTCGTAGTCGCCATTGTGGATCTCGATCGGGAGCCGTCCCTGGGCACAGGTCGTTTGGGGGTTGCCGGTCCCGCTTCCGGCACCGGGACAGAACGGGCTCGGCGTCTCGATCGTCACCGTGTTGCCCTGCGGGTCCTTGAACTCCTGACTCTGGGCTTCCTCCCAGAACCAGGCGATCGTCGTGATCGTCGGCTCGGCGGTTGCCGCCGCGGCCGGGATCGACATCGCCACCGACCCGATCATCGCGACGAGCATGACCGTTGCCGCCGCGACCCATCCACGCTTTGTCCTCACGGTCCACCCCTTAACGTTGTCTACGCCGTAAGTCGCCGCCCAAGCAAAGTACTGGGTGTCCCGCCGCGCTGAGAGGCACCCTGTCTCTCAGATCTACCCGATCCGAGGAGACGCTACCCATGGAGATTCGGCACCCATGGAGATTCGGCCCGAGACTAGCATTTCCCTGTTTTTGGGCCGATATGCGGCGAGTTTGCTACGCTTCACCGATGAAGAAGATCCGGGCGGCCTGGGCATCACTGTGGGGGGACTCCGATAGACGCGTCCGGATGGGTCGCGTCCTCGGCCTTTTCTTCATCACCGCGGGCTTCGTCTTCATCTTCTTCGCGTGGAACGGCGCGGCCTCGAAGAACTTCATCCAAGGTCAGTTCCCGTACATCTTGTCAGGCGGCGCCACCGGCATCGCGCTCGTCGTCCTGGGATCGCTCCTTCTGTTCCTTGCCACGGTCCGCGCCGAGCGCGAGTTGATGACCGAGAAGTTGGACGAGGTCGTGCGGTTGCTCGGACGCAACCTCGCGGGTCTTCAGTTCTCGTCGTCGAACGGAGGCAGCGAGCTCGCGACCAAGGTCGTCGCGGCAAGCTCGCATTATCACCGCGGCGAGTGCCGCATCCTCCAGGGCAAGGACGGTCTCATCACAGTGTCGTTGGAGCAGGCGATCAACGAAGGCCTGCAACCTTGTCGCGTGTGCGACCCGCCCAAGGTTCCCGAACAGGAGGTCGGCGCGGGCAACGGAACCGGAGTCGCGGCCACGAGGACTACCGAAGCGAGCGGAACACCAAACCGGTGATCGCCTTCGGCCAGAAGTAACTGGCCTTCTGCGGCATCCGTTCTCCCGACGACGCGACATCGACAACCTGAGCCGCGTCCAGCGATCGCAACAGAACCCCTGCGGACCATCCCTCTTCCCTAACGAGACGAACGATCTCGCCGGGGTCCTTCGAGAAACGAAGTTCGGGCGTGTCGCCGAAGACATCGGGGAGCAATGCCTCGTGCAGCGCGACGACGTCGAGCGCGAGCCAGGCTTCGTGCCGTTCACCGGTGCGCGCGATCACTTGCTCCTCGGTGACCTCGGCTTCGATCGACTTTCCGGAGAGGACGAAGACGAATGGGTGCTTCGCCGGAGAGTCTCGTAACGCTTCGGACGCGCGCGCGGGCTCACCGGAGAAGTCGCGGCCCCCGAACGACTCGCGCAGAGCCGTCTCGATCGATGCCGGGGCGATCTGCGATTTGACGGCACGGTTGTAGGGGAGGACGACCAGTCCCTCCGCGTCGGCATCGACGCAGAAACACATGATCGCGTCGTGCGCCCCCGGCTGCCCGGCGCATTCGTTGTGGAACGCGAGCGCGGTCTCGTAACGATGATGCCCGTCGGCGATAACCAGCGGGCCCGGCGCCAGCGCACCGGTGAGCATCTCTATCTCCGCGGGCGCCGTGGTGACCCAGAGGCGATGAAGGATGCCGGTGTCGTCGACGAAGCGCGCGTCGGTGGGGCGATGCTCGAGCGAGTCGAAGAACGGACCGAGTTCGCCTTTGCCGCGGTAGATGGCGAAGATCGGAGAGACGTTCACGGGGAGCGCGCGCATCAACGCGAGACGGTCCTGTATGGGGCCGGCCATCGTGCGTTCGTGCGGAAGGACGCCGGAGTCGGTGCCGAACTCCTCGAGCCGGAGGGCGCCGAGTATCCCCACCACGCGTCTGCGCGTCCCGGTCGGGTCGACGAAGTCCTGCCGGTAGACGTAGAGAGACTCCTGCTCGTCCCGGTGAAGGACCCCGTCCCGTACCCAGTCGTCGAACGTCCCGGCGACGTGTGCGTACTTCTTCGACGACGCGCCTTCGGAACGCGCGAGCTCCAGCCGAACCGCGTTGTTGGGATGGCGGTCGTGGAGCGCGGCCTGCTCGTCGGGCGAGATCACGTCGTACGGTGGACAGGTGAGGTCCTTCAGCTCGTCTGAATCCGCGTAGCGGATCCCATGGAAAGGCCGGACGGTAGGCATCGCGCGGACAGGATAGACGCGCTGGTGTGCGATCTAGATGGCGTCGTCTACCGCGGTTCGACGGGGATCCCGGGCGTGCCCGAAGCGATCGAGCGTTTCCGCAGAGCCGGCACGAAGATCGTCTTCTGCACCAACAACTCGCGTCCCACCGTCGCGGAGTACGTTGAGCGACTCGCGCGCTTCGGGATCACGATCGCGCCCGAAGAGATCGTCACCTCGGCTGTGGTCACAGGTGAGGTCCTCGCGTCTCGAGGCATGGCAGGCGCGAGCGCACTCGTCATCGGAGGGGACGGCATCCGTGAGGCCCTGTCGGCGGCGGCGATGGAGGTGATCGATGATCCCGATCCTCACGCCCCGGACGTCGTCGTGGTCGGGATCGACCCCAATTTCACGTACGAGACGATGAAGCGCGCGGCGATGGCCGTACGAGCCGGCGCGGTGTTGATCGCTACCAATGACGACGCGACGTTCCCGGCGGCGGAGGGGTTGTGGCCGGGCGCCGGTGCGATCCTCGCCTCGATAGAAACCGCATCGGGCGTGCGGGCGGAGGTCATGGGCAAGCCGCATCCTTCGATGATGGAGGTTGTGGCCCGCCGGCTCGATGGCGCCCAGAACGTCGCCATCGTGGGCGATCGTGCCGAGACCGATCTGGCCGCGGGGGCCGCGCGCGGCTGGACGACGATCCTGGTGCTCTCGGGGGTCGTCACGCACGGCGAAGCGGCCGCGGTCACCCCGACTCCCGATCTGATCGTCGATTCGCTCGCCGACCTTCCCGCACGCCTGCTCGATCAGTAACGGGGGAGCGGCTCGTAATACAAGCGATGTGGTCGTTGCGGCCGGCCGCCGAGCAACAGGATCGCGATGACACCGAAGACGAATCCTCCGACGTGTGCCATCCACGCGACTCCCGATGCATCGCCGGTGAAGAACTGGAACACGAACCAGATGCCGAGCACGACCCACGCGGACAGTTGGATCACGGTCCAGAAGATGAACAGCGGGACGAGGCAATTGATGCGTGCGCTCGGATGCAGGACGAGGTACGCGCCCATCACGCCGGCGACCGCGCCCGACGCACCAACCGCCGGGATCACCGAGTCGATGCCGTTGAGGTTCGTCAGCACCTGCGCGAAGCCGGCCGCGATCCCGGCGAGTAGATAGAAGATCACGTACTTCACCTTGCCGAGGAAGTCCTCGATGTTGTTGCCGAAGACCCACAGGAACAGCATGTTGCCGGCGATGTGGAAGAAGCCGCCGTGCAAGAACGTCGAGAAGATGATCGCTCCGATGAACGACGGCAGCGAACGCTCGGGAGGATTCTCGAACTCCTCGGGGACGCCCGAGTGCCGCGCCAGAACCTCGTCACACGTGTCTTGTAGCTGACACGGCAGGGCCACGTTGTCCACGAAGTACCCGGTAGCTTCGCGACCCGCACCGAAGCCGGGCTCGAGGAAGAAGAACGCGACGACGTTGACGATGATCAGGAGCACAGTGACGATCGGGAAGGTCCGCGTCGGGTTCGCGTCCGAGAGCGGGATGAGCGAGATCACGTTGGGAGTATAGGTTTCGGTAGTCGTTAGAACCTTCGAAAGGACGTGGAGATGCTCGATGAACTGCGGCGAGTCGCGTTGTTCAGCTCCGGTGTTGTTGAGCTCACCCGTCACCAAGCCGAGCAGGTCGTCAAGGATCTCGTTCGTTCCGGTGATCTTCGCCGTCAGCAGGCATCGACCGCGGCCAAGGAACTGATCGATCGCAGCAAGTCCAACCGGAAAGAGCTCTTGAGGTTCGTACGGGCCGAGATCCAGAACCAGATCGAAGCCCTCGGCCTCGCGACGAAACGCGACCTCGACCGGCTCGAGCGCCGGATCGCCCGCCTCGAGAGCGAGCGGAAAGCGCAGCGGTCGCCGGCCAAGAAGACGTCGGCGAAGAAGACCCCGGCGAAGAAGACGAGTTCCAAGTCGAGCGCCGCGAAGTCGACCTCGAAATCGACCACAACGCGCTCCGGCCCCTCATAATCGAGGGACATGGAGCAGCCCCGGGACGACGCACGAGAGGAGCCGTCGGTGGATCCGATCGAGCACGCGCGCACGGAACTCGAACGAGCCGAAGCCGCGGACGACGAGACACGGCTCGAGATCCTCGAGGATCTGAGACGCGAGCTCGAACGGCAGCTGGACACCAGCATTGAGAACGGCGCGCCTCGACACTGAGCTCGTCCGGCGAGGCCTCCTTTCTTCTCGTAGCGAAGCACAACGCGCCATCGACGAAGGCAAGGTGCTGGTGCGCGGCATGCCCGCCACCCGCGCGGCGACCCTGGTTACACCCGACGATCCGATCGTCCTCGCGGAGAAGGCCGCGCGCTTCGTTTCACGCGGGGGCGACAAGCTCGACGGCGCGCTCGCGCGTCTGGACGTCCACGTCGAGGGACGACGATGGCTCGACGTCGGTGCATCGACGGGTGGGTTCACCGATCGCCTGCTGCAGGGCGGCGCCGCCGCAGTGTGCGCGATCGACGTCGGTTATGGGCAACTCGACTGGAAGCTCCGCAACGACGATCGCGTGACGGTGCTCGAGCGTGTGAACGCACGCGCGCTCGACCGGCAGATGCTCCCATTCGTCGCGGATGGGGTCGTGGCCGACGTCTCGTTCATCTCATTGACGCTGGTCCTGCCCGCGGTGGTCGCGGCGGTGAGCACGCAAGCGGATTACGTTCTCATGGTGAAACCGCAATTCGAGGTCGGGAAGGACTCCGTTGGGCCCGGAGGCGTGGTCAGGGATCCCGCTCTGTGGGAGGCCGCGATCAGGGGCGTGGTCGCCGGCGCCGCGACACTCGGTCTGGGTCTGGCGGCCGTCGTCCCATCCGATGTTCCCGGGCCGGCAGGCAACCGTGAGTTCTTCGTGCACCTCCGGCGCGGCGTACCCGCTGTACCCGGCACCGTGACCGCCGCGGTCGAGGAGGTGAGTCCGTGAAGATCGAACGGGTCTCGTTCGTCGTCCACGATGGGAAGCCCAAGGCGGTCGATCTGCAGAAGGAGCTCACGAACTGGCTCGGCACCCACGGGATCACCGTCGACGAGACCGATCCCGATCTCGTCGTCTCGCTGGGCGGGGACGGCACGGTACTGAGGGCGGCTCGCGACGCCCACACGTCGGATGCTCCGCTGCTGGCCGTCAACCTCGGCCACCTCGGCTACCTGACGGAGGTCGAGGCCTCGTCGGCCCAGGCGGCCATCGAGCGGGTTCTCGCCGACGACTTCAGCCTCGAGCAGCGCATGATGCTCGCGTGCGACGCGGAGTCCGACGACGGGCCCAAGTCGTTCGTGGGCCTGAACGAGGTCCTGGTCGAACGCACGTCGCGCGTGCGGCTCGTCCATCTCGACGTGAGGGTGGGAGGTGAGCGCCTCGCGACCTTCAACGCCGACGGGATCATCGTCGCCACGCCGACGGGTTCGACGGCCTACGCGCTGAGCGCCGGGGGACCGATCGTGTCGCCACGGGCGCAATGCCTGGTCGTGGTCCCCGTGAGCCCGCACATGATCTTCTCGCGCTCCGTGATCCTGGCCCCCGACGAGACCGTCGAGATAACGGTGGGCGGGACGGGCGTGGACCGCGACCACGAGGCGGCCGTGGTACTCGACGGCGCCGACGGCTGCAGCGTCGGTCAGGGCGCAGTAGTCGTCGCGAGGCGACACGAACGTCCGCTGCGGCTGATCCGGCTCGCGGGGCCGGGATTCCTGGAGCGACTGCGCATCAAACTCGACCTGCCCGCGTGAAGCCTCTCTGAGCCTCCCGTTCCACGGCGGGGCCCACCCTTACTATTTGCCGCAGATGCTTAACGAGCTGGTCGTGGAAGATCTCGGCCCCATCGAGCGAGCCGAGATAACCCTCGACGCCGGTTCCAGCGCGCTCACGGGCGAGACGGGCAC
>JBOGWY010000240.1:0-2124 GCA_050694015.1 Actinomycetota bacterium | reverse complement strand
GGTGAACCAGACGGAGTTCTTCAACGCGCCGTTGCTCCTGGACCTCACCTTCGACGCGGAAGGCAACCTGTTCGTGGTGTCCTACGACGGCACGATCTACAAGATCATCAAGGCCGCTTAGTCCAGTGGCGGCTTAGGCCGACCTTCTCTACAAATTTCGCTCTGAGCGCGAAATATCTAGAGCGTTCGAGACGATCCTCAGCCCACGTGGATCGACCTTTGCTAGAAAAACCGCGCTCAGCGCGGGATATCTACAAAAGAACGGATGGAGTGGGTGGCGGCTTAGGCCGGGGCCCGGCCTCTAGACCGACGAGGGGTCGATCTCTTCGAGGAGGGCCCGGCTCATGTCGTTGAGGGAACGGGACTCTTCCAGCAGGCGCTCACCCTGCAGCTTCAGGGCCTGGATCTGGTCCACGTCGACGACGTCGTGATCGGTCGGGTCGTCGGGGTCGATCTTCTGAAATGGGGCGCGCTCGTCCGGTTCCATGGCCGCGCTTTGCCCCGGTTTGGGGCCCTATAAACATCAGATGCGAAAAAATCTCGACGATCCGATAACGGAGCGACCACCGGCCCACCAGGGCGTGCCGCGGGCGGAGCGGCCCCCTCCGCGGTGTGCCGTAGCCTGCGCCGATGCCCGAGTTCCACCTCGATCACGTCGCCGTCGCGGTCCACTCGATCAAGGCCGCGCTCCCCTTGTTCCGGGACGTCCTCGGCGGCGAGTACGTGATGGGTGGCGACGTCGCCGGGATCTGGCGGTGGTTCCAGCTGCGCTACCCGGACGGGCGCAAGATCGAGCTGCTCGAGCCGCTCGGCGAGGGCTTCCTCGCGGACTTCCTCGCCAAACGCGGTGAGGGCCTCCACCACATCACCTTCAAGACCGACGACATCGAGGCTGCGATCGAGAAGGCCCAAAGCCACGGCTACGAGCTCGTCGACATCAGACTCGACAGCGACCGGTGGAAGGAAGCGTTCCTCCGGCCGAAGAGCGCGCACGGCACGTTGATCCAGATCGCCCAGAGCGCGATGTCAGACGAGGACGTTCTCAGGACCTGGACGCCGCCGAGCGTCGACGAGCTACTGGGCTAGGCGCGGCGTAGCCGGACGCGGAACTCCGCGCCGCCGGACTCCGCCGCCTCGTAAGAGATCTCGCCGTCCTGCGCGGTGACGAGCTCCCGCACGATCGCTAGGCCCAGTCCGGCCCCACCCGTCCCCGACGCGTTCGGCCCCCGCGTGAACGGGTCGAACAGATGCGGAACGAGTTCGTCGGGAACCCCGCTGCCGTCGTCGATGAACCTGATCTCGACGCGATCGCCGTCGGTCTCGGCGACGATCGCGATCTCGTCGCCTCCATAGCGGACGGCGTTCGTGACGAGGTTCGTCACGACCTGGTCGAGCCGATCCGCGTCCGCAAGGACCGCGAGATCGTCGACCCGACTCACGATCCTCTTGCCTTCGGGGACCGGCACACCTTGCACGGCTCGTTCCACCACCTGGGATAGCGGCGTGGGCCCGAGCGAGACCTCGAGCCGACCCTGCTGCAGGCGCGTCAGGTCGAGCATGTTCGTGACCAGCGCGGAGAGCCGTTCGCCCTGCCGGCGCAGGACCGCCATCGATCGCTCGAGTTCGTCGTGGGTCATGTCCCGGTAGTCGTTGACCAGGACGTCCGTCATGCCCGTGAGGGTCGCGATCGGCGTGCGCATCTCGTGGGCCGCGTCGGCGATGAACTTGTCGCGGAACAGCTCCATCCGTCGCTGCTCGGTGACGTCCCGGACGATCGAGATGATCCGTGGCCCCTCGTCGGTATGCAGGAGTTTCACCGCGACCTCGACGTCGACGTAGTGCCCCTGCTTGTGGATCAGCCGGGCCCGGTAATGATCCTGCACCGCCCCACCACCGAGCCGCTTGCGCACACGATCGGACAGTGCCTGCCGATCCTCGGGCGGCGTCGGCGTCCAGACATCCTCGAAGCCGAGCACCTCGTCGCGGGTGTAGCCGCTGATCCGCAGGTACGCGTCGTTCGCGTACAGGTAGCGCTGCCCGTCGGTGATCAGGAAGCCCTCCCCGAGGTCGCTCAATGCCTGGAGCAACGATTCGTAGCTCTCGGTCTTCTCTCGCAACGCATGC
>JBOGWY010000239.1:0-2401 GCA_050694015.1 Actinomycetota bacterium | reverse complement strand
CCCCCGGTCGCCGGTGTTGAAGGTCGGGTCCCGCGCGACCCGGAGCCGCGAACCAGGTCAGGGCCGGAAGGCAGCAGCCTTAAGCGGTGTCCCGGGAGTGCCGCGGGGTTAGCCGGGCCGGAGCCGGCGTACCGGAACAGCGCCGACCGCACGGTGGTCCAGGACGAGGTGCACGGCCGTTTTACAACCACAACGGCATCGCCGGCGTTACTAGAGCAACCGGCGCTAGTAGTAGCCAAGGTACGAACGCACCGACGGCGGATGGGGGGACGATCGAGTGCGCAAGCTTACGGTGGCGATCGCGGTGCTCGCGATCACCACAACGGTGGCCGGGCCCGGCCCGAGCGCGCCGCGTGCGAAGGCGCAGGCCGCCGTCCCGCCGAACGTCCTCATCATCATGACCGACGACCAACGCCGCGCCGGCACGTTGGAGATCATGGACTCGCTCCGTCGGATCTTCGGAGACGACGGCACCATCTTCTCCAACGCGCACGTGACCACTCCCCTGTGTTGCCCGTCGCGCGCGTCGATCTTCTCGGGGCTCTACGCGCACAACCACGGCATCAGGAGCAACGACGGCGCCAACTTCGACACGTACCCGCACGCCCAGACCGTGCAGGCGTACCTGCAGAGAGCGGGCTATGTGACCGGGTACTTCGGCAAGTTCTTCAACAGGTGGCCGATCGAGCAGGCTCCGCCGTACTTCGACCGCTGGGCGATCAACTCACGCGGGGTGAACTACCGGCTCGCTCAGTTCAACGTCGACGGAACCCTGACGACCGTCACTCGTTACGACACGACCTACATCACAGACATGCTCCACGGCTTCCTCCAGGAGACGGAGACCGACGATGCCCGGCCTTGGTTCGCGGTGCTCGCGCCCAAGGCGCCGCACGCGCCGTCCACAGCGCAGGTGCGCTACGAAGCCACGCGCGTAGGCACATGGGATGGCAACGCGGCCGTATGGGAGGAGGATCGCACCGACAAGCACCCCAGCGTGCAGGCTTCGGATGTGTCGATCTGGCGCGCGCAACGCGTACGCCGCGCTCATCTCCGGACGCTGCTCTCCGTCGACGATTCGATCGAAGAGACGTTCGCGCTGCTCGACGAGCTGGGTGAGAAACGCGACACGCTCGCGATCTACCTGTCCGATAACGGTTTCCTCTGGCGTGAACACGGAGTGATCGCGAAGCGGCAGCCGTTCATACCCGCGTCCCGCGTCCCGCTCTTCGTCCGCGGCCCCCACTTCGAACGAGGTGTGCGCGACACGAGCCTCGTCGCGAATATCGACCTCGCCCCCACCATCCTGGAAGCCGCCGGCCTCCTTCCCGACGAACCGATGGACGGACGCTCCCTGCTGTCGGGTGAGATCCACGAGCGCCTCCTGCTCGAGTACTGGCTCGGCAACGATGCGTCCCGCTTCCCGGAGTGGGCGGCGCTGCTCACCGAGGGCTACCAGTACACCGAGTACTACGACGCCGGCAACGCGATCCCGACGTTCCGCGAGTACTACGACCTCGTCGCGGATCCGTGGCAGCTGGAGAATCTCCTCGGCGACGGTGACGTCACGAACGATCCCGACTGGCTCTTGCTCTCGCAACAGCTGCGGGAGGACCGCTCGTGCCGCGGCAGCGACTGCCCCTGAGCGAGAGCGCGAAATCACGCGGGTGGGAGACAACATGTTTGACACACCCCACCCATAGGATGGGTCTTCATGGCTTACCTCTCCCTGTACCGCAAGTACCGGTCCGAGAACTTCGACGAGCTGCTCGGGCAGGACCACGTCTCGACGACGCTCAAGAACGCGATCCGCGAGGACCGCGTCGCTCACGCCTACCTGTTCACCGGCCCCCGGGGCACGGGCAAGACCTCCACGGCCCGCATCCTGGCGATGGCCCTCAACTGCGCCAACGGGCCCACGCCCGATCCCTGCGGTAAGTGCGGGTCGTGCATCGCCATCAAAGAGGGCTCGAGCCTCGACGTGATCGAGATGGACGCGGCGTCGCACTCCAAGGTGGACGAGACCCGGGACATCCTGTCCGGTGTGGCGCTGGCCACCGCCGGCGGGCGCAAGAAGATCTACGTGATCGACGAGGTCCACATGCTCTCGACCGGGTCGTTCAACGCGCTCCTGAAGACGCTCGAGGAGCCTCCGCCGCACGTGGTCTTCATCCTCGCCACGACCGAGGCACACAAGGTCCTGCCGACGATCATCTCCCGGACGCAACGCTTCGACTTCCGGCGCATCCCCGCCGACATCCTCGAAGGCCATCTGGCCGCGATCGCGACGAAGGAGAACATCGACATCGAGCAGGACGCGCTGGCGCTGCTCGCTCGCCACGCCGACGGCAGCGCGCGCGAAGCCCTCACCGCCCTCGACCAGCACGCGAGCTTCGGGGGC
>JBOGWY010000238.1:0-11396 GCA_050694015.1 Actinomycetota bacterium | reverse complement strand
GGAAGAAGATCGGTTCGGCCACGACCGACTTATATCAATCGCTCGTTACCATCGGGACCGCCATGCCCGAGATCTCCACACGCGCCACCGAGGCCGTCGCCGGTACGAACCTCAAACACGAGGTCGTCGTTACGCAGCCCGCTACCAGTGCCGAGGAGAGCGCGGGCTTCCAGGGCGTCCCGATTGGCCGACTGTTGAAGTCGCTGGTCGTGCGGCGCGGTGACGATGACTTCGTGTTCGTCCTGGTTCCCGGCGACCGGCAGATCGACTGGAAGAAGCTGCGCGGGCACCTCGGCGTATCGCGGCTGTCGCTTCCGGACCGCGACGAAGCGAAGCGCGCGACCGGTTACGACCCCGGAACGATCACGCCGTTCGGCTCGACGAAACCGTGGCCGGTCGTGCTCGACGAGTCCGCCGCGACCCCCGGCGTCGTGACGCTCGGTGCGGGGGAGCGCGGTGTGAACATCCACGTCGACGCCCTCGACCTCAAGGAGTACCTGAACGCGGATATCGCCGACGTAACAAAACCACCGTGAGAGCCGATGTTTGGACATCAGTTCCCGCTGACCGGGAAGAAGGGTCCAAACGTCCCGAGGTTTTCGCCGGGGCTCTCGCTATGCGAGAGAAATCAACGAATCATCAAGAGGTTTGGACATCTGAGCTCGCTGAGCGCGCTGGATCGTCCAAACCTTGCTCCCGGGGCGAGGGTGCACCTTACGGGTCTGCAATGCGAACCTAGGCTACAAACATCCCGACTAGAACCTGAAGCGCGTCATCGTCTTCGGGAACTCGCTCCACGCCAGCACCATGGTCGGCCGCAGCACCCAGATCGGGGGGCCGTGGCGCATCTCGTACTTCACCTCGTAGGCATCGTCGACCTTCGTGAGGCGCGGATCGGATGCCTCTGTGATGCGATCGACCTCCCCTTCGGCGATCACGACCTTCTCCCCGCTCTCGAGGTGGAGAGACACCTTCGGGTTGTGCTCGAGGTAGCGCGACCACCTCGTCAGCGGCCCCCCGCCGAAGAAGACCGTGTCGTCGACGAACACGCCCCACACCGGCCGCGCGGTCGGCGTCCCATCCGGCGACGCGGCCGCGATCCAGAAGTTCCTCGACTCGGAGAAACGCTCGGCGGCCCACGACCACGGCAGCAGCGTCTCGGTGTCGTCGGGGATCCCGTACTCCTTGTGCGCGATGTAGGGGCGTTCGGCGACGGGCTCGGCCATGACTCTGCTTCCTCTCCCTCCTCCACCCCTCGGCGGGGTAGAACACTCCGGTGGACGACCTAGTCGAACAGATAACCCGGGGCAACGTGAGCGGCGTCAAGATCGTGCTCGCCACGGTCGTCGCGGTGCTCTCGACCTACCAGGTGGCCTTGATGGCGGTCGGGTACGGCAAGGTCAAGCTCCCGTTCCTCACACCCAAGCCCGCATCGTTTGCCCACCGCGCGCTCGGCGACATGATCCTCGTCATCACGTTGTTCGTCGCGTGGATGTGCGTGACCTACTTCGAGATCTCGGACGGGATCGAACATGCCGTGGACGGCGAGACCGGGCGCGCGACGGTCCACGTGATCGCGGGGTCGGCTCTCGTCCTCCTGCTGACTCTCAAGGTCGTCGTGGTCCGGTGGTGGCACGCGGCGGGGCGGTTCCTCCCCGCGATCGGGCTCAGCATCTTCGGAGCGTTCGTCGTGACATGGTTCACATCGGCCGGCGACTACCTGTTGGGAGCCTGAGATGTCGGAGTCGGGCAAGACCTCGGCACAAGTGATCGGCTCGCTGATCGTCGCCGTGATGATCGCGATCGTGACCGGCAAACTCGGCCCCCGTTTGGAAGCACGTGACGCGCGCCGGGAAGCTCGCGAGACGCAAGAAGAGCGGCGCGAGGAACGCCGGGAGCGACTCGAGGAGCAGCGCGAGGAACGCGAGGAGCGTTCGGAGGAGCGGAGCGACAACTCCGGCAGCGGCTAGCCTCCAGCGCATGACATCCGATCTTGTCGTTCTCGGCGGAGGCCCCGCCGGTTATTCGTGCGCCTTGCGAGCGGCAGACCTCGGCCTGAGCGTGACGCTGGTCGAAGCCGACAAGGTGGGCGACACCTGTCTCCACCGTGGCTGCGTCCCCACCCGAGCGATGTTGCACGCGGCCTCCCTGGCGCACGACGCCGGAGCGCCCGCGGCGCGGTGGGGGATACGCGCCACGATCGACGACATCGACGTCGCGCAGCTGCTCGCGACGCGGGACGACGTCGTGGCACGCAACCACAAAGCCGTTCAGGGCCACCTTGGGGCCGCTCGCGTCTCGGTCGTGGAGGGCTACGGGACGTTCGTCGGCCGCCGCACCGTGGTCGTGGGCGACGAGCGGATCGAGGCGACGCGTGCCGTGGTGCTCGCGACCGGCTCGGCCCCACGCGTGCTTCCCGACCTGCCGCGCGACGGCATCCGTGTTTTGACCTCCGACGATGCGTTCGCGCTCGACCGCGTGCCGGCATCCGCGCTCGTGTTGGGTGGCGGCGCGATCGGAGCCGAGTTCTCCCAGATCTGGAACGCGCTCGGCTCCGACGTAACCATCGTCGAGATCGAGGACCGCCTCGTGCCGATGGAGGACGCCGACGTGGGACACGAGCTCGCACGGGCTCTCAAGCGTCGCGGGATCACCGTGCACGTCGGAACCCGGCTGATCGACGCGGACGCCCGCGACGACGCGATCGAAGTCACGTTGGACACACCGTCGGGATTGACCAAGGTGTCGGCCGAGGTGCTCCTGCTCGCGATCGGCCGCGACCCGGCATCGAGGGATCTCGGTTATCACCGGGCCGGCGTCGAGACCGAGCGCGGGTTCGTCGTGCCTCGCGACTGGTCGACGCTCGAGACGCACTCGCAGGGGATCTACGCGGTCGGCGACCTTGTCCCTCCGCCGTCCCACGCCCGTGCCCACGTCGCCTACGCCGAAGGGATGCTCGTGGCGGAACGCATCGCGGGGGAGACGGGGCGGCGCGGGATCGACTACACCGGCGTGCCGCGCGTGACGCATGGGCTCACCGAGACGGCGTGCGTCGGGCTCTCGGAGGACGAGGCACGAGCCGTCGCCGGCGACGTCGACACCATGAAGATGCCGGTGACCGGCGTCGCGAAGGGGCTGATGGTGGGGGACATGGGTATGGCCAAGGTCGTGGCCGCACGCGACGGCAACGTGCTGGGCATCCACCTCGTCGGCCCGAGCGTCACGGAGCTGATCGGCGAGGCGAGCGCGATAACCAACTTCGAGGCGAGCCCCCTCGACGTCGCGGAGCTGGTGCACGCCCATCCGACGCTGTCGGAGACGGTGGCGGAGCTATCGATGGCGCTGGCCGGACGGCCGTTGCACCGTCGCTAGGCCCCCGCTCCGTTGTATCGCTCCAGCAGCTAGGGTCGCGGGCATGGACACCAAAGAACTCATGCAGCGATACGCAGAGCTGGCCGTGAAGGTGGGCGTGAACCTCCGAGAAGGCCAGAACGTCACCATCAACGCACTGGTCGAACACGTGCCGTTCGTCCGCGAGGTCGCGCGCGTCGCGTACGAAGCGGGCGCGCGCTACGTCGACGTGAACTACGGCGACAAGCACGTGCGGCGCGCGATGCTGCAGCACGCGCAGGACGAGGTACTCACGTGGACGCCGCCCTACGTGCTCAAGAAGTCGGAGGATGTCGAGGCCGATCGCGGTGCGGTGATCAACATCGCGGGCGATCCCGAGCCGGATCTCTTCGCGGATCTCGACCCGCAGCGTGTGGGCAACGCGCGCATGCTTGCGCTCGCCGAGCGGCACACGCGCATGGTCGGTCAACGAGCGATGAGCTGGGTCATCGTGGCGTACCCCACCGAGGGATGGGCGCAGACGGTGCTGGGCGAGCCCGACGTCGATCGTCTGTGGGAAGCCGTCGGCAAGGCGACACGGCTGTACGACGACGATCCGGTGAAGGCGTGGTGGGACCACGTCGCGGAGCTCGGTCATCGCGCCGACGTGCTCAACGAACGACACTTCGACGCGCTCCGCTACACCGGGCCCGGCACCGATCTCACCGTCGGGCTCAACAAGGGGTCGATCTGGATGAGCGCCGACTTCGAGACCGCGTGGGGCCAGAAGCACGTCCCCAACCTTCCGACCGAAGAGGTCTTCACCACCCCCGACTTCAACCGTGTGGACGGTGTGGTCACGTCGACCCGGCCGCTGCACCTTCCCAACGAAGGCGTGACGGTCAAGGATCTGAAGGTCACGTTCAAGGACGGCCGCGCCGTCGACGTCGAGGCCAGTACCGGTGGTGACGTCGTGAAGATCCAGATGGACATCGACGAGGGGGCGGCGCGACTGGGGGAGGTCGCGCTGGTCGACAAGAGTTCCGCCGTGGGTGCCACCGGCATCACGTTCGCCAACACGCTCTTCGACGAGAACGCCACGTCGCACATCGCGTACGGCGCGGGGTTCGCGTTCTGCGTCGAAGGCACGAGTGGGATGGCCCCCGAGGAGATGCAGAAGCTCGGCGTCAACTACTCGAAGGTGCACACCGACTTCATGGTCGGCGGACCCGAGGTCAACATCGACGGGATCACGGCCGACGGCGACGCGGTCCCGATCATCCGGGATCACACCTGGCAGTTGGGCTAGAGCCTCAGTAGCCTCCGGATCGTCCGTGCTGAAGTTGTTGCGCATCAGCTCGTCCGGCATGTCGTCGGCATCGACGAGTACGGTCTCGTAGCGTTCCGAGACGCGACGCACGACATCGTTCGCCCGCTCCAGGTTCGCCGACCCACGCGCCGTCATCCGGCGCGGCAGGGGCACGACGCGCGTCACGTTCGGGAACGTCGCCGTCAGCACCGTCGCGCCCGCGTCGCACAGCGGCTCCACGATCGAGGCGAGTTCCCGCCGGAAGATGACGGGATCGAATCCCGGCCTGATGTCGCGGAGCCCGTCGGCGAGCCGGTCCGCCCATCCGCGAAGCCCTCCGGGAACGGGGTCGCCCACGCCCTCGGTGAAGGAGCCGCCGAGAGCGACGAACCGACGCCACACCACGTTTACTACTCGGAGGTCGGCGGAGCCGACCAACGGGTAGCACGACGGTGAGCGCAGCTCATCGGAACTACTCGGCCACCCGCATCAGGCTGCCGAGGTCGGTGCGGCCCCCGGTCGCGTTCGTCGCGACCCCGGCCACGACCGCGATGACGCCGAGCGCGGCCCCGGAGAGGACCAGCCATCCCACCGGGACCGTGAAGAGCGTCTCCGGCGGGATCGTCGGCAACGGGTCGACCATCGACGCGATCAGCCACGAGGCGCCGGTCGCGACGACCAGCGCGACAACGTAGGACGCGAGCAGCATCGCGCCCAGCTCGATCGCGAGTGCGATGCCGTGGCTACGGTGCGCGAGCCCCATGCGCCGCGCGAGCGCGTAGGACACGACGCGCGACCGCTTGCGTGCCTGCAGGTACATCAGCATCGCGACGATCACGAGGAGGGCGGCACCCGACCCGAGGAGATCCAGGACGCGGAACGTGTCGATCACCGAGGATATCGACGGGATGTCCCGCACCTCCGCGGCGGTTAGGACGTTCACCGGTGGCGCCGGCGTACGTGCCAGCGCGGCCTCGACCGCGGTGGCTTCACCCCTCACCCACCATTCCGCTTCCACGCGCGCGGTGTTCAGCAGCCCCGACGACCGGCGCTCCAAAAGGCCTTCGAGCGCGGTTCTGTTGACGACCAGCAGGGGTCGCTCCGACACCATGCCGGGGAACGCCTCGAGCTCGCGGATCACCTCGAAGCCGAACGGATCCCCGGCGATATCGAAGCTCACGACGCGGCCGAGGTCCGCGCCGGCAAGTACAGCCGGGAGCGTGTCGCCGCGCCCGTCCGACAGCCCGGCGATCGCGGCGTCGAGCGTCGGCGTCCCGAACGCCGGATCCCAGTGGGCGGTCTCGGACAGCGTGCCCGGATCGACCGCGATCACATCGATCTCCGGCCCCGGGGTGGGCGGGATCCCAACGGGACGTCCGGCGTGCGCGATCCGGAACACTTTCGTGATCGGGTACTCGAAGCCCGCGGGGGGATCGAGCGACGACCCGACGAGCGCGGCGACGTCGCTGCCGACGAAGAGCCGCGACTTCGCGTCGACAGTGCGTTCGAGCGAGGCCACGACCGTGCGCGCATGGACGTACACGCCGAGAGCGGCGGCTCCGGCCGCGAACAGCAGCAGGACGAGCGCAGGCGCGCCGGCCACCCGGTTGACCACGAGATATAGAGGCGACGAGAGGCGCTCGTCCCGCCGTCGGATCACCTTGAAGAGCGCGCGGAACGAGCGCGCCGCGAGAACTCCGAAGCCGGAGATGAACATGATCGGGAACAGGAACAGCAGGAAGTTCGGTCGATCGACCGCGCCCGTACCTACCAGAACACCGCGGCGCTGGAGTTGCACGTAGAGGTAACCGGCGAGAGCCAGGAGTCCGAGCTCCCAGGGGTGGGCGGGGGAGATAAATCGGATCGCGCTCCACGACCGCGATGAGATGCCCTCCCCGTCACCGCGCGCGAACGTCAGGGCGTTGACGACGCCCACTACCAGGGCCGCCACCACGACGCTCGCGGCTCCCACGACGATGGCGGTGCGGCCTGCCTCGGACGAGATCAGCCCGTCCGGCCCGATCGTTGCGATCAGGAACCACGCGAGCAGGCCTCCGACGAGTCCCCCGAGGATGCACGGAACGACGGCCTCGATCGCCGCACGCGCGCCGACGCTGGTCGCGCCGACGCCCCTCGCGAACTGCAACTGCCGTTCCACCCGACGTGCCGCCGACGTGTATCCGCCCGCGCCGGCGACGACCGCGATGGCGATGATCAGCGCGGCGATGGCCGACAGACGCACGGGAACCTCGGCCGACGGGATCCGTTGTTCGACCTGGGCCAGGACCTGTGGGACCGACGATGACATCGCGGCACGCTGCTGGAAGAAGAATCCGGATATCGGCCCACAACACTGGAAGACGTCGTTGAGCCGCGTGCCCTGAGCCTGCATCCGATCGACGAGATCGAGGTGGGAACGTTCCAGATCTCGCAGGTCCTCCAAGGTGCGCCCGCGTCCGGGGGCCAAGGGTGCGTCCCACGCGAAGGTGGCGGTGTCGTCGCCGAGTTGCCGCGTCAGCGCGACGACCTGGTCGTGATCGGCGAGCACGAACGGAGGAGGAGGGGTACAGCCGGCGAGACCTCCGGAACAGTTCGGATAGATCTCGCCCCGCCACAGACGCCAGTAACCGGTCTCGGGCTCGTTGAAGATCGCGCGGTAGATGCCGTCCACCGGCACGGTCGCTTCGGGGCCGCCCTGGAAGCTCATCGTGATCTCGTCGCCCGCGGATACGCCGATCGCGTCCGCGGTGTAGTCGGCGATCCACACACCTGAGCCGTCGCGCCCTTCGATCACCTCGACGTGGTCCAACTGATGGTCGCGGGAGAACAGCCGGGTGTCGCGCTCGCGCTCGACGTCGTTCACGCCGGCGGGCCACAAGCGGATCTGGGGGCCGAACGTGCTCTGCAACGGCGCGTCGAGCTGAGGGATGCTTCCGATCACCTTCGGGAACAGCTCGTCGCGCGCCTCGTAAATGACCTCACGGGTCTCTTGAACCCGCTCGCCGAACCGGACGTTCGTCGATCTGTAGGTGATCCCCGCCCCGTAGCGACTGACGGTCGATTTGGAAAGTGTCGCGGTGACCAGCTCGTTGCGAGCGGCGGAGAGGAACAGCGGATACGACACCGCGGCGAGAGCGAGTATCAACGCTCCCGCCGCGATGGCGATCGCCAACGTGGGGAACCGCAGCAGGACCAACGGAGATCGTGCCCACAACGGATCCACGCGTCGCACGTCTACTTCGCTGCGTTCATCGCTCGGCCCATGTAGTCCATCACATCAGGCTTAACCATCCCTTGCGACGCGCGCTCGGTGCCTTCGGTCTCGTACATGTTCTGCAGCGACTCTCGGATGGCCGGGTCGCCGCCGGTGAACTGCGAGATCAGGTCCTGCCAGCGGGCGACGAGCTCCTGGACCCTCGGGTCCGCGGGGTCGGTGCCCTTGGCGTGCTCGGCCTCGACGGCCGCGATCAGCCCCGCCCAGTCCTGCTCGGCCTTGCGCATGCCCTCGTCGCCGAGCTCGTTGCGTCTGCGCTCCAGCTCGGCGAGCTGCTCCGGTGTGTAGTAGCGCTCGTGCATCGTCATCACCTCCAATACGTCTACTAGGTGCCGCGCGGTTCCGCGTTCGGTGCCGTCGAGGACGGTCAACAACCGCTCGAGCCGCGCGCGCAGCTTGCTCTGCAGTTCCAGCTCGATCTCGAGCTGTTCGAGGTGACGTTTCACCGTTTCGCGCAGGTCGACGAGGTCCCCGTCCATCGCGGAGCGCACGTCGTCGAGCGTCAGGCCGAGGCGCCGGAGAGCCAGGATCCGGTAGAGACGGCTCAGATCGTCTACCGAATAGAGCCGGTGACCCGCGTTCGAGCGTTCGCTCGGCACCAGTAACCCCACCCCCTCGTAGTGGTGGAGCGTCCGCACCGTCACTCCCGCCAGCGCCGCGAGCTCACCGACTTTCCAGCGCTTGTCCTCCGCCATTCCCTCCTCCGCCCTGTCACCTCCTGCAGGCAACCTAGGACCTCACGTTACGTGAGGTGCAAGAGGAAGGGGCGACGCCATCGTCAGCGAGGTTGCTTTACCTTTTTACCTTTGTTGACGCAGGTGGGGGTGAAGCGTCACAATCTTTTTATGTTTTGACATTTCTGCGTCGCAACGTAAAAATGTAAAGATGAATCCTCCAGCCCGCGGAGAGTCGATTCCGTGGCTGATCCATCAGATGCTGAATGACCGCCCGGCCGTGTCCAGCGGCGAGGTTGCGCGCGCTGCAGGAGTGACGAGGCAGGCCGCCCATTACAACCTAAGGAAGCTTGTCGACGCCGGCGAGCTTGTTGCGACGGGCGAGGGCCGCGGGCGTCGTTACGCGAGACGATCTATCTGGCAGGCGCAACTGGAGATCGCCGGTCTCCAGGAGGATCGCGTGTGGCAAGACGTCCGCGAGGACGTCCCGGAAGTCAAAGGGTTGCCGCAAGCTGCCGACCGGATCGCCGGCTACGCGTTTACGGAGATGTTGAACAACGCGATCGATCACTCGGGATCAGCAATCGTCCGGATCTCCCTGGGTGTCACTTCACGAGATGTGCGGTTCAGGATCGCCGACGAGGGAGTTGGGGTTTTCGAGAACGTGCGCTCAAAGAGAAACCTTGAAGATCACGGTGCCGCGATACAAGAAATCTCAAAAGGGAAACTCACTACCGACCCGGCCCGCCATAGTGGGCAGGGAATCTTCTTCACATCTAAGGCTGTGGATCTCTTCGTTCTGTCAAGCAATGGATGGCGTTGGATCGTTGACAACAGAAGGCGGGATCAGACGATCGCTCGAGTGCGAAGTCACCAGGGGACCAACGTCGACTTCGTCGTCGCGATGGATCCACGCCAGACGTTGTCCCAGATCTTTGACGAATTTACCGATGATGATTTTGCCTTCGCGCGCTCGAGAACACTGGTCCGCCTCTTCGAACTCGAAGGCATGTTCGTCTCTCGCTCGGAGGCCAAACGGCTAACGCGCAATCTGGATGAGTTCCGGGAGGTCGTTGTGGATTTCAAAGGGGTGGAACAGGTGGGTCAGGGATTCACTGACGAGATCTTCCGCGTGTGGCAACGAGAACACCCCGACACCGAACTTGAACCCGTGAACATGAACGAGGCAGTCCGTCGCCTTGTCGAGCAGGCACGCGCCTCGGAACGCTAGAGGACCTCACGTACGTGAGGTGCAAGAGGTAGCGGAAGGCCTCATGAAGGTGATCATGAGCCAGGGCGCCCGACTCGCCCCGGACAGCTTGGGACATGAGAGATGTGACCCAAAAGGCGTCGTCCATCGTCCCGCAACTCCGCTCGGGCCTAGGCAGAATCGTCGCCACAAGTCGTGCGTCGCCGTTAGGCAAGCCCACATTCAGTGTCGATGATCAGGAACCCACCCTGCTGTTCGCTCGCGTGAACCTGATCGAAATTGCCGTCGTGATAAACGGCAGTGACCTGCGTGTCGTAGACGCCGGGACGACAGACATACGGTGAAGAGAGGCCGCCCGAGGGCGAATCATACTCAACACAGGTACTCGGTTCTGCAAGCCTGAGGCGCTCGAGGCAGACTTCGACGTAATCCAGAACAGTCGAACACCCACTGCCGACGGCTCGGCCGCGCCCCGTGATGAGTTTCGTTGTGGAATTGAGCGTGGGCGTAGAGGCCGACGCCTCACAGTTGTAGACCAGGCCGATTGGTCCTGCTGAAGCAGGCAACGCGATTCCCGCCAGAACGAAGACCAGCGTTGCTGCCACAGTGAATGTCCGCCTCGCGACCATCTCATCGACTCCTCTCGCTCGTGATTCCACCGCGATCTCCAATGAGATGGGTCGACCGGAGGAAGGCAGGCATCCATAGCGCGAGGTGACCAAAAAGCGCGTAGCTACTGAAACAGGAAAGATCTAGTGCGGAATGGGTGCTTGGACGTCCAGGTCAACAGGTAAACGCAAGAATCTGAAGATGAGCATCAGATCCGGACAAGCGAGTCGTATCTACGCCCCGACCCAGGACGCGGCCCGTAGCTGTGGCGGTGCGTTCAAGACCGGCGTATCCAGCGCCACAACCGCCGCCGGCCACCGGAGCGAATGGCGCCGTCGCCGTCCACGTGACGCGATGCGTGACGCCATCACGTGTGACCTCGAGGTGAGCTCGACCTAGCTCGGCGTCGACCTCGAACTTGTCCGATCCCCGAAGCTCGCCGACGAAACCGCCGGGCCGGACGCGACAAGTACGGACCGTCGCTCCTGCAGGACATCGCCGTTCCCGGATGGAGAACCCGGCATACTCGCCACCGTTCATCCGATTGACGTGGACGGTTATCAAGAGGCGGGAGCCGCCGTTCTTCGGGAGGAGGAATGCCGCATACGCACGATGTTCGACTCGGATCCCCGCATGAGCCGGCAACACCGCGATCAGCGATGACGCAACCACCGCCATAACCACAGCCAGGCGCGAACCAAGGGAGAACGTCATGGCTACCGATTTAGGCGCGGGCGGCTCCAATCCTGCGGCCCACGTCCTCCTGATTGCCTGACGGTTCTTGCGGGTGATCCTGGCGGGGCGCCTGGATCATCTAGGAAGTCTCGGTCTTCGTGCCCAGCCATGCAGGTGGTGGGGCCACAGCTCGCGTCGGCAGTTCGTCGGAGTGGCCGGCGAACGTCGCGGCGATCTTCTCGACCGCGGACGCGACGCTCGCGATCGTGTCCGGCGCGCCGTCGAGCCCTGCGGCCCGGACGAGGAACGCTTGGA
>JBOGWY010000237.1:0-34743 GCA_050694015.1 Actinomycetota bacterium | reverse complement strand
TGCCGGTGCGAGTGAGGTGGCGACGAGCGCGGCCGTGCCGGCCGCCGCGATCCCGTTGACCGCGGGCATCGCGACCGCGGATCGTCCCCAACCGCCGAGGGCCGCCCACGCCCGCTGAGGCAGAGTCGTCACGACCATCCACCATTCGACGCTGCGGCGTCCGGAGTAATAGCCGAGGAACGCCTTGACCACGTCACGATCGAGCTGGGTCCCGGCCTCCTTCCGGATGATCTTCAGCGCCGTCGAATGACGCGCCGCCTTCCGGTAGGCACGGGTGGACGTGATGGCATCGAACGTGTCGGCGACGGCGATGATGCGCGCCCCGAGGGGGATCGCGTCGCCGGACAGGCGATCGGGGTAACCGCTGCCGTCGATCCTCTCGTGGTGGTGACGGACGATCGCCGTGAGCATCGGGTCGCCCAGCGGAGCCACCAACTCGGCCCCCTTCACCGAGTGTTCGGCGATCTGTGCGAACTCGTCGTCGGTGAGCTTCCCGGGTTTACGGATGATCGACAGCGGGATCCCGAGCTTGCCCACGTCGTGGACGGAGGCCGCGATACGGATCCGTTCGACCTGCGCGGGCGGCAGCCCCATCGCTTTCGCGATCATGAACGCGTGTCGGGTGACCCGTCGAGAATGACCGTGAGTGTAGGAGTCACGTGTTTCGAGCGCCTCGACGAGGTCGGTAAGGATCTTGGTCTTCGCCTCGATCGACAGTGCGTTCGCACCGGCCGGTTGCTCGAGAACGCGTACCTTCTCGGCGACGCGTGCGACGCGCCGCTGGACGCGGACCCGTCGTACCCACCCCCACAACATGAGGTCCCCGAAAACGAGATCTCCGGTCGCGAACCACTTCACCCACGCGAAGTTGGCCGCTTGCGTGACCGCGACGGACAGGACCATGCCGGCGATGATCGACAGATACCGGGGCAGGCTGGTGAACGGGGGCATGGTCGCAACGACGGCCACCGGCGCGATGGCAACGAGGAAGGTTGCGGTCAGGGCGTAACCCAGATGACGCGACGAACGAGTGATGCTCGGGTTGATCTGCTGTGACACTCTCCAACTCCTGCGAGCGGGGCTAGACGACCCCAGTGTTCTTCACCGCTCCGTGATGACCCATCGGCGCCCGCGGCGTAGTTCCACATACGGAATCCGACGTATTTCCGAGAACGGAAGAGCCCCCGCTCCGTAGCGGAACGGGGGCTCCCGTTTCCAGAGCCGGCCTGTAAGCCGGATCCTGTGCACGCCGCCCGCAGGCGACGCCGGTGGTCATCCATCTGGGACGAGCGTTACCGCTCGCCTCGTGCGGTCTACCCGGAGGTGCCGTCTTCTTGAGACGGCGGACGGGCCGCCCATGCCTCCTATTCGACCTTGCTCCGGACGGGGTTTGCCTAGCCGCAACCGTCACCGGCTGCGCTGGTGAGCTCTTACCTCACCCTTTCACCCTCACCTCTCGCTGGAGGCGGTCTGCTCTCTGTTGCACTTTCCACGGGTCACCCCGCCTGGGACTTTCCCCAGCGTCCTGCCCTACGGAGTCCGGACTTTCCTCGCGGCCACTAAACCGCGCGACCACCCGGCCGGCTCCATCTGCATTATCTCCCAACGGATGCGGTCCCGCAGGGCTTCCCTTAGATCAGGGTGAGCTGTACGAAGGCGTCGTCCTCGTCCGAGATCATGATCCGGCGGGGCTTCAGCGCTTCCAGAACGGGAACGATCCCCGCGACCCCGTCCTTACGGATATGGGCATCGGCCCACCACGGTCTGCCGTCGAACACCGACGAGAACGCGACGATCGCCACGTCGGGACGCGTGGCGCGAACCAGCTCGGCGGTTGTCCCCCCATCCATCTTCGGCATGTCGTAGTCGAGGATCAGAAAGTCCGGCCTCAACTCGAAGACCAGGGTGAAGGCGCTGAGGCCGTCTCCCGCTTCACCCACTACCGTGAAGCCGCCGAGCTCCAGCGTGACGCGTATCGCGTCGCGCACGAAATCCAAGTCGTCGGCGATGAGCACCCGGTTGCGCACTAGGCAATTCTGAGCACCCAGAACGCGAAAAACGCGAATTTCCGACTACGTTGAACTACGTAGCGCCTTCCCTTACAGCGTAGAGATCGTCGTCACCGGGCGCCGACGCGTCGCGCCCGCGTCGCATCCGGTGGCACGACGAGGTCGGGATGAAGGATGCCGGCGAGGATCTCCACCCCGTCGACGAGTCGGGGCCCTGAACGAGAGAAGTACGCCGACGAATCGGCGACGAAGACATCGCCCGAGTGCGCTGCGCGCGTCCCGCGGAATCCTTCTGACTCCAACAACAACGGGACCTGGGCGATCGCGCCCTCGAGGTCGTAGCCACACGGCATGAACACGATCACATCGGGATCGGCCGCGACCACCTCTGTCCACTCCACGGTGCGCGAGCGCGCGCCGGGAGCGCCGAGCATGTCGTCGCCTCCCGCGATCGCGACCATCTCCGGGATCCAATGTCCGCCGTTGAACAAAGGGTCGTGCCACTCGATGGTGACGACGCGGGGCCGCGGAGAGGCGGCCTCGGTCGCTCGCCGCACGCCATCCAACCGAGCGCGCAGCGAGTCGACGACTTCTCGTGCGCGCTCTTCTCGCCCCACCGCCACACCGACATGGACGATGTTGTGAAGGACGTCGGTGAGGCTGTTCGGGTCGAGCGACAACACATCGGCGCGGCAACCGATCACGTCCAACGCTTCCTCGACGTCGCCGGACGGCACCGCGCACACGCGGCACAGGTCTTGGGCCAGGATCACATCCGGCTGGAGCGACCGGATCAGCGACCGGTCTAGCGTGTAAATAGAGTCGCTCTCCGCCAATTGCTCGCGCACCATCGCGTCGATCGCTCCGGGCGAGGACGTCTCGGTGATGGGTAGCGTCGTGGCCGATACGACCGGCTTGGTCGTTACGCCGGCCGGGTAGTCGCAGTCGCAACTCACGCCGCACAGGACGTCCTCGGCGCCGATCGCGAAGACGATCTCGGTTGCCGATGGAAGCAGCGACACGACCCTCACGGTTGCCACCACGCGAGTGCGCGCCAGCCTTCATGGACGGCTGCGACACCCATGATCAGCATCCCTAGCTCCGCGAGCTGTTGGATCGCGCCGAGTACGTCACCGGAGATCCCCCCGATCTTCCTGCGAGCGAGGGCGAGCATCCCGACCGAGGTCAGGATGCACAGCGCGACCGCGGGCAGAGCCCACACCCCAATCAGGAGCGCCGCCGCCCCAGCGCCGACGACAACCGCGGCGACCTCGTGTCGCGCATCGAGTCCTTGGGCAAACGCGGCGGCGAGACTCTCGCGTCTCGCGAGCGGTGCTCGCCGCATGAGCACGATCGCCGGTACGCGACTGAGTGCGTGAGCCGCGGGCAGTAGCGCGAGCGCTCCGTACGGCTCGAGGTGCCCGATCGCGACTACGCGGGTCACCAACGCGGCCGTAAGTGCCAGCACGCCGAACGTCCCCTGGCGCGGGTCGTCTAGGATCTCGAGACGGCGCTCGACGGTCCATCCTCCGGGGAACGCGTCGGCTACGTCGCCGAGACCGTCCTCGTGGAAGGCACCGGTGACCACGGCACCGACCGATACCGCGATCACGGCGGCGAGGGCCGCGGGCAAAAACGCATGCGAGGCAACGAAGACGCCGGCTATGGCCGCGCCGATCCCGAGACCGGCCACCGGGAACCACGGCGCCGACCGGGCGAGCTCGGCGGGACCGTACAACGCGCTCGGGAGGGGAAGCCGCGTGTAGAACCCGAGCGCCGCAACCAGCCCGCTCATCGCGGTAGACCCCACTCTTCGAACGTAGCAACGCCGGTCACCGCCCGCGCGGCGACGCGGATCAGTGGCACCGCGGCGAGCGCGCCGCTCCCCTCCCCGAGGCGCAGATCGAGGTCGAGCAGCGGCGATCTGCCGAGCTTCTCGAGTAGCAGTGCGTGGCCGGGCTCGGGCGAGCGATGTCCGGCGATGCAATGGTCCAACGCCCCGGGACGTGCGACCTCCAGGGGGGCCACGGCGGCCCCGACGACGAAACCGTCGAGCACGACGGGTATCGAGCGAAGCCGGGCCTCGAGGACGGCACCTGCGATCGCGACCATCTCCGTGCCCCCGAGTTCGCGCAGCACTTCTAACGGGTCGCTCACGTTCACGCGACTCCGCGCCCGCTCGACGAGGGCGATCTTCCGTCGATAGGTCGCGTCGTCGATACCGGTCCCACGCCCCGTCCAGTCGTCGGCGCGTAGACCGAACAGTGCGGCAGCGACGGCGGCTGCTGCGGTTGTGTTCCCGATGCCCATCTCTCCGAGGACCAGGAGGTCCGTGTCGAGCGACCGCACCGTGGCTCGCCCCGTCTCGAAGCTCGCGGCGAACGTGTCGCGGCTCATGGCCTCTTCGACGGTGATGTCCCCGGTCGGATGGCCGACGCCGACATCGACGACGCATACCGATGCTCCGATGGTTGCTGCGATCGCGGACACCGTGGCGACACCCTCCTCGAGCGCTCGGTGCATCGCGACCGTCACATCCTGCGGGTACGCGCTGACGCCTCGGGCGGCAACGCCATGGTCTGCGACGAAGACGGCTACGGCGGGTCGCGTCACGTCGGGGGTCGTCGTGCATTGCCATCCTGCGAGCCACACCGCGACATCGTCCAGTCGTTCAAATGCGCGTAGTGGACGCAACACGCGTGCGGCGCGCTCCGCGATCGCGGCCCGCGCGCTCTCGTCGGGTTGAGGGAGAACCGCCAACAGAGCGGGGATCTCGATCACGGGATACCGGCCGGGGGCAGCGTCGGGACGCCCGTGTCGGGTCCCGCCTCGATGAGTCGCAACAGACCGTCGGTATCGCAATGATCCGCGATGAGCGCGCCCAGACGCCGGGCTTGGTCCTCCCGGGCCCCCGCGAACGAGTAGGGGGCGGGTTCCCAGTCGAGCGCCGAAGAACGCGCGAGCGCGGTCACGAAGCGCGTTCGGAAGTCGTCGGCCTCGAAGATTCCGTGCCACGACGTCCCGTAGACCGCGCCCACAACACATCCCTCGTCGCCCTGGTCCGTCGAAAACATCGGCTCGCCGTCGAGGACGCGCGGTGTGCCGTGGCGGATCTCGTAGCCCTCGACATCGGCCCCGCCGTGGATCCATCTGCCCGCGCGGCGCGCGAGGACCTTGTCGTGGGCGAACTCCGTGACCACAGGTAGGAGCCCCAAGCCGGGAACACGACCGGCACCGGATTCGACGTCGTCGACGATCTCGGTTCCGAGCATCTGGAAGCCCCCACAGATACCCACTATCGGTCGCCCCTTCTTCGCTCGAGCGGTCAACACGCGATCGAGACCGCGCTCGCGGAGGCGAACGAGGTCGGCGACGGTCGTCTTCGAGCCGGGGAGGACGACGATGTCCGCACGTTCGATCTCCGCCGGCGAAGCCGTGAATCGAACCGCGATGTGGGGGTCGAGCGCCAGCGGATCGAGATCCGTGAAGTTGCTCATCGCACCGAGCCGCACCACGACTACCGACAACGGATCGTTCGCGTCCCCGTCCGCTTCGGAAGACGCTACGGCGAGAGCGTCCTCGGCGTCGATGCCGATCGCAGGGATCCACGGCAACACGCCGTAGAAGGGCCGTCCGGTCGCGTGCGTGAATCGCGCGAGCGCGTCGTCGAGCAGCCGGGCATCTCCGCGGAACCGGTTGAGAAGGAAGCCCTGAACGAGCCGTTGGTCGTCGGCTTCGAGCAGGGCCAGCGATCCGTAAAGGCCGGCGAACGAACCGCCGCGATCGATGTCGGCAACGACCACCACCGGAGACTCGGTAACGTGCGCGAAGCCGAGGTTGACCAGATCGCGGTTACGGAGGTTGAACTCGGCGAGACTGCCTGCGCCCTCACACACCACCACGTCGAAGCGCGACCGGAGAGACTCGAAGGCATCGACGACCGTGGGCATGAGATCGGGGATCAGATCCCCGTACCCCACCGCATCGCTCGTGGCGAGGGGACGGCCTCCCACGATCACCTGCGCGTGGGTGTCGCTTCCCGGCTTCAAGAGGATCGGGTTCATCTCGGCCTCGGGTTCGATGCCCGCCGCGAAGGCCTGGGCGGCTTGCGCGCGCCCGATCTCGGCACCATCTGCCGTCACCGCCGAGTTGAGCGACATGTTCTGTGCCTTGAAGGGAGCGACCTTGATACCCGCGTCCCTCAAGAAGCGGCACAGCCCGGCGACGATCACGCTCTTGCCGGCATCCGACGAGGTTCCGCAGACCAGTAACGAACCCGTCACGAGTCCACCGGGACCACGCGCGTCGCACGACCCGCGACGACCAGTAACACCTCGGCCGCCTCGTCGGCCCACAGAGAGTTCACGCGACCGAGCAGGTCGCGGAAACGCCTGCCCATCTCCGAAGCGGGGACGACTCCCATGCCGACCTCGTTCGTCACGACGAGAGATGTAGACGCTCGCTCGGAGGTGAGTCGCGCGACTTCTGCCGCTCGCTGCTCGATCTCGCCATCGGAGAGTCCGCTCAGCATCAGGTTGCTCGTCCACAGCGTCAAGCAATCGACGATCACCGTCCCCGCCCCTGCGCGGCCGATGGCGCCGACGAGGTCGATCGGTTCCTCGATCGTGATCCACTCCGCAGGTCGGTCGGCACGATGCCACGCGATGCGACGCTCCATCTCCTCGTCGCCGACCTCGGCCGTGGCCACGAACGTCACCGGCGCGCCGATCGCGGTGGCGAGCTTGGCCGCGATCGTCGACTTACCGGCCCGGGCGCCGCCGATCAACAGCCGGATGCTCACAGGTCGATGCCTCGCTTCGCGCGGATGCCTCGGTCGAAGGCATGCTTGACCTTCGTCATCTCGGTGACGGTGTCGGCGATCTCGACGAGCTCGGGAGGTGCATCCCTTCCGGTGGCAACGATGTTGACTTGATCGGGACGCCCCTCGATCGCCGCCACGACCTCGCCCTTGTCGATCCACCCGTAGTTGAGCGGGTACGTGATCTCGTCGAGCAGCACCATCTGGAAGTCACCCGACGCGATGGTCTCGCTCGCGACACGCCATGCTTCGCGCGCTCGGGCCTCGGTCTCGTCCATGTCCTTCGAGTTCCACGTGAAGCCGTCCCCGATGGTCCACCACGCGACACCCAACTGCCGCCCCACGGCCTCTTCGCCCACGCGCCACTTCCCCGACTTGATGAACTGGATCACGCAGACCTTCCAGCCTCGGGCGACCGCGCGAAGCATCGTCCCGAATGCCGCGGTGCTCTTTCCCTTCCCATCGCCCGTGTTGACAAGCACCAGCGAACCGACGTGCACAGGGGGCGGATGGACCGGTTTCTCCGTCGGCGGTTCGGTGGTCATCTCTTCACCTCCTCGACGCGCGGACGAACGGGTGCTACGACCACTCCCCGAGAGTTCGCGAACACCTCGACCGAGGCGCCGTAATAGGCCCTGATCACATCGACGCGCAGCACCTGGTCGGCCGGTCCTCGCGCGACGGCCCTGCCTCGATCCAGCAGCACGAGGTCGTTCGCATACTGACCGGCGACGGTGAGGTCGTGCATCGTCGACAGGACGGTCAGACCCGCCTCCCTCCGAAGCCCGTCGACGAGCTCCAGCACCTGTTGCTGATGGCCGACGTCGAGCTCGCTGGTCGGTTCGTCGAGGAGAAGCAGGGGGGCGCGTTGCGCGAGCGCGCGCCCGAGCACGACGCGTTGGGCCTCCCCCCCGCTGAGTGAATCGACCGGCCGATCGGCGAAGGTAACGAGATCGAGACGCTCGAGCACGTCCGCCACGATGTCGAGGTCCTCGCGAGCCTCGGTTGCGAGGTAGCCGATGTATGGGTTACGTCCCATGAGCACGTAATCGGTGACGGATATGCCCACCGGGAGCAGTGGCCGTTGCGGCACGTATGCGATGTTGCGCGCCAGCGTGCGCCGGGACGCCGAAGCCACGTGGATACCGCCGACGGAGGCCGCCCCCTCGAAACGGACCAGACCGGCAAGGGCGCGCAACGCCGTGGTCTTACCCGCTCCGTTCGGGCCGATCAGCGTCGTCCAGGCGCCCGGCGCTACTTCGAGATCGAAGTCGACGACGACGGTCTTGCTTCCGTAGGCGACCTTCAAGCCCCTCATCGATATGGCGGACGGCATCAGGCGATCCTTTGACTCCGTCGGAGCACGATGAGGAAGAAAGGAGCACCCAAAAACGCAGTGATCACGCCGATGGGGATCTCCGCAGGCGCTATCAGCGAACGGCCGACGAGATCGGCGAGTATCAGAAACGCAGCCCCGAAGAACACCGACAGGGGAACGACCAGCCGGTAACTGGCGCCGAAGAGCAGGCGAACGGTGTGCGGAATGACCACGCCGACGAAGCCGATCAAGCCGCTGACGGCAACGGCCGCCGCGGTTCCCAGGCTCGCCGCCGCGACGATCAGGAGGCGCACCCTCGCGGTGTTGACCCCCAGGCTCGCCGCTTCCTCGTCGCCGACGCTCAGCATGTCGAGGAGGCGGCGGTGAAGGAAGAGCGTTATCCCCGCGATCGCCAGATAAGGCGCTACCAGAGCGACTTCGGCCCAGCTCGAAGTCGTGAGTTGCCCGAGGATCCACGTGTAGACCTGCCGCACCGTGTCGTCATCGCGCTGCTGCATGTACGTCTGGATCGCGGTCAGGAACGACGCGGTCGCGACCCCGGCCAGGATCAGCGTCGCGGTGCTGCGCCCGCGATCGCGTCCGCGCCCCAGGACGTAGGTCATCGACACACCGAGCAGCGCGCCCGCGAACGCAGCGAGTGGCAGCGGCTCGATCGGCCACTCGTTGCGACCGGGGCCCACGGCGATCGCGATCGTCGCTCCGAGGCCCGCTCCGGCGGCAACTCCGAGCAGATAGGGGTCGGCGAGTGGATTACGGAACACCCCCTGGTAGGCGGCCCCCGCCACCGCGAGCATCGACCCAACCAGTGCCGCCAGCACGACCCGCGGAGCCCTGATCTCCCACAGGATCGCGCTCTGCTGCGTGGTGAGGCCGGACTCCACGTCGACGCCGGGGATGTGATCGACGAGGTCGGCGAGTGTTGCGGCGAGCCCCAACCGCACGGGCCCGATGGAGACCCCCAATAAAACTGCGAGCACGAAGACTCCCATCGCGACCGCGAGCCAGCGCGCTCTGAGCGTCACCGGGCGGATGGCGGTCGTGGTCATGCTGCGGGCTGCACCTCCTTGATCGCGTCGACGACGATCTCGAGGAAGTCCACGATCCGCGGCCCCCAGCGCGACGAGATGTCGTCACCGACATCGAACACCGCACCGCTGCGCACCGCGGTTATCTGGCTCCAGCCCGGACGACTCGAGACCTTCGCCGGGGTTTGCCCGCAACACTCGGAGTCGGCGAGGAAGATGAAGTCGGGATCGGCGTCGATGATGTACTCCGCCGACAACTGCGGGTAACCGGTACCGGCCTTGTCGGCTTTATCGGCGATGTTCTCCAGCCCCGCGAGCTCGTAGACGCGGCCGATGAACGTTTTGGACGTGACGCTGAAGTACGTCTGATCGAGCTCGTGGTAGTAGGTCGGCTTCTCGTTGAGCGACGGCAGGGTGGAGGTGATCTCCTCGATCTCCGTCCGGATGCGATCGACCTCCGCTTCGGCTTCCGACACGTGACCGGTAGCGAGTCCGAGTTGTTCGAATTGCGCGTAGGCCTCGTCGAAGTCCGCGACCGCGGGGTGGACGATCAGAGGGATTCCGACCTTCGCAAGCGACTTCAAACCAGCATCGCTCGACGCGACGACGAGATCGGGCTCGTACCCGGCGATCGCTTCGACGTTCGGCTCGTAACCGGAGAGCTCGGTCGTCGGCACGTCGGGCGGGTAATCGGACTGGTTGTCGACGGCTTCGACCTGATCGCCGGCACCGATCGCGAACAGCATCTCGGTTGCAGTGGCCGACAGCGACACGATCCGCTCGGGGCGCGCGTCGATCGTGACCTTTCCATTGGCGGCCGCGACCGTCACCGGGAACGCATCCGAGGACGACGACGCGGGGGCCGCTCCCGTGCCTGGTTCCGGGACGCCTCCTCCTCCGCACGCTGATGAAATGAGACCGAGAGCCAGGACGAGCGCGGCGCTATGTCGCGCGCGGCCAGAGATGGGGTTGCGAAGCACGACGTGCTCCCTTCCGTCCGGTCCTCGCCGGACTGCAGCGACCTCGAGGAGCGGTCGCCGGGAGCCATGGAAGCTCGATCCCGGCCCATACCTCTGCCTCGAAGGTCTGGGGCCAGATGCGCCGTGCGGGTTCCTGGCTCACCCGTCCGGTGAGGGACGGGACCACAGTTGCGGGACAGCGCCGGATTCCGACCGGACTTCCCCGACAGCGACGCGCTAACCGGAGCAATCTACTCCACCCCTCCTGCGGGCGACAGGTCGGACGGCTGGGAGAACGCGCTCCGCGCTAAAGGACGGGGGCGAATCTGCCGTATGACTAGTCAGCATTATCTAGCCACAGGAGCCGCCACGTGGAAGTCAGTCGCGCCCGGATCGAGAGCGACAGATCGCGACTTCTCACGGCGGTTTTCGTCGTTTTGACCGGGTTTGCGGTACTCGTGGCGGCCTTCAGCCTTCTCGGTCCCTCCTTCTTCGAGCCCCTCACCCGCACCCCGGTCGCGATCCGGCTCGGCATCCTGGGACTGTCGATCGGGTTCATCTTCCTGGTCCGCGAGAAAGACAAGAGCCTGCGCGAGGCCGAGGAACAGCTCACGCAGCAGGAGATCCTGATCTCGTCGTTCCGAGGCCGCCTCCACGCCCTCGGCTCCTTGCTCGATGCCTGCAACCGCGTCGCGACCCCCGTCGCGGTCGACGGCGTGCTCGACGTCATCGCCGAGACCGCGGTCGAACTGGCCGACGCCGCGAGCGCCCGGGTCGATTGCTGGGAGCAGGGCGCAGACATCACGATCGAGCGCACGCGCGTGCCGTTGAAGCCGCGCTGGGACCGCAAGGGCGCGTCGTTCACGCTCTGCCTGCCGCTCCTGAGCGACGGGAAGCGCCTCGGGGAGATCGAGATCGTGCTGAAGGAGGGACGGACCGACCTCGACGCGATCCGCTACGAGGCCGTCACGCGCTTCGCGCGCGAGGCCGGCACCGCGCTCGAGAAGGCCCGCATGCTGGCCCGTCAGGAAGCGACGGCCACCCACCTCGCCGCGGAGCTCGAGATGCGCCGTCGCGAGGCGGAGGCCTCGCAGAACGGAATCGAGGCGCAGGCCTCGCAGAACGGTGTGTCCGGCGTCGCGCCGAAGCCCGCTCCGGAGCCGATGACGCAGATATCCGACGAGCCCGCGATCGCGATGCCGGCGACGGCGTCAACGCTCCCGGCGGCCGCGACGATCCCCACCGCACGACGCCGCACCGGCCGCCCCCGCTGGTAGCCACACGGTAGCTCTAGGGCCTCAGGTAGCCGTCTTTCAGGAACAACTTGCGGCGTTCGGGGTCGCCTAGTTGGAACGCGATCCAGAACCACGCCAGGATCGCGAGCCCGACGAGCTCCCCCACCCACACCCATACGTGGTCGAGGGGTGCCCTGAACAGGTCCCACGAGTACGGCTCGGTCGCTCCTCGCCCACCCGCAGCGAACTCGGTGCCCGCGAGCGGCCAGAAGAACGTCTGCGGCGCATCCCACATCGCGTCGCCGACGAGATGCGTCAGCCACCCGACGCCGATCCCGAAGACGGCGAGCCGCGTCTCTCCGCGGAGCAGCAGGATGATCGCGACCGTCACCGCGACGTTCGCGAGCAGAGAATGTGCGATCCACCGGCCCGAGGGGCCGTCGAACACGAACAGTCCCAGGATGCCGTCGACGACGTCCGGTAGCACCGCGCCGAGCAGGATGTAGCGGTAGTCGATCCGTCGCCGTCCGAGGGTCACGTAGACGATGACGGTCGCGAGGCCGAGGTGCCAGAGGATCATTGGAAGAACGATGTCTGGCCCGGGTCCTCCCGGTCGAGTTCGGCATCGAGCTGCGCGGCGTCCATCCCCTGATTCGCGAGCTTGTCGGCATCGGCGTTGCCCTCACGCCGGACGTGGGCGATCGAGAAGCTGTCGAACTTGTTCATGAGCGCGCGCGCCTGGACCGCGAGCGGCCGCAGCGTATCCTTCTTGATCTTCCACTCGCCCTTGATCTGCGAGACGACGAGCTCCGAGTCCATGAAGATCTCGATATCGGTGATCCCCTTCGCGAGCGCGAGTTCGAGTCCGGCGATCAACGCTTTGTATTCGGCGACGTTATTCGTCGCGATACCGATGCTCTCGGCGACCTCGCCGATCACGTCGCCGGAATCATCCATCAACACGACGCCGACCCCGGCCGGACCGGGATTACCCCGCGCGCCGCCGTCGGTGAACAGAGAACCTTTCATCGCCGTCGGGACGATCTCAGACGACGAGGATGCGGCGGCAGTTGTCGCAACGCTGAAGGCCCCCCTCGGCGCGCATCCGCTCGACCTCTTTCGCAGGGAGCTTCGTATGACAGCCCTGACACGTGCCCGACTCGAGCCGAGCGGCGCCCACGCCCGCCTTCTGCTCCCGGAGCTTGTCGTACATCGAGAGGAGGTCGGCAGGGATATCCGGAACGATGTCGGCCCGAGCACTCTCGTGCTTCTGTAGTTCCACCTCGATATCGCCGGTGAGCGTAGTGACCTGCTGGTTGAGTTGGTCGGCCTCTCCGCTCGCCGTGGTCCGTTCCTGGGTCAGTGACTCGAGCGTGCTCGACGCGTGCTCGCGCTGGTCCATGACCTCGATCAGCTCGTCCTCGATCGACGACTTCTTCTTCTTCAGCGACGCGACCTCGGCTTGAAGCGCAGACAGCTCCTTCGGGTTCGAGACACCGCCCGAGTACATGCGCTCTTCCTCGCGGGCGATCTTCTGCTCGACGAGTTCGATCTCGCCTTCGAGCCGGTCCTGTTCGCGAGCGATCTCGTCGTGCTGCTTCGTCGCGATCTCGACGTCCGCGTTGAGCTCCGCGAGCTGGTCGTTCACTTCGGCCAGTCGAGCGGCCTCCGGCAGCGACGCGCGCCGTTCGTGCAGGCGTCTGATCGCCGAGTCTTCGGCCTGCAGTTCGAGAAGGCGCTCGAGGACGGCGGGCTCGACGGTGGCGGGCATGAAACACAAGTTACCGCCCGTCGCGCCGTTGCATCCCGCCCACCCCGCGTTCGTTCCCCCACCCACCCCGCGTTCGTTCCCCCACCCACCCCGTAGGGTGCGGCCATGGATGTCTGGCCCGGGCAGCCATACCCTCTTGGCGCGACCTGGGACGGTGCAGGGACCAACTTCGCGCTCTTCTCGGAGCACGCCGAGGGTGTGGATCTGTGCCTCTTCGACGACGATGGGAGCGAGACCCGTGTGCCGCTACGCGAGGTCACGGCATTCGTGTGGCACGGTTTCCTGGCCGGCTTAGGTCCCGGCACGCGCTACGGCTACCGCGTGAAGGGACCGTTCGTGCCGGAGCACGGAGGGCGTTTCAACGACTCGAAGTTGCTGATCGATCCTTACGCGAAGGCGATCGAGGGCGACGTGGAGTGGGGGCCGGACGTGTTCGGCTACGCGTTCGACGATCCGAACCAAGACCTCTCCTACAACAACGCCGACGACGCCGCCCGCATCCCCAAGGGCGTCGTCATCGACGGCTCCTTCTACTGGGGCGACGACAAGCGACCGAACACGCCCTTCCACGAGACCGTGATCTACGAGACCCACGTCAAGGGATTCACGGTCACCAACCCGGGGATCCCGCCGGAGCTACGCGGGACCTACGCCGGCCTCGCCCACCCCACCGCGATCGAGCATCTGCAATTGCTCGACGTCACGGCGATCGAACTCTTACCGGTGCATCACTTCATCCATCCCCAACACCTGCTCGACAAGGGGTTGCGGAATTACTGGGGTTACGACTCGATCGGTTACTTCGCGCCCTACTCGGGTTACAGCTCCGCCGGAGGGCGCGGCGAGCAAGTCAACGAGTTCAAACAGATGGTCAAAGCGATGCATGACGCCGGCATCGAAGTGATCCTCGACGTCGTCTACAACCACACCGCAGAGGGCAACCATCTCGGCCCGACACTCTCGCTCAAAGGGATAGACAACCCCGCGTACTACCGCCTCGTCGAAGGCGATGAGCGGTACTACATGGATTTCACCGGCACGGGCAACACGCTGAACGTGCGCCATCCGCAGGTACTGATGCTGATCATGGATAGCTTGCGCTACTGGGCCATCGAGATGCACGTCGACGGGTTCCGGTTCGACCTGGCGAGCGCCCTGGCGCGCGGTCTGTACGAGGTCGACCGTCTCCACTCGTTCTTCGACATCATCCACCAGGATCCCGTGCTCTCCACGATGAAGCTGATCGCGGAGCCATGGGATGTCGGCGACGGCGGCTACCAGGTCGGCAACTTCCCGCCGCTGTGGTCGGAGTGGAACGGCAAGTTCCGCGACACCGTACGCGACTTCTGGCGTGGCGAACCTGCCGCGTTGCCGGAGTTCGCCGCGCGCATCACGGGAAGCTCGGACCTCTACGCGAACGACGGACGGAAGCCGTATGCGAGCATCAACTTCGTCACCGCGCACGACGGCTTCACCCTCAACGACCTGGTCTCGTACAACGAGAAACACAACGAGGCCAACGGCGAGGGCAATAGCGACGGCGAGGGCCACAACCGGTCGTGGAACTGCGGCGCCGAGGGAGACACCGACGATCCCGATGTCATCGCTCTCCGCGAGCGGCAGAAGCGCAACTTTCTCACGACGATCGCTCTCTCACAAGGTGTCCCGATGTTCCTCGGGGGCGACGAGATGGGTCGCACTCAGTTCGGGAACAACAACGCGTACTGTCAGGACAACCAGATCTCCTACTACGACTGGAGTCAGCGCGACGAGAACATCTCGCTACTGGGCTTCACGCGACGTCTCATGTCGTTCCGCGATCGGCACCCGGTGTTTCGGCGCCGGAAATGGTTCCGCGGCCGGGAGATCTACGGCTCGGGGGTCCGTGACATCCACTGGTTCAAGCCCGATGGAGACGAGATGACGCCGGACGAGTGGGATTCGGGCTTCGCCCGCTCGATCGCGATGTTCCTCAACGGCGACGAGTTGCCGGATCCGGACGCGCAGGGCCGTCCGGTGATCGACGACACGTTCCTGCTGCTGTTCAACGCGCACGACGACGTCGTGCACTTCACCGCGCCGGCGAGCGACTGGGGCGACGCGTGGACGCCGGTCCTCGATACCGCGGATCCGACGCTGGAGGAGGACACCGTGTTCCACAAGTCCGGAGAGCCATTCCCCGTCGAGAGTCGCAGCGTGATGGTGCTGCGCCGTGTCTAGTACAACCCCGACGGACCGGTACGTGCCGCGCGCGACCTATCGCGTCCAACTGCACGCCGGCTTCACGCTCGACGATACCGCCGCCATCGTCGACTACCTCGACGAACTCGGGATAAGCGACCTGTACTGCTCGCCGTACCTGCAGGCGCGTCCCGGCAGCATGCATGGGTACGACGTCGTGAACCATCGGCGCATCTCCGTCGAACTGGGCGGCGAGCAGGCACACGCCCGCATGGTCGACGCGCTGGCCGAGCGCGGCATGGGCCACGTCCTCGACGTGGTGCCCAACCACATGACCGTCGCCGAACGTGCCAACCACTGGTGGTGGGAGGTCCTGCGTAACGGTCGCTCGAGCCAGTTCGCCCCGTATTTCGACATCGAATGGGAACCGCACGGCGAGAAACTCGATCGCAAGGTCCTGGTCCCGATCCTGGCCGACCACTACGGCCGCGTGCTGGAGAACGGCGAGCTCGAGCTCGCGCTCGATCAAGGCGAGGTGGTGGTCCGCTACTACGACCACGTCTATCCGATCTCCCTCGTGTCACTGGAAGGTGTTCGTGGTTACGACGTACCGATCCAAGAAGTCATCGCGCGCATCAACGCCGACGTCGAAGCTCTGCACGACCTGCTCGAGCAGCAGCACTACCGCCTCGCCCTGTGGAAGACCGCCGGATACGAGCTGAACTACCGGCGATTCTTCGCGATCAACGATCTTGTAGCGCTCCGTATGGAGAATCCGATGGTTTTCGACCACGTGCACGAGCTGGTGCTCAGCCTCATCGACCAAGGACGCCTTCAGGGTCTGCGCATCGATCACATCGACGGTCTGCGCGAGCCCGACACGTACCTCGCGCGACTACGACACGAAGCCGGCAACGCCTACATCGTCGTCGAGAAGATCCTCGAATCCGAAGAGGAGCTGCCCCACTGGCCGGTCGAAGGCACGACCGGTTATGAGTTCCTCAACGTCGTCGGAGGTGTCTTCATCGATCCCAACGGTGAGAAACCGATCACGGAGGTGTACGAAAACTTCACCGGCGAATCCGCCGACATCGAGGGGCAGAGACACGCCGCGAAGCTCCTCATGATGCGGACCGAGCTGGCGACCGATCTCGACCGGCTCACGGATCTGTTCCAACACGTATGCGAGCTCCATCGCCGGCACCGCGATTTCACCCGCTTCGAACTCCGCCATTCGCTCGCCGAGACGATCGCCGCGTTCCCGGTCTACCGGACCTACGTGAACGTGCGCACCGGCTCGGTGACGTCCCAGGACGAACGTTGGGTGGTCGAAGCGACGGAGACCGCTCGGGGGCGGAGACCGGATCTCGATCCCGAACTGTTCTCGTTCCTCGCCGACCTCTTGCTGTTGCGGATCGAAGGATCCTCCGAAGGCGAGCTCGCGATGCGGTTCCAGCAGATCTCGGGGCCGGTGATGGCCAAAGGCGTCGAGGACACGTTGTTCTACAGGTTCAACCGTCTCGTCTCCCTGAACGAGGTCGGAGGCGATCCGACACGCTTCGGGATCGCGCCCGACGAGTTCCACCGGCTCATGATCCGGGCCCAGGAGAAGTGGCCTCACTCGATGTTGACGACATCGACCCACGACACGAAGCGCAGCGAGGACATCCGCGCACGCATCGGGCTGCTATCGGAGATCCCGGAGCGATGGGGCGATGCTCTCGAGCGGTTCTCCGAGCACGCGCAGCGCCACCGGAAGGGGCGAGACCCCTCGCGCGACGACGAGTACCTGATGTTCCAGACGCTCGTCGGAGCGTGGCCGATCTCGACCGATCGCATGGTCGAGTTCATGGCGAAGTCTGCGAAGGAGGCCAAAGCCCACACGTCGTGGATCGACCCGAACGTCGAGTACGACACTGCCCTCGAGTCCTTCGTACGCAGTGTGATGGACGACGAGCGTCTCATGGAGCAGATCGGCGAGTTCGTTCGCCCGCTCGTTCATCCGGGCTGGGTTACGTCGATGGCCCAAACGCTGATCAAGCTCACGGCGCCCGGTATGCCCGACGTCTATCAGGGCCAGGAGCTCTGGGATCTCAGCCTCGTTGATCCCGACAACCGTCGCCCCGTCGACTTCGACCACAGGCGTCGCCTCCTTTCCGAGCTGCGGAATGCGTCTCCCGAACAAGCGTGGGCCGAGGTCGATGCCGGGGGGCCGAAGCTGTACGTGACGATGCGCGCGTTGCGCGCGCGGCGCCGGCGTCCAGAACCCTTCCTCGGCCCCTACGAACCACTGACGGTGACGGGTTCGAAGGCGCAGCACGCGGTTGGTTTCTGCCGCAGCGGTGAGGTCGTCACGATCGTGCCACGGCTGGTGCTCTCGATCGGCGGGGAATGGGACGACACCACCGTGCGGCTCCCGGAGGGGCGCTGGCGCGACGAGTTCACCGGTGACTCCTTCGACGGCCGCGACATACCGCTGGGTTACCTGTTGTCGCGTTTCCAGGTCGCGCTGCTGACGAGGGAGCGATCGGCACGATGACCCTCGAGGTGTGGGCTCCCATCGCGACGACGGTGGAGCTCGTGATGGAAGGACGTCGTCTCCCGTTGCGGCGACGCGACGACGGATGCTGGGACTCCGATCACGCCCTCGAGGGCGGCGTGGACTACCGGTTCCTCGTCGACGGTGGCGAGCCCCGCCCCGACCCGCGCTCGCCGTGGCAACCCAAAGGCGTCTACGGGCCGTCGCGTACCGTGGACCACAGCGCGTTCCCCTGGACGGACGACCACTGGCGGGGCGCTTCGCTCGCGGACGCGGTTGTCTACGAGCTCCACACCGGCACGTTCACCCCGGAAGGGACCTTCGAAGCGGCGATCGAACGACTCCCCCACCTCGTGGAGCTCGGAGTCACCGCGGTGGAGCTTCTTCCGGTGGGCGAGTTTCCCGGGAAGCATGGTTGGGGTTACGACGGCGTCGATCTCTACGCGCCGCATCACGCGTACGGGGGCCCGGACGGACTCAAGCGGTTTGCCGATGCATGCCATCGCGCGGGCCTCGCGGTGATCATGGACGTCGTCTACAACCATCTCGGTCCGTCGGGGAACTACCTGAGCGAATTCGGCCCCTATTTCACCGACAGATACTCGACCCCGTGGGGCCAGGCGATCAACTTCGACGATGCCTTCAGCCCGGGGGTGCGCAACTTCGTGATTGAGAACGCGCTGATGTGGCTCCGTGACTATCACTGCGACGGGCTGCGCCTCGACGCCGTCCACGCGATCCTCGACACGTCCGCGCTGCACATCCTCGAGGAGATCGCACTACGCGTCCGAGAGCTCGAGATCCGGCTTGGTCGCACCTTGTGGGTGATCGCGGAGAGCGACCTCAACGATCCGCGACTCGTGCGCACGCGTGATGCCGGCGGCTACGGTCTGGACGCGCAATGGAGCGACGACTTCCATCACGCGCTACATGCACTGTTGACCGGCGACACCGACGGTTACTACCGCGACTTCGGAACGATCGAGCATCTGTGCAAGGCACTGACGAATGCGTTCGTCTACGACGGGACCTATTCCGAGCACCGCAAGCGCCGGCACGGACGGATCCCGACGGGACTAGGAGGAGATCGTTTCCTCGCGTATCTACAGAACCATGATCAGATCGGCAACCGCGCTCAGGGTGAACGCAGCAGCGCGCTCATGAGCACGGACATGCTCAAGGTCGCGGCCGCAGTAGTCCTCACGTCACCTTTCATCCCGATGTTGTTCCAGGGCGAGGAATGGGGCGCGAGCACACCGTTCCAGTACTTCACCGATCATTCCGATGAGGACCTTGGGCGCGCCGTGAGCGAGGGCCGACGCCGCGAGTTCGCAGCGTTCGGATGGGACCCGGCCGACGTGCCCGATCCTCAGGACCGAGCGACGTTCGAGCGCTCGAAGCTGGACTGGGCGGAGGTGACGAAGGAACCACATGCCGATCTCTTGGAGTGGCATCGCCGGCTGATCGAACTGCGCAAGGAGACCCCGGCTCTCGCAGATGGGCGTCGTGACCTCGTGCGGGCGCGCGCGGACGGTGACGTGCTCGTGATCGAACGAGGTCCCGTGACGATCGCGTGCAACCTCGGCGGTGAAGCCGCGGAAACCGCCGTTCCGGCCGAGCGCCGGGCGCGCCTGTTGCTCTCGTCGGGGACCGCCCCACGCACCGCCGCGGACCGCATCGTCCTGCTCCCGGAGAGCGTTTCGATCTACTCGATCTGAATGAGATCGGCGCGCTCCGCGGCGCGATGCGTACGTCTGAGGGTCTTCACTGACTATGGCGTCTGACCGGGCCGAGGCGCAGACTAGTTATCGAGCGGATCGCGGGAGTGGGTCCCCAAAAAGAGCGGGAGCCGAACCGCCCTCACGCGGAAAGAGGGCCGGGATGGAACGGAAGGACGCCGTTTCGAAGCGCGTGCAGCCGCGGGCGAACACGGTCGACGAACTGGGTACCGTGCTGCGCGCACAATCGGTCGAGGACAGGTTCCTCGAGCTGCCGATAGACGAGCAACTCGGCTACGTCGACTGGATCGATCGCGCGCCGGACGACGCCCACAGAGCGCGCCGGATGCGGATGATCGTCGCCGTGATCGCTCAGTCATCGTCTTCGCGCACGATCCAACTAGGCGAAGACTAGGCCTGCCGCTTCTCCGAGAACTCGTCGACGAGCTTCCCTAGCCGCGTCGCGCTGCGACTTATCCCCTCGACGATCCCTTCGAACTGCTCGGGGGTCAGGTTGTCCCGCTGGGTCTGGATCAGGTGGACGAACCCGGTCAACGCGCCGATCGGATTGCGCAGATCGTGGATGAACTTGCGGAGCTCGTCGATCTCGGGTTCCGACACAGCGTCTCGAACCACCTTCTTCACGGCGTCCAGATCGCCCTTCAGGATAGAGACATCCGCCCACGTAGGCGAAACGTCCTCCTCCGACAAGGAAACGATGACGACTCCCTCTTGGGCCGCGCGAACACGAGTGCCGACGTCGGCGCCCGGCATCTCCATCCCGACCGCGTCGATCACGACCACGTCGGGCCGGAAGTTACGGACCTGTGTGACGGCGTCGGCGGGGTCGCCTGTGATCCTTACCTCGGCTACGGAATGCTCGGCTTGGAGAGTGCTGGTCAGTGTCTGGGCGATCGCGGAGTCATCTTCGACCACGAGGACCTTCAGGCCCACGCGATCAATCCCATGTCCATCCGGTTCGTGAGATCCGAGTGCGACGGCACCACGCGCACCGCGTACCCGTAGAGGCCCGGGGCCTCGGTCCGGAACGACCCGCGGTAGGAGCAGGTGCCGTCCTCGCAGTGCGACGCCGACATCTCGACGATCTGCGGATCGATCAGCTCGCCGTTGGCTCCGACGCGGCCGTGCGCGAGCTCGACCGCGACGTCGTCGGTCGACAGCCGACCGAGCCGGACGATCGCGGTGATCTCACGGTCCTCGCCGACGTCGGCGGCTTGCGCCTCACCCTCGACCTCGGCGACGCGGACGTCGTCCCACGTCTCGCGAAGGCGCGTCTTCCACTGCTGCAGCGCCTTCGCCCGCTCCCACGAGGTTTCGCTCATAAGAAGCGCCTGAGTCGCGGCCGGCTCGTAGAGTTGTTCGACGTAGTCGCGCACCATGCGGTCGGCGCTCACGTAGCTGCCGAGGCTCGCGATCGAAGCCTTCATCCGCTCGATCCAGCGCCGCGGCACCGGGCCCTCGGGCCGGTCGTAGAAGCGGGGGACGACGTCGCGTTCGAGGACGTCGTAGAGAGCGCTCGCCTCGACCCGATCTTGGTGCGCATCATCGGCGTAGGTGTAGACGGTTCCGATCGCCCACCCGTTATCCCCGTCGTAGCACTCGTCCCACCAACCGTCGAGGACGGAGCAGTTGACGGCGCCGTTGAGCGCCGCCTTCATCCCGCTGGTCCCGCATGCCTCTAGCGGGCGTCGGGGATTGTTGAGCCACACGTCCGAGCCCTGGCACAGGACGCGGGCGACCTCCATGTCGTAGTCCTCGATGAACGCGAACCGTCCGCGCACCTCGGGATCGGCCGAGAAGTGAACGAGCCGCTGGATCATCTCCTTACCGCCGTCGTCGAGCGGGTGCGCCTTGCCGGCCATGACCACCTGGATCGGCCGGTCGGACGACAGAAGCAACTTCTTGAAGCGGTCGACGTCGGACAGCAGCAACGTCCCCCGCTTGTACTGGGCGAAGCGCCGCGCGAAACCGATAGTGAGGAAGCTGGCATCGAAAACGTCATCGGTCCACGCGAGCTCGCTTTCGGAGACGCCGCGATTGAGGAGCTGCTCGCGGAGACGAGCGCGGACGAAATAGACGAGTCGCTCCCGGGCACGCTCGCGCGCGCGCCACAGCTCCGCGTCGGGTACCTCGTTGATCTTCTCCATGTGCCCGCCCGTCTCGGTCCACCCGGGACTCAGGCGGCGATCGAACACCTCGAGCATCTCGGGCCCGATCCAGGTCGCCGTGTGGACACCGTTCGTCACTGAACCGATCGGCGATTCATCGGGCGGGACGTCCCGCCACAGGTTCGAGAAGATCGTGCGGGAGACCACACCGTGGAGCTTGCTGACCGCGTTAGCGCGCGCGGCGAGACGGATGCCCATGACGGCCATGTTGAAGGTCGAATCCTTCAGCTCTTGAGGCGTGACCTCGGTGGCCTGCCCGAGCGCCATGAAACGCTCGAAGGTCGTCTCGCACTCCTTCGCGAACGAATCGAAGTAGCAATCCATCAGATCGACCGGATATACGTCGATGCCCGCCGGGACCGGCGTGTGGGTGGTGAAGATCGTCGCCACGCGCACCGCCTCCAGCGCGTTTTCGAAGCTCATCCCTTCGTGGGCGACGAGTTGTCGGATCCTCTCGACGCCCAGGAAACCCGCGTGACCCTCGTTCGAGTGGAAGACGTCGGGGTCGTAACCGGCCGCCTGCAACGCGCGTACGCCTCCGATGCCGAGCACGATCTCTTGGCGCAGACGATGCTCGGTGCCGCCACCGTAGAGACGGTCGGTGATCCCGCGTTCCTCCTCGTCGTTCTCCTCGACGTCGCAGTCCATGAGCAGCAGAGGCACGCGACCGACATCGGCACGCCACAACTGCGCGACGCAGCGGGCTCCGGCGAGGTCGACTTCGATCTTCAGCGGCTGTCCGTCGGGGCCGTCAAGCAGCGTGAGCGGCATCCCGTGGGGATCGAGGGCGGGGTACTTCTCTTCCTGCCACCCGTCGGCGTTCAGATGCTGGCGGAAGTAGCCCTGCCGATACAACAACCCAACCGCGACGAGAGGAACTCCGAGGTCGCTCGCGGCCTTGAGGTGGTCGCCGGCGAGAACACCGAGGCCGCCGGAATAGATCGGCAACGCCTCGCTGACACCGAACTCGGGCGAGAAGTACGCGACGGTCTTGAGATTGTGCGCCTTGTGGTGCGCCTGGAACCAGCGCGGCTCGTCGAGGTAGCGCTGGAGGTCCTCCTCGATCGTCGCGAGGAACGACATGAAAGGGCCGTCCTCCGCAAGCTCGTTGAAACGCGCCTTCGTCGTGAGCCCGAGCATCCGTACGGGGTCGTGCTCGGCACGCTCCCACGCATCGGCATCGATCCACCGGAACAGGTCGACGGCACGTGGGTCCCAGCTCCAGCGCAGGTTCATCGCGATGTTGAGAAGCACGCCGAGCGACTCCGGAAGGGAGGCTCGGACCGCGAAGCTTCTAAGCGCCTTCATCCGGGTAAGACTCTCATAGCGCCTGGGGTTCGCACGTTAGCCTGGGGCCAGATCACATGGGGGCTTGTCTGTGAAACCTGACCTGAAGCGCGGGCCGGTGGAGATCCAGCGGATCGTGCCGGAGCTCGACTGCGGCCGGTACCGGCCCAAGACCATCGTCGGCGACGCATTCACGGTGACGGCCGACGTCTTTCGCGACTCCGCCGACATGGTGCAGGCCGCGCTGCGCTACCGGGGGCCATCGGACGCGAAGTGGCACGAGTCCCCGATGACGCTCATCGCCAACGACCGCTGGACCGGGTCGTTCGTGCCCGCAGAGATGGGCCGCTACCGCTACTACATCGAGGCGTGGACCGACCACTTCGGGACCTGGGCCCGGGGGCTCAGGGCCAAGGTCGAGGCCGGCCACGACGTGACGGTCGAGCTCGAGCTGGGGGCCCGTCTGATGGAAGGCCGGCTCAAGGGACTCTCGGCGTCGGACAAGAAGGTGGTCCAGCAGGCCATCACGGCCGCGCGTGCCGGCGACCCGATGCCGGCCCTCATGGGCCAGGTGCGCGACATCGTTGCGGCCAACCCCGACCGGTCCGACGCAACGGCGTCCAAACCCGTGCTCGAGGTCACGGTCGATCGAGAACGCGCTCGCTTCGGTGCCTGGTACGAATTCTTCCCGCGTTCGACCGGGACGAAGCGCAAGCACGGCACGTTCAAGACCGCGGCGAAGGAACTGCCGCGCATCGCGGGGATGGGCTTCGACGTCGTCTACCTGCCGCCGATCCATCCGATCGGCAGCCAGTTCCGCAAGGGCAAGAACAACGCGCTCGAGCCGGGCAGGGACGACGTCGGGGTGCCGTGGGCGATCGGCAGTGAGGAGGGTGGACACAAGGACGTGCACCCGCAGCTGGGAACGCTCGCGGACTTCGACGATTTCGTCGCCGCGGCGACGCGGCTCGGGTTAGAGGTCTGTCTCGACTTCGCGATTCAGTGTTCGCCGGACCACCCCTGGGTGAAGGACCATCCCGAGTGGTTCAAGCACCGCCCCGACGGCACGATCCAGTACGCGGAGAACCCACCGAAGAAGTACCAGGACATCTATCCGATCGACTTCTCGACGTCCGACAAGGAAGGTCTGTGGACCGAGCTCAAGAGCGTGCTCGATCACTGGATCGACCACGGGGTGAAGATCTTCCGCGTCGACAACCCGCACACCAAGTCGTTCGCGTTCTGGGAGTGGGTCATCGACGAGATCCAGAGCGCGCACCCCGAGGTGATCTTCTTGGCCGAGGCGTTCACGCGGCCGAAGGTGATGCAGACGCTCGCGAAGCTCGGGTTCACGCAGTCCTACACGTACTTCACGTGGCGCAACGAGAAGTGGGACATCACCGAGTACCTGACTGAGCTCACCGCGACGGAGCTCACGTCGCCCGAACTATCGACCTACGAGCTCGCCGAGGTGCCGATGGCGCACTACTTCCGGCCGAACTTCTTCGCCAACACGCCCGACATCCTTCACGAGTATCTGCAGCTCGGCGGCCCGCCGGCGTTCAAGATCCGCCTCGTGCTCGCGGCCCTGCTGTCCCCCACTTACGGGATCTATTCAGGTTACGAGCTCTACGAGAACGTGCCGCGTGAGGAAGGCTCGGAGGAGTACCTGAACTCGGAGAAGTACGAGCTGCGGCCCCGCAACTACAACGCCAAGGACTCGCTCGTCCCCTACATCACGAAGATCAACGAGATCCGTCAGAAGCACTCGGCGTTATCGGGCCTCACTAACCTGACCTTCCACGACGTCGATAAGGAGAACATCATCGCCTTCTCCAAGACCTCGGAGGACGACGGTTCGATCCTCGCGATCGTCAACCTCAACCCGTTCCACTGGGAAGAGGGCTCGACGTACCTGGACCTCGGCGCCCTGGGCATCGAGCCCGGGCAGCCGTTCGAGGTGCACGACCTGATCACGGACACGACCTACGTGTGGCACGGGCCGAACAACTACATCCGCTTGGACCCGCTGCAAGAACCGGCCCACATCTTCCGCGTCACCTCTTAGCGCTTCAGTCGCTGCACGAGCCCGATTCTGTTTCCTTCTACGACCGGCCTGTTCGGGACTCCGGTACTCAATCGTGCGAATCCGCAGGAAACGTACGTCAGTACCTAAGGAGAGCAACCCAGAATGGGGCAGATACCTCCTCTAGAGCCTTCGCCGGAGGTGAGACCTTGCTGGGTTCAGATCGTGCGCGGGGCGACGCCCTGCAAGGAGCGAGGCACGGGTCCGCGCGGATCCTCGTCGTCGATGATTACGCGCCGAACGTGCTGGTCCTCGAAGAGCTACTGCGCAAAGCCGGCTATACGTCCGTCACGACGGCGACCGATTCACGCCGCGTGTTGCCGCTGTTCATGGCCCTGCAGCCCGATCTGATCCTTCTCGACCTGAACATGCCGCACCTCGACGGCTATCAGGTTATGGAGCAGTTGCGCCCGCGCATCGGAGACTCGTTCCTTCCGGTCCTCGTGCTTACCGCGCATGACACCCCTGACGCGAAACGCAGAGCGTTGAAGGCCGGTGCCAACGATTTCCTGGCGAAGCCGTTCGACGGCGACGAAGTGCTGTTGCGCGTCGCGAACCTGCTTCAGACGCGCATGCTCCACCAGGTGTTGAGGAACCAGAACAAGATGCTCGAGGACAAGGTGCGCGAGCGCACGAACGATCTCGACGAGGCGCAGATAGAAACGATGTACCGTCTCGCGCTCGCCGCCGAATACCGGGACGACGAGACCGGTCAGCACGCGCAACGTGTGGGTCGCACGTCTGCGCTGATCGCCGGCGCGTTGGGTCTGGCGCGCGACGAGGTCGAGCTGATCCGTCGGGCGGCCCCCTTGCACGACCTGGGAAAGATCGGGATCTCTGATGACATCCTGCTCAAGCCGGGCGGGCTCACGGAAGAAGAGTTCGACCAGATGCGCAACCACACCACGGTCGGGGCGCGCATCCTCTCCGCGAGCCGATTCCGGCTCCTCCAGTTCGCCGAAGACATCGCCTTGACCCACCACGAGAAGTGGGACGGCGGCGGCTACATCGGGCTCGAGGGTGACTCGATCCCGCTCGCAGGCAGGATCGTCGCGGTCGCCGACGTCTTCGATGCGCTCACCCACGAGCGTCCGTACAAACACGCGTGGTCGGAATCGAACGCCGTCGCCGAGATCGCCGCGCAGGCGCGGCGGCAGTTCGACCCCACCGCGGTAGAGGCCTTCCTCGCGCTCCAGAAGGTGGCGCATCTGTCGGATCCCGAACCGGAAGAGCTCGGGCCGGCATTGCCCAGCTCTATCGACATCCAGGAGGCCGATATCGAGGAAGCCCGGCTAGAGGTTCTCTCGGCATGAGAACCCGCGTTCGATCGGGCGAGCTCCCGCGCGACGAACTCCTGAACTGGCGGAAGGCACTAACGCGGACCGCTCTTGGCTTCGCCCTTATCGTCGGCGGCGCAGTGGCGCCGATGGCCCTCGAGCAACGCGGGAGCGGTCCCTCGATGCCGGTGGGGGCAACCGGGGACAACCAGTGCTGGACGTACAAGCCGAGTGAGCGGGGATTCGCGCGCAAGATCAACGCCGCTCGCGTGGGGGCCGGGAAAAGGAAGTTGAGCCTCGACCCGGAGCTTTCCCGGGTGGCCCGGAAGCACACGAAAGTGATGGCCGCGGAGGATCTCTTACATCACCAGTCCTCTACGGAACTGAGGCGCCGCGTCCTGAACTGGAGCACCTTGGGCGAGAACGTGGGCGTGGGCTTCAGCGTCGACACGCTCCATATCGCGTTCATGAACTCCCCGGCGCACCGCCACAACATCATGTACTCGTCGTTCCGGCACTCGGGGGTAGGTGTGATCCAGGCCAACGGCCGGATGTGGGTGACGGTTCTGTTCGAGGCAACGAGCGACCCCGGCACGCCCCTGAACATGCCCCGCTGCTAGCTGCGACCCATCTGGTACTAAGAACGCCGTGGATCGACCCAGTCCGTTCAGCGATCACGATGCCGACGTCGGCAAGCGAGCCATCACGGGATTCCTCGCGGGCGCCCTAGGGTTCGTGATCTGTGGGTTCGTGTTGATCCCGTTGTGGTTGTACTGGCCGTTCCAGGTCGAAGCGAGCGCGGCGATCGGAGCGACCTTCGTATCGATAGCGGCAGGATTCGGTTACGCGGTTGCGTTTGGAGTGATCACCGCAACCGGGCTGGAAGCCTCTGGCCGAACATGGGTCGCCGCTATTGCTCTGGGGCTAGTCATAGGGGTCTTGGTCGGACTCGCCGTGCGTTCGTCCATGCTCTATAGCTGCTCGTTAGGGACGGGTCCGCAACCAGAATGGTGCTCGGAGAAGGAAACACCCTTCCTACGTCCCATTGTGCCTGTTTACGGGCTCGCCGGGGCCGCACTCGCGGGGGTATTGCATCTCGCGGCGATGCTCCGACTGGGTGAGCGGGTCCCGAGGCTGGACTGACGACCTTTGCTCCGTATTTCGCTCTCAGAGCGAAATAGCTACAGAAGGTCCGCATGCACGGCATAAGCGCTTCCAGGTAGTGCCTGGGGCGGGGGTGGGTACGCTGGGCACATGGCGCCCGTGGAGCAAAACCCACTCTGGTACAAGACCGCGGTCTTCTACGAACTCTACGTGCGCTCGTTCAACGATTCCAACGCCGACGGCTACGGGGACTTCAAGGGCCTGACCGAGAAGCTCGACTACCTCGAATGGCTGGGCATCGACTGCATCTGGCTGCTGCCCTTCTACCAGTCGCCCCTGAAGGACGGCGGGTACGACATCTCGGACTTCTATTCGATCCTGCCCGAGTACGGGAACCTCAACGACTTCATCGAGTTCCTCGACGAGGCTCACACCCGGGGCATGCGCGTCGTCGCGGACCAAGTCATGAACCACACGTCCGATCTACACCCGTGGTTCCAGGAGGCGCGGCAACCTGACTCGCCGAAGCGCGACTGGTACGTGTGGTCGGAAACCCCGGAGCGCTACGAGGACGCGCGCATCATCTTCGTCGACACCGAGCAGTCGAACTGGACGTGGGACGACGAAGCGGGCGCTTACTACTGGCACCGCTTCTTTCGCCACCAGCCGGATCTGAACTACGACAACGAGGAAGTGCAGGAGCAGATGCTCGCGGTGCTGCGCTTCTGGCTCGACCTCGGGCTAGACGGGTTCCGGCTCGACGCGGTCCCCTACCTCTACGAACGCGAAGGTACGAACTGCGAGAACCTGCCCGAGACGCACGCGTTTCTGAAACGCATCCGGGCCGAGGTCGACAAGGCGTACGACGACATCGTGCTGCTCGCCGAGGCGAACCAATGGCCCCCGGACGTCGTCCCGTACTTCGGCGATAACGACGAGTGCCACATGGCGTTCCACTTCCCGCTGATGCCCCGCATGTTCATGGCAGCACGGCGCCAGGTCCGCTACCCGGTCGTCGAGATCCTCGAGCGCACGCCGGACATCCCCGACAGCGCACAGTGGGGCATCTTCCTGCGGAACCACGACGAGCTCACGCTCGAGATGGTCACCGACGAAGAGCGCGACTACATGTACAACGAGTATGCGAAGGATCCCCGCATGAAACTGAACCTAGGGATCCGGCGGCGGCTCGCTCCGCTGCTCGAGAACTCCGGCGACCAGATGCGGTTGTTCCACGCCATGCTGCTGTCGCTGCCGGGCACCCCGATCGTCTATTACGGGGACGATATCCGGATGGGCGACCACATCTACCTCGGTGACCGGGACGGGGTCCGCACGCCGATGCAGTGGACGGGCGACCGCAACGCCGGGTTCTCGACCGCCGACTTCGCCCAGCTGTACCTGCCGCCTCTCCTCGATCCCGTCTACGGCTACCAGGCGTGCAACGTCGAGGCGCAACTTCGCGACCAGCACAGCTTCCTGCAGTGGTTCCGGCGACTCCTGGCGGTGCGCAAGCAACACCCCGTGTTTGGCGAGGGCAGCTTCGAGGTACTGCACCCAGAGAACCCCGCGATCTTCGCTTTCGTGCGTCAGCGAGGCGAGGACATCATCCTGTGTGTCAACAACCTGTCGAGCCGGGCGCAGGCGGCGGAGTTAGACCTGGCCGCCTATCAGGGTATGTATCCCATCGAGCTGCTGGGGCGCGAACGGTTCCCTCGTATCGGTGAACTTCCGTACCTGCTCACGTTCGGGCAGCACGCGTTCTACTGGTTCCAGTTAGTACCAGAGGGAGGCTTGGTCTCGTCTTGAACATCGATCTGGATCAGCTCGCGGAGAGACTTCCCGAACAGCGCTGGTACGGCGGCAAGAGCGCGACGATCGACCGCATCGATCTGATCGACGCGGCCGTGATCGACCCCGGCCCCCCCGACCTGGTGCTGGCGATCGTCAACGTGATCGACCACGCCGGGACCCAGAACCTCTACCACTACCCGCTGCTCGTCGAGTCCGACGGCAGCAGCCGCGACGCGTTCGACGACGTCGACCGGTTCCGGTGCTTCGGCAACCTGCTGGCCACCGGTGCAACGGTGAAGGGCGAACGCGGCTCGTTCATGTTCACCGGCCCCGGCCTCGATCCTCTCTCGCCGCCGGGACAGGTCTCGGCGCGCACGATGGGGGCCGAGCAGACCAACACGTCGCTCGTGCTCGATGAAGAGGTCATCGTGAAGCTGTTGCGCCGCGTTGACTGGGGACGGAACCCCGACCTCGAGTTGACGCGTCACCTCACGACGGAAGGCTTCGAGCACATCCCCACGCACGTGGGCGAGGTGATGTACGAGACCGACGAGGAACAAAACGACGAGCGGCAGGTCGACCTTTGTATCGCGCAGCAGTTCATGACCGACTCCGTTGAGGGCTGGCAGGACACGCTCAAGCGGCTGCACCAGCTCTACGACGCGATCGACGACGCCGACGTGCACGAGGACATGCGCTTCCTCACCGAGGAGCGCGCGTCGGAGAATCTCGCATCGCTCGAGGATCTCGGTGAAGTCACCGCCTCGCTCCACATCTCCCTCGCCCGCGACGAGCTCGAACACGACCTCGCTCCCGAGCCGATCGATCCCGACGACCTCGCGAAGTGGGCCGACCGCGCCAACACATCCCTCGATGCATTGCTGGCGAAGGGCGAACCGGAGCTCGAACCGCTCAAGGATGCGCTCGAAGAACGCATCGACCGGCTGCGGGACGTCAAGGAACCGGGTCAGAAGTCGCGGATCCACTCCGACTATCACCTCGGCCAGGTACTGATGACGCAACGCGGCTGGATGATCCTCGACTTCGAAGGTGAGCCGGCACGGTCTCTCGAAGAACGCCGCACGAAGCAATCGCCGCTGCGCGACGTCGCCGGCATGTTGCGGTCGTTCAGCTACGCGGCGGTGTCCGCGCTGTTCGAGCGAGCCGAACCGGATTCCGAGCAGTGGCGAGATCTAGAGGGATGGGCCGACACGTGGGAGACGCTCGCGCGCGAGAGGTTCCTGCACGGATACCGCGCCCGCGCGCACGAGGGACGTTTCTCGCCGCAGTCGGCCGACGACCTCTCGGTCATGCTCGATGTGTTCGAGATCGACAAGGCGCTGTACGAGCTCGGCTACGAACGCGGGCACCGGCCCGACTGGGCACGCATCCCGTTGCACGGGATCGTGAAGGTGCTCGGAAAGGAAGTCACATGACTACCGAGAGACTCCGCGAGGACATCGAACGACTGACCCGAGGCGAGCTGCGCGATCCGCACAGCCTGCTCGGCCGGCATCCCGCCGGCGATGGGACGACGATCGTGCGCGCGTGGCGGCCGGAGGCCGAGGCGGTACGCGCGGTCGTGGGCGGCGAGATCGTCGCGAAGCTGGAGCGCATCCACCCGGCCGGCCTCTTCGAGGCCGTGGTCGACGGCGAGGTGGGCGACTACTACCTCGAGGTCGACTACCCCGACGGCAGCAGCTACAGCCTGCGCGACCCGTACGCGTTCCTGCCCACGCTCGGCGATCTCGACCTCCATCTCGTCGGCGAAGGCACGCACCTCCGCATGTGGGAGAAGCTGGGCGCGCGCGTCCAGACGATCGACGGGGTGCGCGGCACGGGCTTCGCGGTGTGGGCCCCGAACGCGCGCAGCATGCGCGTCGTCGGCGAATTCAACAGCTGGGACGGGCGGCTGCACCAGATGCGTTCGCTCGGCTCGTCCGGGATCTGGGAACTGTTCGTCCCCGACGTCGCCGAGGGCACCTTCTACAAATTCGAGGTCATCACGGCCCAGGGGAACCTGATCCTCAAGACCGACCCCATGGCATTCCGCACCGAGATGCCCGGCGGGCCCTTCGGCGGGGCATGCATCGTCCACACCCCGAGCTACGCGTTCACAGACGATGGATGGATGCGGACGCGCGAGTCCCGCGAGGCGTACAGGGGGCCGATGTCGGTCTACGAGGTCCACCTCGGGTCGTGGCGTCGGACGCGCGACGGTGAGTACCTGAACTACCGGGACCTGGGCGATCAGCTCGCCGAGTACTGCACCGAGATGGGCTTCACCCATGTCGAGTTGATGCCGGTCGCCGAGCACCCCTTCACGGGCTCGTGGGGCTATCAGGTGAGCAACTACTTCGCGCCGACGGCTCGCTACGGCACGCCCGACGACTTCCGCTACTTCGTCGACACTCTGCACAACGCCGGCATCGGCGTGATCGTCGACTGGGTGCCGGCCCACTTTCCCAACGACGAGTGGGCGCTCGGTCGCTTCGACGGGACCGCGCTCTACGAGCACGTCGATCCGAAGAAGGGTGAGCATCCCGACTGGGGCACGCTCGTCTTCAACTACGGGCGCAACGAGGTGCGCAACTTCCTGATCTCGAACGCCTTGTACTGGATCGAGGAGTTCCACGTCGACGGGCTACGCGTCGATGCGGTCGCCTCCATGTTGTACCTCGACTACAGCCGCGAGGAAGGCGAGTGGATCCCGAACCAGTTCGGGGGCCGCGAGAACCTCGAGGCGATCGAGTTCATCAAGCAACTGAACATGGCCGTGCACGGTGAGCATCCCGGCGCGCTGATGATCGCGGAGGAGTCGACCGCGTGGCCGGCGGTGTCCCAGCCGGTGCATCTCGGCGGTCTGGGCTTCGGCTTCAAGTGGAACATGGGATGGATGCACGACACGCTGTCGTACTTCCAGAAGGAGCCGATCTACCGTCGCTACCACCACCACAACATGACGTTCTCGTTGATGTACGCGTTCTCGGAGAACTTCACGCTTCCCCTCAGCCACGACGAGGTAGTACACGGGAAGGGCTCCCTCATCGGGAAGATGCCGGGTGACGAGTGGCAGAAGTTCGCCAACCTGCGCTCGCTCTACGCGTACATGTGGGCGCACCCCGGTAAGCAGCTGATCTTCATGGGGGGCGAGATCGCGCAGTACCGGGAGTGGGATCACGACACGTCGCTCGACTGGCACCTCTTCGACCATCACCCCCACCGCGGTGTCCAGTCGCTCATCAGGGACCTGAACCGCGTCTACAACGAGACCCCCGCACTGTGGGAGCTCGACAGCTCGCCCGAGGGCTTCCAGTGGATCGACGCGAACGACGCCGACAACAACGTGCTCTCGTTCTTCCGCACGAACCCCGCTCGCGATGAATTCCTGGTGTGCATCGCCAACCTCTCACCGGTCCCGCGTACGGGCTTCCGGGTCGGTCTGCCGAAGGCCGCGAACTTCTACGAGGTCGTGAACACCGACGCCGACTCGTACGGCGGGACGAACGTCGGCAACTTGGGTTCCGTCGAGGCCGAGAAGGTGCCGTGGCACGGCCTCGATCACTCGGCGCTGCTCACGCTTCCGCCTCTTGGAGTTGTGTGGCTGCGCGGATAATCGTTCACGGGCACTTCTACCAACCTCCCCGGGAGAACCCGTGGACGGGCGAGATAGATTCCCAGCCGAGCGCGGCCCCCGCGCACGACTGGAACGAGCGCGTCCACGAGGAGTGCTACCGCCCCAACGCCTTTGCACGAACGCTGTTCGTCGAGGACGCGGCCTCGAGGGTGACATCCGACGGCGGAGACGGAGACGGCTCCGAGCCCAAGGAGCGCGTCGTCAACAACTACGAACGAATCTCGTTCAACGTCGGTCCGACACTCTTCCAGTGGATGCAGGAGGCAGACCCCGAGACCTACGCGCGTATCATCGACGCAGACCGCGCGAGTGCCGAGCGACTCGGCCACGGGAACGCGATCGCGCAGGCGTATCACCACACGATCCTTCCGCTCTCGCCGATCCGTGACGTCCGCACGCAGGTGCGGTGGGGCCTCGCCGACTTCCGTCACCGCTTCGGGCGCGACGCGGAGGGCATGTGGCTCCCCGAGACCGCAGCCAACGACGACGTCTTGCAGGTACTGATCGAGGAAGGTGTGCACTTCACGATCCTCGCTCCGAACCAGGCACTGAAATGGCAGAAGGCCGACGGCGAGTGGCTGGATACGCGCGTCGAACCGATCGACACGAGGGTCCCCTACCGCTACCTGCACCGCGACGGCTCCGGGCGATCCATCGCGGTGTTCTTCTACGACGGCGAACTGTCGCGCCGGATCGCGTTCGAGCGCCTCGGGTCGTCGGCGGAGCGCTTCATCGACGAGTTCCAACACCGGTGGGATTCCGACGAGCAGGTGATCCACGCCGCCACCGACGGAGAGACCTACGGCCACCACCACGCGTTCACCGATCTCGGCCTCGCCTACGCGCTGTTCGTCGAGGCCGAGAGACGCGGCATCGAGGTGACCAACTACGCCGCGTACCTGGACGCGTTCCCTCCCGAACGCGAGGCGAAGATCTGGAGCGGTGAAGGGACCTCGTGGTCCTGCGCACACGGAGTCGGTCGGTGGATACGCGATTGTGGATGCCAGACCGGGGGGCAGGAGGGATGGAACCAGCGCTGGCGCGGCCCCCTCAGAGAAGCGCTCGACATCCTCCGGCGCGTCGCGGACGAGGCGTACGAACGACTCGGTGGAGCACTGATGACCGATCCGTGGGGCGCGCGCGACCGCTACGTCGAAGTGGTCACCGGGGTCACGGCGATCGAGGACTTCCTCGCGCGCGAGGCGTCGCGGCCGGTCGGCGAGGAGGAGGCACACACCATGCACGACCTCCTCGACCTGCAGGTCAACGCGATGTCGATGTACACGAGCTGCGGCTGGTTCTTCTCGGACATCGGAGGCATCGAGACGGTGCAGATCCTGCGTTACGCGGCCCGCACGATCGAGCTCCTCGAGGCGCTCGGCCAGCCGACGTCCGAGGCCGCGTTCATCGCCGCGCTCAAGCGAGCCAAGAGCAACGACCTCGAGAAGGGAACCGGCGCAGACATCTACCTCGGGATCACGCCGGCCAGCGTCTAGCCCCTACGGCGTCACGATCTGGGGGCTTGCACGAAGGACTGGATCGTGTGCCAGCGTGAATCCGAGCAGCGCGCCTCGGACAGGTGCATCTGCTCCGCGCCCAAGTGATCCGTCGGCGAGAAGTCCAGCTCCGGCATAGCGGGCGTCTTCAGATTCCGGACCTTTTCGGTGACTGCGATGAAACTCTCGCGCGTCAGGTTGCGGCCGGCATTCTCAAGCAAAGCCCGGATCTGCTTCGATACGCTCCATCCCAGCCACACCAGGTCGTCGCCCTGGCC
>JBOGWY010000236.1:0-3400 GCA_050694015.1 Actinomycetota bacterium | reverse complement strand
CCCGAATAGGACTCCGGGAGGTACACGCCGTAGTGCTGGAAGACACCGTTGCGCCCGCCCTCTTGCGGAACGCCCGTCGCCGGATCGGAGAGGAAGATGCGGTCGTGGTAGCCCGGCCCGGGTGTGTAGGTCTCCGACACACCGGAACGCATAGCGGCCGTGTCAACGTTCACGAAGAATGGATCGATCGTTCCGGAGTGAAGCGCGAGCGCTTGGTCCTTCTCGAACCAGATGCGGACCGGCTCGCCGAACCGGAATGCCACGTTGGCGAGATTGGCGTGCGGAGTCGCGTCGTTCGTCTCGAGGGTGAGCGGCGCGAAGCCGTCGCGAGTCTCGTTGGGGATCCCCGATGCGACGGCGAGCGCGATCGAGCCGTCGGATGCGGACACATCTGCGAGCGGCAACGCGGCTTCGAGTGCGTTCGTCCATCCCGCCGGAGCCGCGATCGCGGAACCGCTGGTTGTGATCAAGCCCGACTCCAGATCCGCGACGCGGACGGTCCCATCGGCGATGAAGACGGCTACGTCGGCGACCGAACTGGTGATCCCGCTGTTGAACGGAACCTCACGCGGGGTCTCGCCCGGTGACGTGTCGGCGAGCACGAGCACGGCGCTGTCGCCGGGAGACGTCATCGTCGTGGTCCGCGCCAGCACCGAGAGCACGTCGCCATCGAGCGCGACCCGGATCTCGGTCAGGTCGGCGCGATCCGGATGCTCGGTCGCGTCGCCGTAGCTCTCGCCGTAGGTGAATTGCTCGGGGGCCGGAAGGCCGAGCTCGCCGGGAGGATCGGCCTGAGCGAGCGCGTCGATGCGATACAGCTCCGGGGCGATCCCCTCGACGCCGTCGGTCTGCTCGAACCGATCCGCATCGCGGCCGTCGTCGGGACCGTGCGCGTCGAAGAGGTGGTCCTGGTAGATCAGCTCGCCGGCGGAGTAGACCGCCGTGCCGCCGTAGCGCGACGAGGCACCGACCCAGTCGGAGACGTCTCCGTCGATGGTCTTGGCGACGGCGGCGGGTCCGTCCGCGGGACGCGTGGTCCCGGAGCCGCGCGGGGTCTCGCGCGACAGCACCGGTAGATCGGTGACCTCACCATCCGGCACCTGAGCCCGGGCGGGCACGAGCGGGGCCACCCCCGCGACGAGGACGGCAGCCGACAAGAGGGCGAACTTCTTCATGCGCGGGACCCCAGGGAAGTAGGAGTGGGACCCCTAGTTGTTCGCCCCGGCCGCCGTCGAATCCTGCGCCCGGGCCGTCGCCCTATCGGTTCAGGGAAGGTCCGGAGTCTTGATGCACGGCGAGCCGATGCCCTGGCTCCACAGACCCGCGCGATCCGCGCCACCCCACGAGGCCGCGCGCCTGCCGATGACCGGGTTCATTACCGACGCTGGGTCGTCGACGTGATCGAGGCCGACGACGTGGCCAAGCTCGTGCAGCATCGCCTGGCCCCACGTCTCCCCGCCGAAACCGGGCTGCAGGTCGGTGACCGTCGCATCGAACGCGGCGGAACCTGTGATGTAGACGGCCTGTCCCTCATCGTTGATCTCGTAATTGCTCCCGGCCGCGGCGATCGGGCGCCGGCCCTCGGCATCGGCGGCGGTATCGGTCGCCGGAAGTCCATTCGTCCACGAGATCAGGATCGGAGCCCACCGCTCGCCGTAAAGGTCCGGTTGATGGGTCGGACGGATCGTGCCGAGATCGACCTCCTCGGTCGTGCCGTCGTAGACGAACTTCAGGCCGGATGCCTCCGACGTCAGCCGGATCGCCGTATGCATGTCATCGATCGCGCCGTCTGGTGCCAGCGCGGGGTTGATGACGTAATGCAGCGGCTCGCACGGGTTGTAGCGGACGGCGGCTCCGGTCTCGGCGTCGACGGCCTTCACGCGGAAGCCCCGGGCATCGAGGGGGCCGGGGACGAGATGCGGCTGACTCACGGCGTCGTTCAGGCGCGACATCGTGAAGCTCGCGAGGAACGACACGGCCACGAGCGTGATGACCGAGATGGCACGCCGAGAAAGGCCCACGATGTGACTTCGGCACGTGGGAGGGCGCTTTTTAGCGGATCGAGCTAGATGTGGAAGCCGAGCCGCCTCCCGACGCGGGTTCGATCGGGCAAGCTTTTCCAGATGACCGTGTACTCGCCGCGGCCACGAGGGTCGAAGTTGTTCCGCCAGTTGACGTTGTCTCCGTAGACGGGGCCGAGTCTTCTGATCCGGAAGTTGTGGCACTCACGGGTCTCGTCCGGCGCGACGACACATAGCCGGTAGCGGCCGAAGTACTTCTCGAAGATCCCGATACGAAGCACTCGCTTCCCATCGACCAGCCGTGTGCTCATACAGATGTCGCCGGTCGAGCTGCAGTACTGGTTGGGCCGGTGAGAGGCCCGCGCGGCACCGGCCGGAACCAGCAACGCAAGCGCTGCGACGATCACGACGATCCGCTTCAAGGAACACTCCTTCTGTGGGGAGAACTGGAGGTAATTATGGGACGCGGGCGCAAGAAACAACACCGAGTTCACACCTTTAGTCGCCGTACTCAGGTCCTGTTCCCCGCCCGGCACCCTCACGGCCCGTCTCGTTTGACTACAGTGGGCGCCGGCCGAAGAGAGGACGGACGACCATGGGAACGGAAAGCAACGGACTCGGCGACGACTCGATCCCACGGGACGCGATCCTGCTCGTGAAGGCGCATCTCAGCGGCGACGGCGCGCTCATGAAGTCGGTGCTCACACCATACGTTGCCGACTTGCAACGAACGGGTGAACTGATGGAGCGACTCGTCATGAACAACGCGACCTATCTCGCGCGTTCGGTCGCGGTCGACCTGCTGTTGGAAACCGTGCCGGAATTGCGGGAGCCGTACGAGACGTTGCAGAGCGCGGTGGAGAGCAACCCCGCGCGGGTGCTCGAACATCTGGAGAGCACGTTGTCAGAAGAGCCGACCTAGTTTCGATGGAAGAGATCGACTTCCTGATCGACACGTCGCTCGGCGAAGTCGACGTGACGCTGTACGCGGACGGGTGGGGCGCGTTCACGTTCACCGAGCAGAGCGACGACCCCGTGATGGCCGAGGTATTCGTCAAGGGAGTCGACGAAGTGGCGGAAGGCCTGACGACGCTCGGCCTTCCCGCCGCCGAGGCGGTCGAGCTCGCCGAGGAACTGTGGGACGAACTCGACGAGAACGAACAACGCGAGCGAGCCAGGCTCGGCGGCGGCTCGACGTGATCGCTAGAGCGGGTTCTTCTCGATGAACCCGCGCACGCCGGGTGTTATCGCCACGTGTTGAGAGACAGGATGAGGCCCTCATCGGGTGCGCTCTTGCCCTCCAGCACGGCGCGGTAAGCCCCCTCGGTCGCCGTCGGTCCCTCGGCACTAACGATCCCCATCCATCCCTTCACCGACGG
>JBOGWY010000235.1:0-3870 GCA_050694015.1 Actinomycetota bacterium | reverse complement strand
CCCGAGGAGTGGGACTCGCTCGATCTCTACGACGACGACCTGGCGTTCTCCGACGTCGCTCCCGATGGGGAGGCGGTGGAGCGCTCGCACACGTGCACCATCTACGACCCGCCCGGTGAGCTCGAGGGCAACGAGACCAGCTTCGAGGTCGAGTGCGATCGCTGCGGCACCGTCGGGGCCGCCGGCACCGAGACCGAGGCTAAGGCGCTGGCACGGCTGCACGAAGCGTTCGTCGCCAAGCTCGTCGACAAGTGGGAGGTGCGCTGATGGAGCCCGACCGCAAGACCATCAGGATCCTGCTGGCGTGCCTCGAGTTAGAGGTGCGCGAGCTTGCCGAGCATCTCGGCTACGACGAGGGCTACGTCGCCAACGTCTTCAACGGATTCACCAACGCGTCACCGAGCTTCCGGCGTGCATTCGGTGAGACGATCGGGACGCTGGTCCTGGGCACCTACGAGCCGTTGACGGCAGAGCGTTATCCGGCTCAGCCACTAGTCGATTACGTCATGCGGCGCGCGGCCGAGGCCCCCAGCAAGCGCGACTTCTATCGCGACCTCGGCACCTCGACGCAGGCGCTCAAGGGACGCCACACGTTCGACGGGATCTTCGTCGACCGCATCTGCTGTGCCCTCGGCGTCCACCCGAGCGCCATCTACGGCCGCGACTTCGAGGTCGCGTCGTGACCGACATGCTCACTGCCGCCCTCGCCTACGCGAAGCGCGGTTGCGCCGTGTTCCCGCTCCACTGCATCGTCAACGGCCGCTGCACCTGCGGGCGTGACTGCTCGAGCCCAGGCAAACACCCAATGGTGCGCCGCGGCGTCCACGAGGCAACGACCGACGCGCGCGTAATAAAGGAGTGGTGGCACAGGTGGCGCCGTGCCAACATCGGCCTCGCAACCGGATCGGTATCGAGGATCGTCGTGATCGACATCGACCTCCCGCGCGCGTTCGGCTCCTTGGACCGCATCGTTCACAAGCTCCCGAGAACGCTCACGGCACTCACCGGAGGCGGGGGAGTACACCTTTTATTAGGGACGCCTGGAGACAGGTCCTTTCACAACCACACGAGCAGCGTCCCGGGCATCGACGGTGAGCTCCCCGGCATCGACGTCAGAGGCGATGGCGGCTACATCGTGGCGCCACCGAGCACCCACGTCTCCGGCGCACGATACGGATGGCTCGACCCCGGCGCGACGGTCGCGGACGCGCCGGCGTGGCTGCAGGAACCCGAACGCACTTACGCCGCGGTCGGCGACATCGTGCCGGTCGCGTTCGACGGCGACGGCACCGCCTACGGCCGTGCCGCGCTGGACTCGGCGCTCACCTCCCTCCGCTCTGCTCCGGTCGGTCAGCGCAACCACACGCTCAACCGCTGCGCGTTCGGCGTCGCGCAGCTCGTGGCCGGCGGCGAACTGCTCGAATCCTGCGCGCGCGCAGCGCTACTCGAAGTCGCACTCGTGATGGGCCTCGAAGAGGAGGAATCTCGCCAGACGATCGACAGCGCCTTCGCCGCCGGCCTTCGCCAGCCCCGCGTCGCACCCCACCGGCACGTTAGAACTCGTCGCCTGAATTCTTGAGCGGTGGAGATGGGTGACGGCCTACGCAGCAGTATGCGAAGTCGTATTGCCTCGCACGAGCTGTCCGCCAAAGCTCTGCCGACGCATCGCTCCAGTCTGGATTGATGATTCGCGCTACGGGAACCACTGCGACGACGTGCGCGCCGGCGAGAGTCAGTGCTGAAGCGGCACTTTGACTCCGGGCGCCCGAGGTGTACGTATCATCGATCAGCACTACGGACCTCCCGCGCCCTGACGCGACCATTGAGAAGCCGTTGTCGCTGGCTCGGTTGTGATCCAAAGTGGTGCTCCCAGGTAAGAGCAGTGCTTCATATTGACGGAGGAGCCACTGTGACCGTCGAACGGCCGTCTCGAGCGGATGTTCCCCGGGACGCTCGCGCGTTGACGGCACGATTGTAATGGTGTCCCATCGATGTCCCGCGGCCGCCTCGATGCACTCCCGGTGACTATGGAGAAACCGTGCGATAAGGGCGGTGACCTGACTGATGAAACCGTCTCGAACATGGGCCGCAGTTTCGCTGTTCTTGTAGTTCTTGAGCACATGGTGAAGTTGTCCGAACGGCTCTGATAAGGACACCGGAACCACGAGCCGACAGGGTCGCGTTAACTGGGCAGCGGTATCGGCACAGCTGTAGCAGGTGGTGTACCCGGGGTTGGGAGCGCCGTGACAAACGTTGCACGTCTCCGACGTCCCTGTCGCTGGGACGGGCGTGTACGTCCACAGATGGGGATCGGTTAGTTCCCGAACCGTTGCCACTGCAGCAGAGCTATCGGAGCGCTAGCTGCTGCGGTGGATCGATCGACGCGTTCAATACGGGGAGGATGTCTTCGACAGACTCGACCACCGTTGAAGCGGCGTGAGTTGCGTATTTCTTTGCCCAGTCCTCGTGAAGGACGAGCGAGCGAAGCAGAAAAAGTCGTTTGCCGTGATCGAGCGCGAGTCGCGCCTGCATCTTGGCGCCGCTCGTGCTGCTCGCTTCGACCACTGCGGTCCCAATTGCCATTCCGCTCATCACGACGTTACGCATGGGGAAGGATGACCGCATGGGGGGTGCATCAGGCCAGAACTGGGAGAGCAAGGCACCTCCCGACTCGACTATGTCGCTGGCTAGACCAGTGTTCGCTTGAGGATAAATCGTCTTAATCCCCGTTCCCATGATCGCGAGAGTGCGACCTCCCGCCTCAAGCGTCGCCCGATGCGCGGCGGCGTCAATCCCTTTGGCCAATCCGGACACGACGGTGACGCCGCTATCGACCAGAGCTGTCGCCAGCCTCGTCGCCGCGTCGATGCCCTCTGTCGACGCCTTGCGCGTACCGACGACCGCAATCGCCTTTGCATCGGCGTCGTCGAGTCGGCCGCGGACGAACAGGAACGGCGGGCGGTTATAGATCTGTCGGAGGTTAGCTGGGTATTCCTCGTCGAGGACGGTAAGAAGGACCGCACCCGCCTCTGACTCCGCTTCGATGAGTTCCTCGAAGCGGCGCAGCTCATCGGATGTAACGCGGCGCGCCACGTCATCGAACGGGCCGGTGGGATAGGTCTCGAAACCCGTCCAGTCGCCGTCCAGGATCGAAATCGCACTGCCTCGCTCCTCGACGGCCGTCGCAACGCGGTACCACTCGAAATCTGCGCGACTAACAAGGGCAAGGACGGCCGCCTTCTCGCGGGCGTCGGTCACTAACTAGGTGCCCTTTCCGGTCGGCATGAGGTCACGATATAGGCGCGACGAGTGGGGGACAGGACCTACGGCGTATTTCCTCAAGTCGAACATATGTTCGATATAGCTTAACCTGACCCTCCGACAAGTAAAGGGAGCTTGAGATCCGCGAGATGTCACTGCCGTTGGCGCCGGCAAACGCGCTTCGTGACAAGAGGGACGCGGACTCGGCCGCCACGCCTCTAGCTCGCGCGGCGTCACGGGATCCCAGCGCACTTCGTCGACCCAGATCGGCAGCCAGTTTGTGGCCACGACGAACGACAGAACCGGATCTCGGGACGGGTCTGCACTCGCGCGCAGTGGCTGTCCCGGAGCGACGAAGAATCTCCGACCTGCGTAGTGCTCGCAGATCCGACGTCATTCGTCGACCAGAACGCGAGGGCCCTCTAGATCACCTGCGGCCCAGCGCAGCCGAACCGGCTCCGTCCCGCGTGGACTCGTCCCCCTCGTCCCCGACAGCTCCCACGCGTGCGTATTCGTGCCGGGCGCTTTAGCGGACGTGGAACCCAAGCGTTCGCCCGATCCGCGTGCCGTCGAGTTTCCTCCACGTCACTCGATAGGGCCCCCGGCCCT
>JBOGWY010000234.1:0-12786 GCA_050694015.1 Actinomycetota bacterium | reverse complement strand
TGGAGTTACCTCAAGCGGCAACAGAAGCGGGAGAACCGCGCCGAGCGCAAGGCAGAGGCCGGACGGAAGAAGGGCGAGAACCGATGAAGAGGCATCCGTTCGATCCGTTCTCGTTCGTGTTCGGGCTGATGTTCGCGGGGCTCGGCGGGCTGCTGCTGAATAGCGAGATCGACTTCGCCGATCTCTCGGGCCGCTGGCTCCTGCCGCTGCCGCTGCTGTTCGTCGGGCTGCTGTTCGCGGCCTTCGGCTACAGCCGGATGCGCAGGTACCGCGAGGACCACCCTGAGGAGTCGTTCGAGGACCCCGAGGAGGAACCGATCCTCGAGTAAGCGACGCGTGGACGGGCTCTCGTTCGTCTTTAGGGTATGAGCATCGCCACCCACCGAGACGAGACCGCCGCGGCCGCCGCGACGAAGGCTCCGCTCGAAGACCTCTACGCGGCTCACGCGCCGAACGCGTTCCGGCTCGGTCTGCTCCTGACGGGCGATCGCCACACCGCCGAGGATCTGGTGCAGGACGCCTTCGTCAAGATCGCAGGGCGCTTCCGGCACCTACGGTCGCGCGCCGCATTCGGCTCGTACCTGAATCGCGCCGTCGTGAACCTCGCGCGCGATCGGGCCCGACACTCCAAGCTCGAACGTAGAGAGCTAGAGCGGGAACGTCATGCGGGCCGGGATGCCGTGACGGCTCCGCCCGATCTCGAAGGGCGTCACGAGGTCATGGAGTCGTTGCTCACACTCCCCTACCGTCAGCGCGCCGCCGTCGTCCTGCGCTATTACCAGGATCTCTCCGAACAGCAGGTCGCCGACGCGATGGATCTGTCGCTTCCCGCCGCGCGCTCGTTGATCGCGCGCGGCATCGAAACGCTACGCAAGCACATGAGAGGTGATGCAGGTGAGTGACCGAACCCCGGACATCGGATTCGAGAGCTACCTCCGGGCCGCTCTGGCCGACGCGGTGGCGGGGCCCGTGCCCACCACTTTTCCCGCGAGGGCGAAGCGCCGGGTACGGATGCGACAGAGCATGTTCTCGGTAGTTGTCGCGGCCGTAGTCGTCGCCATCGCCACCATCGGCGGATCAGCGCTCGGGGTCTTCGAGACCGATCGCTACATCGAGGTTGCCGGTGAGGAGCTCAACGAGCGCGGTGCCGGCGGGCAGTACCCGTGCAACGCCAAAGAATGGTTCGGTCCTACCGACGAGGGCCCGGTGGGATGCGTGGCGGTCGGGGCGTACGACGGGATCTCGTGGGCCCTCGGAGTGACCTGGAAAGGCAACGGAGATCTATGCATCGTCAATAGCACCGTCGGCGGAGGTTTCGCGGGTGGCTCAGGTATGAGCTGCGGCGCATACGACCCTCGCGGGATCGGCATGGACCTCATCGGTTTCGGCAGCGAGCCCGCCGAGCAGATGCTTGCGATGGGGTACGTCCCGGGAAACACCACCGAGCTGTTCCTTGAACGGGGTGGCGACCCGCCGATGGAGCTGCAGCTGTATCCGACGCCGAGGGAACTCGCCGCGGGCTTCATCTCGCTCGACGCCAAGTTCTATCTCGTGTGGCTGCCCGACGACGCCGAGACCCTCGTCGCTTACGACGGTGACCGAGAGATCGCGCGGCTCCCGATCGACGGCGACTCCTCGCAGGGCGACGCCCCGAACGACGCTCCGCCGCCGGGCGCCACTGTCGACGTGACGCGCTTCAGGGCCGGTGGGATCCCTTACGTGATGGACGTGTACGGCGAGGAGCTCAACGGGGACGACGTGGGATGCACGAGGATCGAGTCGCTACGCCCACGGGTAGAGAAGAAGGGCGGCCCCTGCCATCCCGGGTTCCCCCAGGACAACGCGGTGTCGGTCGCCGCTACCGTTCTCAAACCGCCCCTCGTCGCGGTCCACGGGATGGTGCGTTCGGAGGTCGCGGCCCTGTGGGCGGAGACGCCGGGGCGACGCCGCTTCGAGGTCGAGATAATCCCCACCCCGCGGGGCGTCGAGCGCGGCATCAGCTTCTTCGTGTTCGTGGTGGCCGATGCGTATGCGATCGACAAGCCGTTGACGGTCATCGCCGAGGACGCTCAGGGCAACGTGATCCAGGAGCGCACGATCCTGCTGGCGAACGACGTCAGCGGCTAAGTGCGCTTCACCTCCGCGATGCCGTCGGCGAGTGCTCTCTTGTAGAGCCACAGGTCGCCGCCGTATGCGACGCACGTGAAGCCTTCGGCGAGCCAGCGTTTGGCTTCGGCGACGTCGAGCACGAGCACGGCTAGCGGCTTGCGGTTGCGCTCCGCCGCCGCCCGCACGTGTTTCACGGCATCGAGGAAGCTCTGGTCGTCGAAGCGGCCGGGCGTGCCGAGGAAGCTGGTGAGATCGAACTGGCCGAGCCAGATCACGTCGATCCCCTCGACCGCAGCGATCTCGTCGGCGTTTTCGACCCCCTCGGTCGTCTCGATCTGCGCGATCGTCAGTACGTTCTCGTTCGCGCTCGTCATCTTCTGGCCGATGTCGCCGCCGGCGTAATCGTCGTGCGCGACCCCGAACGCGGCTCCTCGTCGGCCGACCGGCGTGTACTTCGCCGATTCCGCCAGGAGGCGCGCCTCATCGGCCGTTCCGACCATCGGCACCATGATCCCCATCGCGCCCAGATCGAGCTGCTGCGCGATCAGGTGGTACTGGTTCGCCGGCACGCGGACGATCGGCACGATCTCCTTCGGCGTCGACGCGAGCAAGATACGCGTTGTCTCGCCGGTCCAGCCGGTGTGCTCCATGTCGTAGACGATGAACTCGGCCCCCGCGCTCGCGGCGAGCCGCGCGATGCCCGTGGTGGAGAACTCGAAGACGAAGGTTCCGACGGACACCTCACCGCGCTGGAGCTTCGCCTTGACGTCGTTGTCGCGCATGTGCGCCAGAGACTACGTGTCTAGGAGGGCGGCTCCCACATCCAGCCGTCGTTGTGGAGGCGTCCCTGCGAGCCGTTCCAGCTCACGCCGCCCCAGATCGCGAGGCGATCGCCCACCCACGTGGCGGCCGTCTCGTACTGCGGCGCACCGTCCGGTCGCGTCAGTGGCGCCCAGCGACCGGTCGGGACGTGGAACGCCCACCCGTCGCCGGCGGTCACCCACGTGTCGCCCCCGACGTAGATACCGGTGATGTGATCCTCGAAGGCCTGGTAATCATGCTCGGGAGGGTTCGACAGTTCGCCCCACTCCTCGGTCGCGGGATCGAAGATCCCCCCGGTCGGGTAAGCGCGGCCGTAGTTGTTCGTCTCGCCGCCGTCGCTCGTGAGGATCGAAGAGTTCACGACCTTGCCGCCGGCGAAGTGCCAGGACGGAGTGTTGAAGCTCACCTCCGAGGCGGGGAGATGTCGCCACTCGTGGCCCGGGCTTAGCGTCGCGACCTCGTAGAGCGACGGGCCTTCTGCACCGGGGTTATCGACGTGCGGGAGGCCGAGCAGCACGATCTCGTCACCGGTCCACACCATCGAGCGATCGAACGTCGGCGCGAGCGGATCGACCGGCAACGCGGACCATTCCTTCGTCGCGACGTCGAACACGTAATCGTTGGCGATGCCGTTCTCCTGGGAGCCCTGGTACGCGATGAGGTCGTCCTCGAACGGGATGAGGAAACGCCATTCGGGCTTCGGCGGGGTCGGCAACTCTGCCCAGAGATCTTCGGTCGTCGAGTATCCGAGGAACGAGACCTCGGCCCGGGGACCGAGTCCGTAGGTCAGCAGGTAGATGCGGTCTCCTACGACCGTGCCCGCGGCGTAGTCGAACGTGACGGGCGCCGGCGCGATGCTGCGCCACTCGCCCGTGGCCGGATCGAACGCGGCCCCGTCGCTCTGCGGGCCCTCTTTCGGTAGCACGCAGTCGGCGTTCGGGGGGCACGGGTCGGCTTCGGTGCCGCCGAGGACGTAGAGAATCCCGTCGACATCGAAGGCGTTGGCCGCGCGACGCGCCGAGAGCGGTCCCTCGGGGATGCGGACCCAGCGACCGGCGTCGCGGCCGGCCGGGCCGGCCGGCTCGGTGGCGCCCGGCGAGCCGCATGCAACTCCGGCGAGGAGACACGCAGCGATGATCCGAAACGCCCTCTTCATGATCCTTCGACGCCCGGGCGCGGCGGGATGTTCCCGTTACTACGCGTAAGTACGGATCAGAGCCAGGACGTCGTCGGCGTTGTCGCCCTCGGCGATGATCGTCGTCGCCTGTTCTGGCGACAGTCGTCGGGCAGTTATGCGACAGAACTCGCCCATCGAACCCTTGACGACGCAAGCCGCGTCGGCGTCTCCGTAAGTTACATGGGCCCCATCGGGCGCGATCAGCTCAGCTCGGACCGTCGGCGCGTCGTCGCGGCCCGCGCGCATGAACGCGTATGGGATCGTCCTCCACGCGAGCCACGCGATGTGGTTGATGTTGTCGGAGTCGGGATTATCGATGCCGAGCGGGTCGGCGATGTCGAGAGTGTGGATCCAGTGCTCCGAAAGTCGCGTGGTCGCGAGCGTCTTCGCCTTCAACGGGGCTGCCGCCCATTGCAACGGTTGGTTAGGATCCGCGTTGCGCAATCCTTCGAGCGCCGCTTTGCGCGCGTCGTTCCACCGCGCTTGCACGTCCGGTGTCGTATCCCGCTCGGTGCGCACCCATTGCTCCATCGCCTCGTCGATGTTCGACGCGACTTCGACGGGGATGGGGGCCGGGCGCTCTTCGATCGACGCGACGACGGCCTCGTCGGTCTGGGCCAGATGCAGCACGACGTCGCGCACGCTCCAGCCGTCACACAGTGACGGCGCGCTCCACTGTTCCTGCGACAGCGAGCCGAGGATCGCGTCGAGACGCGCGTCCTGTTCCTCGATCGCGTCGAAGACGTCTGTGGCCATGCTCTAGAAGACCAGGTACAGAACTTCACCCACGAGCGCCGGCTTGTCCTGGCCCTCGATCTCGATGTCGACGGCGACCTTGTAGAGGATGCCGTCGCCCTTGCGCTGGCTGGTGAGGAGCTTCGCCTTCGCACGCACGCGGGAGCCGGACGGGACCGGGCTCGTGAAACGGATCTTGTCCGTCCCGTAGTTCACGCCCATCCTGGCGTCCGAGATCGTCATCACCTCGCCGAGCAGCTTGGGGAGCAGCGACAGGCTCAGGTAACCGTGGGCGACGGTCGTTCCGAAGGGCCCCTGCTTGGCCAACTCGGGATCGACGTGGATCCACTGGTGGTCGCCGGTGGCCTCGGCGAACTGGTTGATGTGCTCCTGCTCGACGGTGTGCCAGCCGCTCACCCCGAGCTCCTGCTCGGATGCGCTCTCGAGGTCTTCCAGTGTCAGCGTGGTGGTCATGTCGAACCTCCGTCTAGTCTCGGCTTGCGGTGTCGAGGCTACTCCGGTGGTGAGTCCGGTAGCGTTGGCGATGTTCTGCGGCGCGAAAGGCAAGTATCGCAAGGCCGCAGGGAGCGGGCGCACCTGAAGGGTGCGTTCGCGACCGAGAACGCCGCGAGACGCCGCCGTTTCGCCCGCAGAACGCGGCAAACGTTGCCGGACTTACCACTAAGGAGGCTCGCGTGGATTTCGAGCACAGCGACCGGTCGAAACAGCTGCAGGAAGAGCTCCTCGCGTTCGTGGACGAGCACGTTTATCCCAACGAACGCGTCTATGCCGAGCAGATGATGGGCCAGGAGGACGTCCACCAGATCCCTGCCGTGATGGAGCAGCTTAAGAAGGAGGCGCGCAGCCGGGGACTCTGGAACCTGTTCCTGCCCGACGAGCGCTACGGGGCCGGGCTCTCGAACCTCGACTACGCGCCGCTCGCCGAGATCATGGGCCGCAGCCCCATCGCATCCGAAGCCACGAATTGCGCCGCCCCCGACACCGGCAACATGGAGATCCTGCTCGAGTTCGGGACCGAGGAGCAGAAGAAGCAGTGGCTCGAGCCGTTGCTCGAGGGCGAGATCCGGTCCTGCTTCGGGATGACCGAGCCGGACGTCGCGAGCTCTGATCCCACGAACCTCGCGTCGACGATCACGCGTGACGGCGACGATTACGTGATCAACGGGCGCAAGTGGTGGACCTCGGGCGCCGCCGACCCGCGCTGCAAGATCTGTCTCTTCCTCGGGCAGAGCAACCCCGACGGTGACAAGTACATGCAACACAGCCTCGTGCTTATCCCGATGGACGCGGATGGGGTCCGCGTCGTGCGCACGCTGCCGGTGTTCGGTTACGACGCGGGGCACGGGCATTGCGAGATCGCGTTCGAAGATGTGCGCGTCCCTGCCTCCAACCTGCTGGGCGAGGAAGGCCACGGCTTCTTGATCGGTCAGGCGCGACTGGGGCCGGGCCGGATCCACCACTGCATGCGTGCGATCGGGATGGCCGAGCGCGCGCTCGAGTTGATGTGTAAGCGCGCGAACTCCCGGGTCGCGTTCGGGATCCCATTGTCGAAGCAAGGGGTCATCCGCGACTGGATCGCCGAGGCCCGCGTGCGGATCGAGCAGGCACGGCTCTTGACGCTCAAGGCCGCTTGGATGATGGACACCGTCGGCAAGGACCAGGCCCGGGTGGAGATCTCGGCGATCAAGGTCGCCGCGGCCGAGCTCGCGACGTGGGTGATCGATCGGGCGATCCAGGTGCACGGCGGCGGCGGAGTGTCGGACGATTTCCCGCTGGCGATGATGTACGCGCATGCCCGGACGCTCCACATAGTCGACGGCGCCGACGAGGTCCACAAGATGGTCCTAGCCCGCCAAGAACTAGCCAAATACCACTGAACTTTGCTAACTCAGCAACACGTGGGCGCGCTTTGAGCGCGTCGGTTCGACGTCTGGACGAGATTCGGGGTGCCGAGGAACGTTTGGTCGCAACCGTGCGCGGCTTCGACGACTCCGATCTAGCTCACGCGTCGTTGTGCGAGGGATGGACGCGCAGCCACGTGCTCGCCCACATCGCTCTCAACGCGCACTCGGTGGTGAATCTCATCGAATGGGCACTCACCGGTATCGAGAAGCCGCAGTACCCGAATGCCGAAGAGCGGGCCGCTGACATCGAGCGTTACTCCACGAGAACGGCTGCAGAACATCTCGGTGCGCTGGAAGAGGCAGGCGACCGATTCCGCGACGCCGTGGAGTCGCTTCCGTCCGATCGCTGGGACTTCCCGGTGCGGGGCATCGGCGGCTCCCCACAGCCGGTCGAGACATACCTCTTCGGCCGGCTTCGCGAAGTCGAGGTCCATCACGTCGATCTCGATGCCGGATATGGCTCCAGCGACTGGCCGGATCCCTTCGTTCGGGAGGCCTTAGCCAGCGTGCCCGAACGTCTCGGTCCCCGCGTGTCGGCACCGTTCGCGATCGACGCGACCGATCTCGGACTGTCGTTCGCCGTGGGCGACGGGAAACCCGTTACAAAGGTGAGAGGGCCCGGTCACGCGCTCCTGCTGTGGTTCCTCCGCGGGATAGCCAAGCACGTCAGTAGCGACGCCGGGCCACTCCCCGAGCTGCCGTCCTGGGGGTAGCAACTTCGAACCGCGCGTCCCAGAACGCGCTCACGTGTTGCTGAGTTAGAAAAGTTCGGCGGGGGGGTTAGAGCTCGATGGCCATGGCGGGGCCTAGGCGCTCGGGATTGATCGGCTCCTGCAGATGGAAGACCGGGCCGGTCGTCGAGTCGAGGAAGCTGATCGCGAGTTTGCCGTCGGGCAGGATCGTCACGGTGTTGAAGTCCATGCGGATGTCCTGGCCCACGCCCGACGACGCGTCGACGTCACCCTTGCCGATCTCGTAGAGACGCTCGAGGCGCGGCTTGTTGCCGGTGATGTCGAACCTGTAGAGGACATCGCGATCGGCCTTGGTCCCGTCCACGTGGATCGATACCGCCGCCACGCCCAGGCTCGAGTTGACACGAAAATCGGACGTGTACGACGTGCCGTCGGTCAGTTCGACCTTCACCGACTTCCACGACTTACCGTCATCGGTCGAGATCTGATAGATGAAACTCCGTCCCTGGTCGATGAAGTTGTGGAGACGTCCACGCGAGTCGACCTGGAAGCGCCCTTCGAGGTCGAGCCCCTCCAGCGCGCTCCACGTCTGCGTGTCACCGTTGAACACGGCCCACGAGTTCGCGAACGGACCCGGCTGCGCGAGCGCGCTCTTACCGCCGAGCGGAACGATCGGGCTCTCGGAGTTCGTCTGTATCCAGTCCATGTCCTTGGCCTTGCCGACCTTGAGTTTGTCGACCGCGCCCTGAAGTCTCTGGTCGAGGAACGGGTTCGACGTCTCGACGTAGGTGAGACCGTCCGTCGAGTAGAGGAACGTGCCGCGATGCGGGAACCCGTCAACGAAAACGACGTACGGAACCTCCTCCTGGGCGCCCCTGATCGCGAACGGACCCGGCACCACCGCGAGCCACGGCCGGTCGTAGAACGGCGTGTGCAGCGGCATCTCGAGGTACTCCCACGTCTTCGTCTCGGCCGTGTACTTGTACGAGAGCAGGTGGTCGGCCGAGTACGGATCCCACTCGACGCCGATGATGTCGCCGCCCGGCGCGACCGCGATCGTGCCCTCGCCGTTGACGAGGGGGTTGATCGGACGCACCGACTTCCACGTCTTGCCTCGATCCTTCGTGAAATTGATGTAGCTCCCCCCGAGGTCGTACAGGACGCCCTTGGAGTTCGAGGTCAAGTAGTTCTCGCAGCAGTTACCGGTGCGCTCGACGACGCGGAACTTCGCGAACGACGTGCGATCGTCACGAGCAGACGGGCTCCGTCCGAAATCGGTGACGCGGTAGCGCTCGATACGAGACGGCGGCTCGATGTCGACGACCTGAGCAGGTGCGCCGGCTTCGTCGCTCGCCGCGGGAACGCCGGCGAGAACGACTACCGCTATCGCAGCGAGCAGACCGAGCGACCTGAACGACGCGGCGATGCGACGACTGATGAGATCCATGGTGCCCCCTGTAGAAAAACGACCCGTTGGGGGCAAGATTCGGCGCTTCTAGCCGGTCCCCTCCCGCAACGGGTCGGAGCCGGGATCGCGTCCCTCGGCCACGGCGGCGAGGCGCTCGGTGTAGTTCGTCCAGCCGTACCGGTGCGTATCGACCAGATCGAGCGGGAGGCCACTGTGCGTCAAGCGAAGCAAGGTGCCGTCGCCGTCGGGGATCAGGTCGACCTCGACCGTCGAGGACCCGGGCGGGAGGCCGCGCGCGGGATCCTCCCAGCCCCATGTGAACGCGACCTTGCGGTCGGGAACCACCTCGACGAAGCGGCCCGACGCGTAGCCGTCACCGGTGACGTTGACCCGGAAGATGCCGCCGGGGCGCAGGTCGATCTCGGCGTCGACCCCCTGCCACTGGACCCAGCGGTCGCGATCGGAGAAGAAGCTGAAGATCGTCTCGGGCCGCGCCGACACCCGGCGTTCGACGACGAGCCGTCCCTCGGATGCGTTCATCGTTCTGCCTCCTCGGCGAGATCGGCGAGGCGGTCGAGGTTCGCCCTCCACATCGCCGTCAGCACCGGCCGCAGGTCACCGACCCCTTTCTTGTTCGCTCGGTAGAAGCGCTGCCGCCCGTCGCGACGCGAGGTGACGAACCCCGCCGTCCGCAGGACGCGGAGGTGTTGCGAAACCGCCGCGAAGCTCACGTCGAAGTGACCGGCGATGACGCCGGCGCTCCTCTCCTCGTCCCATATGAGCCGGAGGATTTCACGCCGCCGAGGCTCGGCCACGACTCCTAGAGCGTCCACCACCCATTCCCTTTCCCGACGACGATCCGGTTGACGGATCCCTATCTTCGATGATATTTAAGTCTTTACTTAAGTATAGGAGGAGGACGAGACATGGCAAGCATCTTGTTGCGGGTTCCGGTCGACGCCGACGAGCAGACGCTCTACGACACGGTGGCGACGAGCGCAGGCGTCAAGGGGTGGTGGAGCAGCAAGACCGAGGGTCCCGCCGGCGTGGGCTCGACGATGAAGGTCGCGTTCCCCGATGCCCCGATCACCTTCGACTTCAAGGTCGTCGACGAAGCGCCGAACGAGCGCGTGCGGTGGCAGTGCCTGGCCGGCCCGCCGGAGTGGATCGGCACCGACGTTTCGTTCGAGATCGAGAAGGGCGACGACGGGACCAGGAGCGTGCTGTTCCGTCACGACGGCTGGAAGACGACCGATGAGTCGTTCCCGTTCATCGCGTACTCGTGGGCGCAGATCCTTCCGCGTCTGAAGCAGCTCGCGGAGAACGGAGAGAGGAACCCCTACTTCAACTTCTAGCGGCGCAACTTGCTCTTGCCGCCGCCGTTGCCGTTCCCGCTGCCGCCATGACCGGGTGCGCTGTCGGAGTTGCCCGGTCCCGAAGACTCTTCGGGGGCCGGTTCACTGCCGCCGTCCCCGCTGGAGTCGCCCGAGCCGGAGCCCGAGGAGTCGGAACCGGAGTCACCCGATCCGGAGCCCGAGGAGTCAGAGTCGCCGGAGCCGCTCGAACCGGAGCCGGAGTCGCCGGAGCCTGAGCCCGAGGAGTCGCCGGAGCCTGAGCCCGAGGAGTCACCGGAGCCGGGGCCGGAGGAGTCGTCGGATCCGGAGTCCTCCTTGTCCTTGCCGCCACCACTGCCGCTGCTGCCGGAGCTCGTCCCGTCCGTTCCGTCCGTCGGTTGACCGGGAACGTTGGTGCCCATGTCGGTCTTGTCGGGCTTGTCTTCGGTGACGCTTCCCGCCGACGGTGCGGCGGGCCCGTGCACGGATCCGTGGCCGTTGCTCTCGCCGTTGCTCTCGCCGTGGTTGTCGCCGGGGCCGTCGCCCTCGTGGGTGCCGTTCGAGATGCCGTCGCCGTCCTTGCCGCGTCCGTCGCGGCCTTTCCCCAGACTCGCGTGGTGACGGTCGTGACCGACCTTCTTGCCCTTGTCCGCACCGTTCCTGCTACCGGGATGCCTCGCGAGTTTGTCTCCGAGCACGGAGTTGCCGGGGTTCGCGACCGAGTGCGCTCGCTCTGCGTTCGCCGCAACCGCGACCCGAGGACGCTGTGCGGCGCGGTCGAACTTGACCACTGGAGTCGCGGCCACGGGAGTCAGCGCGACCGCAGTGGCTCCGACCACGGCGGCGTTCGCGATGCCCGCGGCCCCGACGCGCTGCGCCAGAAGGATCGTCAGGTCGCGCACGTGCGCGGGCACGACCGAAGCGAACGCCCACCACTTGAAGGACCGCTTGCCCGAGTAGTAAGCGACGAACGCATCGACAACCTTGGCGTCAAGTTTGCGCCCGGCCTCCGACTTGAGGATGTCGATCGAGACTTTGTGCGGCTGGGCGGCACGGTACGGGCGCTGCGACGACGTCGCGTCGAAGGTGTCGGCCACCGCCAGGATGCGGGCTCCGAGCGAGATCTCGTTCCCGGCGAGTTTGTCCGGGTAACCGCTGCCGTCCAGTCGCTCGTGGTGCTGGCGCACCATCCGCGTCACCTCAGGGTCGTCCAGGATCGAGACCATCTTGGCCCCCACGAGGGAGTGCGTCTTGATGATGTCGTACTGCGCGTCGGTCAGCGCACCCGGCTTGTTGATGATGTCCTTCGGGATGCGGAGCTTGCCGACGTCGTGAAGGATCCCTGCGAGCCGGATCGTTTCGCGCTCGGCGCGCGGCAGTTTCATCGCCTTGGCGATCATGTAGGCGTGGCGCGCGACCCTCTGGCTGTGACCGTGTGTGTAGGGGTCGCCGGACTCGAGCGCGATCGCGAGCCGCTTCAGCAAGCGCGTCTGCTCGTCGACGCTCAGCACTCGGCCCTGCACCTTGCCCGAACCGATCCCGAGACGCTCCACCTTCTTGGAGAGCCCGCGCCGGCTGCGGATGCGCCGGAGGTAGCCCCACAGCATCAGGTCGTTGAACACGACGTCCTTGGAGCCCGGGTGGCGCTGCCACAGCGCGTTGCCGAGCTGCGCGAGACCGATGGAGAGGCCCATCGAGATGAGCGTCGCGACAGGACCCAGCCGGGAACCCAGACCCAACACCAACACCAGCGGGAGACCCGCTATCACGCAGGTCGCTACGACCGCATGCCCCAGATACCGCCTGAGCTCGGTCGGTGATGTCGCGAAGGTTTCGCCCCCGGCTGGTCCCATAGCCACGAGTAATCCATCGGCGGCATGTCAAGTATTGGACACAGCCCACAAGGACTAAAAACCGCGTAGCCCGAGTGGGCCACCCCTTTTGTGAGCACATAGCCGCGTTTTCACGCCTGCGTTTGCAGAAGAAAACGCCGGGCTAGGCTCCACGATGGCCCGGCCCCCATACGACTTCGTCTGTTTCGACCTCGACGGAACCCTTCTGCCGTCCACCACGGTGTGCCTCCACCTCTGGCAGGCGTTCGGCCACCTCGACCGGATGGCCGACTTTGAACGTCGTTACGACACCGGCGAGATCACGAACCAAGAGGTGGCGGAAGCCGACGCCGCTAACTGGCAAGGCGTTCAGACCGGGGAGATATGTCGGGCCCTGGAAGACGCGCCGACCATCGAGGGTCTCGCCGATACGGTCACCACCCTCCACGAGCACGGGATCGACTCGTATATCACGACGATCACGTGGAAGCTCGCCGCCGACTACTTCGCGAACCGCTATGGGTTCGCCGGAGCAACGGGCTGTGAGATGGGCATCGAGGACGGTCGGGTGATCGGGGAAGTGTCACGGCATTTCGATGCCGACGGCAAGGTGGCTTTCGCTGCTGCGGTCTGTGCGGAACGCGGGATCGGGCCCGAGCGCTGCGTCGCGGTCGGCGACTCGCAGTCCGACCTTCCGCTGTTCGGATTCGCCGGGCTGTCGATAGCTCTCAACGCGACGCCCGATGCGCGGG
>JBOGWY010000233.1:0-8544 GCA_050694015.1 Actinomycetota bacterium | reverse complement strand
TGTCGGAAGACACACGCTTCTGTACCGGCGTTTGGTATCCGGTCGCCGAGCGCGCATACGCGATCGTGAACTGCGGCCCATCTCCCTCGGGTGCGCAGAACGCAGTGGCGCTCGCACGCCGGCAATTCTCGGAGATCCGGAGCTAGGCCATGGCAGACGAATATGTTTCTCAGACGATGGGTTCGACTGTGCGCCGCAGCGCGCCGGTTCCTTTCTACATCCAGCTTGCCGACATCCTCCGGAGCGAGATCGCGGCCGGGATGTGGGCGCCTGGAGAGGCTCTCCCGTCCGAGGCGGAGCTGTGCAAGCTGCATTCCGTGTCCCGCACCGCGGTGCGCCAGGCGCTGGCACAGCTTGTCAACGAGGGTGTCGTCGTCAAGGAGAAGGGGCGAGGCACGTTCGTGCGCGACGTGCGACGAGCAGATTTCGTGGTGCAGGAGTTGCGAGGTTTCTACGACGAGATGACCGAGAAGGGCCACGACGTCGCAACTCGAGTGCTCTCGCTCGGTGTCGCGCCCGTGCCGCCGCCGATAGCCGGTGATCTTGGGGTCCGGCTCGGGGCGGATGTAGTGCGCCTCTTCCGCGTGCGGTCCGTGGACGGAACTCCGATCTGTGAGACCGAGACGTTCCTGCCGCTGCCGCGCTTCGCAGGACTCATGGACTTCGATATGTCCGAGCACAGCCTCTATTCCTTGCTCGAATCAGAGTTCGACATCGCCGTAAGCGCCGGCCACCGTTACATCCAGGCCGCTACGGCCGAGGCTTCGACCGCCAAGAATCTCGGGGTAGCGCGACGCGAGCCGTTACTCAAACTGACGGGGGTGAACTTCGATCAGGCTGGGGTGCCGGTCGAGAGTTACATCGCTCTCTATCGAGGGGATACGACGCGCTTCGAACTCGACGTGCTTGCGCAGGGATAGGGATCAGTCGAGATCCGCCCTCACGAAAGCTTTAATCGTCGCGAGTTCCGTTCCCTCTGCGCGGCCGTAAGGAGTGATCGTGTACGGACCCGCGGCCGCCGGAACGATGAAAGTCTCCGCGAAATGCACGACGAACGGGTCGAAAGCGCGGTCGGGAGACTCGATGATCGCTTCTTCGCCCTGAACGAGATTCAAGACGTTGACTCCGGTTCCTCCTGTGTGTGGTACGCGTCCTACGAACCAATGGCGATGGGTATCGATGAACTCGGCCTCGTGTAGCCCAGTCCGTTCCTCGTACCACTCGTTCTCTGCTCGTAAGGGCGATATCTGGTTGATCAGGCGGTCGCGAACCAGAGATGTGTCGCGGTCCCATTGGATCGAGCACTCCCCATGATCTATGTGAAGCGGGCGGGGGCGCCCGTCAAGTCCCAAACGCCCCCAGTCCCATAGCTTGAACGTGAAGATGTACGGGGTCGCGCTGATCTCGAGAACCAGAGAATTGGTGCCGGAGCAATGAACGGTACCGGCCGGGATCAGGAAGTGATCGTGGCGGCGCGCGGTAAACCTGTTCACGTATTTCTCGTCGGGGAAGAGGAACCCACCCTGCTCCGCTCTGCGAAGGTCGCGCAACATCGCTCGACGATCCGCCCCCTTCTTCAGGCCGAGATAGACCGACGCTCCTTCTGCCGCGTCGAGCATGTAGTAGGACTCGTCCTGCGTGTAGGCCATCCCGAATTGTTCCTTGATGTAGCCGGTAAGCGGATGCACCTGCAAGGAGAGATTTCCGCCGTCAACCGTGTCGAGGAGATCGAAACGGATCGGGAATTCCCCCCCGAATCGATGGTGGACGCTCTCACCCAAGAGCTCGGTCGGATATCGAAGCACAAGGTCGAGTGACGGCAATTCGAATCTCTCGTGGCCGAAGCCCAGCAGTATCGAGTTCTCTTCGGGAACACAGTCGAAGCACCATCCGTGATTCGGCGCGTTATCAGGGAGGTCACAAACCTCTTCCATCCAGTGTCCCCCCCACGGAGCGGGATCGAAGAAAGGAACAACGCGGAACGGTCTCTTTGTGGCCCCGCGGAGCGCAGTCCAAACGGCAGCCGCATTCGCCAACTTGGGCCGCGCTGGCTCCGTGGTGTCCAGGAAGAAGTTGATGTCATCGAATAGGAGCAGCTTGTGACGATCGGCGAGTTGCCAGTCGACGAAGAAGGATCTCTTGTACTTCAGTCCGGGGCGGAGCCTAAAGTTGGACGATCCCAGATTCGCGATCTCTTTGCCCCGTTGACGTTGCTGTATCTCCCAGCGGGCGAGGTCCGCGAAGACAAGGACATCACCACGTGCGACTAGTGAGGCCCCCGTTCCGTAGACGACGACACGGCCCTCGATATCCTGGATCGCTTCCGACATCCGTCGTAGGAGCGCCGGGTCGAACAGATCGACGAGATCGTGTTGCGTGATGCGGCCGAACACAGCGTCGTCCGTTACATCGGCGGCGACAAGCGCGTCGATCTCTTCCTCTGATTTCAGCGCATCCGTGGAACAGAGGCGCTCGTCGGGGGCGAGGCGGTCGACCAACTCCTCCAGGTCTTCGCGGAAGGTCCCCGGGTACGCGTCGATCACGATTACGCGTGCGCCGGTGGCGCGGAGGCGACGAGCGATCGCACCCCAGCCGATCTCCAGATCCGACGCCGTTCCTGCGGGGACGTAGGGGGACCTGTCGTAATTCGGCACGCGACCGGTGCGGTCCATCCTCCTGGAGGTGACCGCGCGCGTGGGGGTATATGGAAGTGAGACGTGACTTGTCATCCTGTTACGACAAGTCTACCCGACGAGGTGCCCCGTGACTCCGTTCTTACGGGTGTAGAGGACGAGGCTCTTTCCGAGGAGGGGATCGAGAGCCCGCTCGAGCGTGTCCAGGAGAGGCGGTTGTTTGGTTATCTGCCACACCAGGAACCGGTGGTAGAGCCTCGGGACCGGCGCCGTTCCGTCGTCGCCGAACGCGCACTTGAGCCACCAGTAGGGGGAATGGAACGAGTGGGCGTGGCTTCGACCGACGACGTCGAGGCCGTTTCCGTGGAGCTTGTCCTTCAGCGCTGCTTCCGTGTAGATGCGGACGTGCCCTCCGACCGTGGTCCGGTATCGCTCGGATAGAGCCCAACACACTCGTTCCGGCCAGAATCTGGGGACCGTCACTCCCGCGCCGGCCCCGGGCTTCAAGATCCGGGCAACCTCCGCGATCGCGGCGTCGTCTTCGTAGATGTGTTCGAGCACCTCCGACACGATCACGTGATCGATCGATTCATCCGGGAGGGGCAGGTGACGGGCGTCACCGACGATCGGGAGGAAGGAGGTCTGGCCGGAGATCTCACCCTCGGAGCGCATCGCCTCCACCCACTCATCGACGTGGGCCAGGACCGCGGTCTCCAGATCAACGGCGATCACATGAGCACCCAACTTCAAGGCCGCGAACGTGTGGCGCCCGTTGCCGCAGCCCAGGTCGAGGACGACCTCACCGGCACTGATGCCGAGACGGTCGAGATCGAGAGTCAGCACACGATCGCCCTATAGGCATCGACCGTTGCCTGCGCCGCGGCGCGCCACGTATATCGGGTGGTCGCTCGCTCCCGGCCCCGCGCCGCGAGACGTGCACGCAAGTCGGGGTCATCCAGGAGGCGCGCGATAGTGATCGCCAGCGCTCCGGCGTCACCGGGTGGGACGTGGAGCGAGCAGTCGCCGTCGGGCCCAACCACTTCGGGCAGCGCCCCCGCCGTGGTGGTCACCAGTGGGACCGCGCTGGACATCGCCTCGATCGCGGGAAGGCAGAACCCCTCGTACAGAGAAGGGACCACGGCGACCTCGGCCCGTGCATACTCCGCCACCAGTTCGCGATCCGGGATCCCCGACCTGAACGTGACGGAGTGCTCGAGATCGTAACGGGCGATGGCATCCGCCACGGGTCCACCCTGGTCGGGACTGCCGACCACCACGAGCGAGGCCTCCTTCTCGGTACTGAGCTTTGCCATAGCTTCGATCAGGTATACGAGCCCCTTGAGGGGCATAGCGCTACTTGCAGTGGTGACGATGCGGCCCGGGATCGGTCGTACGTCCGGGACCGGACGGAAGAGATCGGCGTCGACACCATGGTGGACGACCGCGATTCGGTCGGCCTGTACCCGGAACTTGCGAACGACGTCATCGCGGGCAGCGCCTGAAACCGCAACGATACGCGGCAACCTTCTCGCAACGCGCCCCTGCATCGTCGTGAAGCCGTACCAGCGGCGAGCCCGTTTCCTTTCGTTCGCGTCCGGCGCGTCGGCGAGTGCAAGATCGCGATCGATCGAAATCGGATGGTGGATCGTGGCCAGAACCGGCAGGCCCCTTTTGAGCCGAAGAAGGCCGTAGCCGAGACACTGGTTGTCGTGGGCGACGTCGAACTCGGATGCCCGGGATGTCAGCGCACGCGCCACTCGCAGGCTGAAGGTGAGCGGTTCCGGAAAGCGACGACGGCGCATCATGGCGTATTCGGCAATGTCGATGACGTCCCGGTACTCGCTGCGTTTCGGTCGCCTGAACAGGGCATCCGGTCGATAGAGATCGAGACTGGGAACCTTCGTGAGCGCGACGCTCTGGTGGAGTTCTGGGTAAGGGGGCCCTGCGAACACCTCGACGCGGTGTCCGAGGTCGGTGAGCGCGCGGCTGAGATAACGGACATAGACGCCCTGACCTCCGGAGTGCGGATTGCCACGATAGGTGAGTAGCGCGATCGACAGTTCGCCCGCAGACATGGCGGGAACCCTATCGGCGGTCGGTCCTCGTCGGGTCAGGTAGAGGGGACCGTTGGATACGATGCCTCCTATGACCGAAGGCCTCAATTTCACCCTCACCGACGAACAGCAGGCGTTCCGGCAGTCGATCCGGGAACTCGTGGAGGACAAGCTCGCCCCTCGGGCGGCCGAGATCGACGCCGCCGACGAATACCCGTGGGACATCGACGAGGTGCTCGTCAAGAACGGCTTCGCGGGGGTCTCCTACCCGGAGGAGTACGGCGGCGCCGGGGGCGGCGCGGTCGAGCTCTGCATCCTCGTCGAGGAGATCTCCCGGGTCTGCGCCGGCGTCTCCCTGATCCCGGCGGTCAACAAGCTCGGTGCCATCCCGGTGCTGCTCGCCGGCTCGGACGACCAGAAGAAGCTCGTCTGCACCGGGATCACCAACGGCGACCACCGCATGTCGTACTGCCTCACCGAGCCGGGCTCGGGCTCGGATGCCGGGGCGATGCGGAGCAAAGCGGTCCAGGACGGCGACTCGTGGGTCCTGAACGGGACGAAGCGCTTCATCACGGGGGCCGGTGCGTCCGACCTCTATACCTACTTCGCCGTGTCCGATCCGGAGGCCCCGAAGGGCAAGAACATCACCTGCTTCCTCGTGTCCAAGGACATGGAGGGCTTCTCGCTTGGACGCAAGGAAGACAAGATGGGCATCCGCGGGTCACCCACGCGCGAGGTCATCCTCGACAACGTGCGCGTTCCGGCCGAGAACGTTATCGGCGAAGTGCATCGCGGGTTCCCGATCGCGATGCGCACGCTGGACTTCTCGCGGCCCACGGTCGCCGCGCAGGCGCTCGGTATCGCGCAAGGCGCATTCGACTTCGCCGTCGATTATTGCCGCGAGCGCGAACAGTTCGGCAAGTCGATCTCGACGTTCCAGGGGATGCAGTTCATGTTCGCCGACATGGCGATGCGGATCGAGACCGCGCGCATGGCGGTGTACCGGGCCGCGACCGCGGTCGACGAGGACGATCCCAACGTGTCGTACTGGGCCGCGATCGCGAAGTGCTACGCATCGGACACCGCGATGGACGTGACGACCGACTGCGTGCAGGCGCTCGGTGGCTACGGCTATATCCGCGAGTACCCGGTCGAGCGCTTCATGCGCGACGCGAAGATCACCCAGATCTACGAGGGAACGAACCAGATCCAGCGAGTCGTCATCGCGAGGAAGATCTTCGGCAGGGGTTAGGAGAAGCACCGTGAGTACCAGGGTCGATCTACCGCCGCCGATCGCGGACGACATCTTCGAAGGTGGCGGCGGCTCGGAATGGGTGCACCTCATCACCGCTCGTCACGACATCGACGCGCATCTGCTCGAGGGACGCCTGCGTGAGGCCGGGATCGAGGCGCGCAAGGTGAAGGACCGCGGCGCGCCGGGAGCGTGGCTCTACGGCGGCTCGAACCCGTGGGCACCGGTCAACATCCTCGTCCGCAAGCTCCAGCTCGAGGACGCGAGGGTCGTTCTCGCCGAGATCTCGTGGGATGGACCGACGCACGACGAGCTCACCGCCAGGGGCTCGCAACGGCGATCGTCGTTTGGTCTGGTCTGGTGGGCGACGGCCCTGATCCTCGGATGTGTCCTCATCGTTCTGACCCTGAACCAGCTCGCGCGATCGACGATCCCGTGCCAGCTACCCGTGCTCTGTGGCGAGTCGGCGACTCCCTGACGCCGTCTTCACAGAACTTTCACAACACACACCGGATAATCGAAGGCGATGCGACGACTATTGCGGCGTGAGCCGGATCCGTTCGCGCCGAGCCGCTACGCGGACATCGTCAAGAGCGTACGCAGGCGGGAACGGCGACATATGCGCCACTGGTGGCAGTGGGCGCTGCTGGGTTTCTTCCTGCTGATCATCGTGGGGACCGCGTTCGCGTACTGGAGATACAACCAGTTCGCCGGGCAGATCCAGGACGAGGGCATCAACGTGGCCGAGCGTGAAGGCCTCGAGCCTTTCAATGCGCTGCTCGTCGGGTCCGACAACCGCGGCGATCTAACGCCGGAGGAGCAGCTCGAACTCGGAGCCGCAGCCGTCGGTGGGGACCGGGCCGACACGTTGATCCTGGCCCACATCGATCCCGAAGAGAACCACGTCACGATGGTGCAGTTCCCGCGCGACCTCTACGTCCCCATCGCGGGGGACGGTACGACCAAGATCAACGCCGCGCTCGCGGGCGGGCCCGATCAGCTGATCGGTACCGTCGAGCAGTTGACGGGGTTGCAGATCCATCAGTACGTGCAAGTGAACATCGCGGGCTTCCGCGATCTCGTCAACGCGATCGGCGGCGTGAGCGTGTGTGTGCCCGAAGCGATCCCGTTCGACCCGAAGACCGGTCTCGAGATCACGGAAGACGAGATCGGCATCGTTCACTTCGATGGAGATCGCGCGTTGCGTTTCGTACGATCGCGCAACTTCACGACGGGGGACTTCGAGCGGATCCAGAACCAGCAGAAATTCGTCGCCGCGGCGATCAACAAGATCACTTCGAGCGACACGTTGCTCAATCCCACACGTATCCCAAGGCTCATGGACGTCGCGGGCAAGAACCTGAGGGTCGACGCGAACACGACGCCTCTCGGTCTCGTCGACCTCGCCAAGGACCTTCAAGACTTCGATCCCGACCGCTACGAGGCCTACATCGCACCGAACCTCGGCATCACGGCGATCGATGGCGCCTCGGTGATCCTGCCCGACATGGAGACGATGGAGGTTCTTTTCGCCGCGATCAGTCGTAACGAGTCACCTGCCGACGCGAGCGAAGTCCCGAACATCGAGCCCTCGACGATCCGGGTCGGCGTCTACAACGGGACGGGGGAAGACGGCCTGGCGGCAGCCGCGGCGAAGGAGCTCCAGGACGCTACCGACATCGGTGACGGCCCCGTGAACATCGAAGAGATCGCCGACGCGCGCCGCCAGAACTTCGAGGAGACCGTCGTCGTCTATCAGCCCGAGGCCGAGAAGATGGCCCGGCTCGTGGCCGCCGCGATCCCGGGGGCCGAGCTGCGGCGCGGCAAGACCCAGAGCTACATCGACGTCGCGGTGATCGTGGGCGAGCGCTTCAAGACCGAGAAGATCGTCGACATCCTCCCGGTCCCGCTACCTCAGGGCGACGACGTCCCCGAGGTGTGCCGCCGCGACGCGGCCTAACCATTCGGCCCTCGATCGGCTCGCTCGACCAGCTTGAACGGGAGTCCAGAGATGCCGATAGTTATCCAGCGTGTGGGACTCGAAGGCAGGCTGGGATCTGATGAACGCGAGAACGAAAGTATCCGTAACCACGGTGGCGGCCGTGGTGTTGCGCCGCCACGGTCTCGTGTCTCCGAACATGGGCGCGGGGGTCATACGACTCTCGGCCGCCGCCGTCGACGGCCTCGTCGCGGGAAGTCGCGCGGCGTGGTGGGGCGGACCACCATCCGTCTCGATCCGGGATTCGACGTTAGAGATCGCAACCGGCACGTGGGGGCGTGGCTCGGACCGCGCGACGTCGACGGAGAGCATCTGCTGCTCAGCTTTTCTGCGCTCTAGCGGAACGTTCGGCTACCGCCGCGGCGTGGCGATGCCGCCTAACTTCCGGCGAGCTCTTCGAACAGGCCCTCGTAGGACTCGGCGACGGCCGCCGGCGAGGCCCAGCTCTCGACGAAGGTCCGCCCCGCCGCTCCCATCTGACGCATCGTCTCGGGCGCGTCGAGCAGCGAACGGATCGCTTTCGTAAGCGCTTCGGCATCTTCCGGAGGCACGGCGATCCCGGCGCCGGCGCGGTCGACCGTGCGCGCGACTTCGCTGCCTTCGTCC
>JBOGWY010000232.1:0-8660 GCA_050694015.1 Actinomycetota bacterium | reverse complement strand
TCGCCCGACAGCGTCGCCAGGCCGCGAAATGCCGCTTGGGGAATGTGAATCACAAGCACGTCGTTTACTCTCATCTTGATGCCAGAAAGCCGCGAAGGAGGGGCGTCCGGGCGGCTGGTGGTCCACGGCGCCCGCGAGCACAACCTCAAAGACGTCCATCTCGAGCTGCCTCGGGACTCCCTGATCGTGTTCACGGGGATATCCGGCTCGGGCAAATCGTCGTTGGCATTCGACACGATCTACGCCGAGGGCCAGCGCCGCTACGTCGAGTCGCTGTCGTCCTACGCCCGCCAGTTCCTCGGCCAGATGGACAAACCCGAGGTCGATTTCATCGAAGGGCTGTCGCCGGCGATCTCGATCGATCAGAAGTCGGCGTCCCGTAACCCCCGGTCGACGGTCGGGACGATCACGGAGATCTACGACTACCTCCGGCTGTTGTTCGCCCGGATCGGCCGCCCGCACTGCCACAACTGCGGTCGCCCGATCGCCCGCCAGACGCCCGAGCAGATCGTCGACCAGATCATGGGCCTGCCGGAGGGGACCCGCTTCCAGGTGCTCGCGCCGGTGGTGCGGAGCCGCAAGGGCGAGTACACGACGCTTCTGGAGGACCTCGCGCGCCGTGGTTACGTCAGGGCCCGCGTCGACGGTGAGGTCAGGGAGCTCACCGACAAGATCCGCCTCGATCGCTACAAGCAGCACGACATCGACGTGATCGTCGACCGCCTCGTCCTGAAGGAGGGGATCGAGAGTCGTCTCACCGATTCGATCGAGACGGCACTGAAGCTGGCCGAGGGGACCGCGGCTATCGATCTCGTCGACGACAACGCGGAAGACATCCTCTTCTCGCAGCACTTCGCGTGCATCGACTGCGGTATCAGCTTCGACGAGCTCGCGCCGCGCAACTTCTCGTTCAACTCGCCGTACGGCGCGTGCGAGCACTGCGACGGTCTCGGCACGCATCTCGAGGTCGATGCCGAACTCGTGATCCCCAACGAAGACCTCAGTCTCGACGAGGGCGCGATCGCGCCGTGGTCGGGCCGGACGCTCGAGTACTTCGACCGCCTGCTGGCATCGGCGGCGAAGGAGTTCAAGTTCAAGACGGATGTGCCGTTCAAGCAGCTCTCCAAGAAGGCGCGGGACATCATCCTGTTCGGCTCGGAGGACCGCGAGATCCACGTTCGATACAAGAACCGCTTCAACCGGATCCGTTCGTACTGGACGGTCTACGAGGGTGTCATCCCGTGGTTGGAGCGGCGCCGCGACGAGACCGATTCGGAGTACGCGCGCGAACGCTACGAGCAGTACTTCCGTGAGGTGCCGTGTCCGGTCTGCGACGGCGCGCGCCTTCGCCCCGAGTCCCTCGCCGTGACCATCGGCGGCAGGAACATCAACGAGGTGACGAATACGTGCATCGATGACACCGACGACTTCCTGAAGAAGCTCGAGTTCAACGACCGCGAGTCGACGATCGCCGAGCGCATCCTCAAGGAGATCCACGCCCGCCTCGGCTTCCTGCTCGACGTCGGGCTCGACTATCTGACGCTCGCGCGGGGAGCCGCCACGCTCGCCGGGGGCGAGGCTCAACGGATCCGGCTTGCGACGCAGATCGGATCCGGACTCGTCGGCGTCCTGTACATCCTCGACGAGCCCTCGATCGGTCTCCACCAGCGCGACAACCGGCGTTTGATCGACACGTTGGTCCGGTTGCGGGACCTCGGTAACACGCTGATCGTCGTCGAGCACGACGAGGACACGATCCGGTCCTCCGATCACATCGTCGACATCGGACCGGGTGCGGGTGAGCACGGCGGCGAGCTCGTCTACACCGGCGCGCTTGAAGGTCTCCTAAGTCATAAGACGTCGCTGACCGGCGATTACCTCGCGGGACGGCGTGAGATCCCGGTGCCGAAGGAACGGCGCAAGGGGAACGGCGAGAGCCTCGTCGTCAAGGGGGCCCGGCAGCACAACCTGAAGAACATCGACGTCGCGTTCCCGCTCGGCAACTTCGTGACCGTCACCGGGGTGTCCGGGTCGGGCAAGTCCACGCTCGTCAACGATGTCCTCTACCGCGCCGTCCATCAGATGCTGATCCGCAACGCGCGCACGGTCCCGGGTAAACATCACTCGATCCAGGGCCTCGAGCACGTCGACAAGGTGATCGACATCGATCAGAGCCCGATCGGGCGGACGCCGCGGTCGAACCCCGCCACCTACACCGGCGTCTTCGATCACATCCGCAAACTGTTCGCCAAGACACCGGACGCGAAGCGTCGCGGTTACCAGCCCGGCCGCTTCTCGTTCAACGTACGCGGGGGCCGCTGCGAGGCCTGTGCGGGCGAGGGGACGATCAAGATCGAGATGCACTTCCTGCCCGACGTGTACGTCCCCTGCGAAGTCTGCAAGGGCAAGCGCTACAACCGCGAGACGCTCGAGGTCCGCTTCAAGGGCAAGAACATCTCCGAGGTGCTCGAGATGAGCGTCGCCGAAGCATGCGAGTTCTTCTCCGCGATCCCGCCGATCGCGCGACACATGAACACGCTGCGCGACGTCGGCCTGGGCTACATCAAGCTCGGACAACCGGCGCCGACGCTGTCGGGAGGGGAGGCGCAACGCGTCAAGCTGTCGACCGAGCTCTCGAAGCGCTCGACCGGCAAGACGCTCTACATCCTCGACGAGCCGACCACCGGGTTGCACTTCGAGGACGTATCCAAGCTCCTCGGCGTGCTCCACCGCCTCGTCGAGATCGGCAACACGGTCGTGGTGATCGAGCACAACCTTGACGTGATCAAGACCGCCGACCACATCATCGATCTCGGCCCCGAAGGCGGCGCCGGCGGCGGCGAGGTCGTCGCGAAGGGAACGCCGGAGCAGGTTGCCGCGACCGCGGGCTCGTACACGGGTCAGTTCCTGATCCCGATGCTCGAGAAGAAGGCGACGCGGTCACGAAAGAAGAGTGTCGCTGCCGCGAACAAGCGTCCCCGGCGCCTGGCCGCCGCCCGTTAAGTCGCGGTCCCCTCGGACTCGTCCGCGCTGCGCGCACTGAAGAAGCGGGGCTCGGCTCCGCTGACGATGTGCTGGAGCTGATCGATCAACCGGTCTCGGTTCAGCTTGATCCCGTGGCGGCCGCACACCTTCTTGTAGTCGGGGAATCGTGTTACGAGATCGATCGCGACACTCTCGAACGCGTGCCGGGCGACGCGTTCGCGCGATCCGTAGTCCATCAGGTTGAAGACGAACATGTGCTCGTCGTCCCGGCGCGGCTCGATCAGGATGATGTCGACGTCCGGATGCGCGTGCTGGATCAGCTCGATCTCTTTCTGCATCTGCGATGCGGCCATGATCCGGAACGTCTGCGCCGCGACGTGGGCGAACCCCTTCTGTGACAGATCCCGCGAGGGCAGACCCGTAGCGGAGGGGAGGAGCTCGCCGGGGCTGTGCACGTAGGGAACGAGCGGGTTGATGCACACGACGAGCTTGGCCCCCTGGGCGATCGCGATGTCGATGTTCGTCGTCGAGCGCAGGCCACCGTCGTAGTAGACGCGCTCGCCGATACGACGCGGCGAGTAGAGGAGTGGGATGGCGGTGGACGCTGCCGCGGCCTCGGAGATCGAGACGTCCGACGTCGAGCTGCGACCGAACACGACGCGCGCCGCCGCGTCCAGGTCGGTGGCCGTGATCAGTAGCTCACGCTTCGTCTCGTGGAACGCGTTGGACCGTCCCGGCTTCGTGAACAACTCACGCATATACCGTTCTGTGCCGTCGGTCGTGTAGAGGCCGGGGGGCAGACCCTCGGCAAGCGCGCCGAGCCCGTCGATCAGCGAAGTCGTGAACGGGTGCCCGAAATAGCGGCGAGCCGCTCCCATCACGCTGAGCGGCCAGCGGATCGCCGAGCGCACGAGGCCGCGCCGCTCCGGCAGCATGATCTCGTCGGCTCCGATCCCCTTGAACGGTGCGCCGGGGCGATCGAGGTTCGCCCGGATCAGATCTTCGGGCGTGATGCCGTTCGCCAGACATGCCGCGATCACCGCCCCGGCGGAGGTTCCGACGTAGAGATCGAAGTCGTTGACGGTCGCGCGTTCGCTCATGACGTTCATCGCGTTCAGCACGCCGAGGTGATAGGCGGCGCCGGTGATCCCGCCGCCCCCGAGGACGAGAGCGACGCGCCCCTCGGATGCGGAGTGCGGAGCGCGGGGGCGGGGCGAGGGCCTGCGTCGCTGACCCTCCGAGAGAAATATGACGGTCCCCACGGGGCGACTCTATGCCGGGGTCGCTCTGGTTTTGCGCCCTCCGCGCTCGGGGTAGAAAGGGACGACCCGAAAAATCGACGTCCATAGCCTAGGGGGGAACATGGAAAGAACTGGAGCTCGTCGCGTCGCGCTCACGATCGTGCTGTCGTTGGTAGCGGCCGCGATCGCGGTTCTGAACTTCGGCGGCGGGGCGATCGCACAGGAGTGTGGTCGTGACGGCTCGCCGAGCCCGTCGCCGTCGACCACTTCGCCCAGTCCGACCGACGAGGGGCCGCTTCCGACGCTCCCGCCGTTGCCCGGTGAGGAGGAGAGCGAATCGCCGACGCCCTCGGACAGCACCACCAGCACACCTACGCCAGGCCAGGGTCAGCAGACGATCAAGTGCGACTCCAAGATCACGATCCGCTTCGCCGATGGCCGCGATCGGTTCAGTGGTGCGGTCCGCTCGGAAGAGAACGCCTGCGAACGTGGGCGCCGCGTGATCTTGAAGAAGGTGAAGCGCGGTCCCGACAAGACGGTTGGACGTACCAGGACGAACCCACGTGGTCGCTGGAGCATCAAGGAAGAAGGTGCTCGCGGCCGCTATTACGCGAAGACTCCGAAGCGGAACGTGGATCCGGCCGGTGCCGGCCCGCGCTTCGAGTGCGGTGCCGCGAAGTCGAGAACGATCCGCGCGTAAGTCCCGCTAGACAACCGATCCCGGTCCGGCCGTCCTCACCGTAGGATGGTCGGACCCAGGGGCGGTTGGCTCAGCCCGGTTAGAGCGCTGCCTTCACACGGCAGAGGTCACTGGTTCGAATCCAGTACCGCCCACCATTGCTTCCACCTCGACTAGAACCCTCCGGGCACCGTCAGCAGTCGGATCCGCTGGGCTCCCGCGTCGGTGACGAAGACCTCGGTCCGGTTGTCCCGGCTCGCGACTGCGATGCCCACAGGCAGGATGAACCGAGCGTCTTCCGCGGGACCGTCGACGAAACCTCGTTCTCCGTTCATGCTGCCGGCAACCGTCGTGACCCACCACGCGTTCGTTGCAAGGAAGTTCTCGTCGAGGCCGTCCAGGGCCTGCGCGTAAGACTGGCCGAGCTCCGGTGGAAGGTGATCACTGAACGTGGACAGGAGTTCGCTCAGGACGTCCGCGTACTCGAGCGAGTTTTCGGTGTTGAAGAGATTGCGAACCACCCGGACGGATCCGCACATGGCGTCGACGAACCAGATGTTCCCGTCGCTGTCCACCTGGACGTCGATCGGCGCACCGAAGCCCGCGAAAGCCGCCGGGCCGTCAGAGCACGGGCCCAATGCAGGTCCGGGAAGGCGAAGACTTCCGCGCAGGTCGTACACCGTTCCGTTTTCGATCCGCCAGATCGTCTGACAGAACGGATCCGCCACGTACGTCGCACTGTTCGTCGTGTCCATCCCGAGTGGAACGCCGAGCGGATGTCCTGAATCTTTCGGCAGGCACCCGATCTCGTTAGTGACCCCGCCGATCAGCGTCTCCTCGCCTCCGTTCACCAATTCGATCTGCTTGACCTCGTGCGAAGCCGGGTACGAGGCGATGGCGGAATCGCCGGGTCCGTCGGCAACACCGAACGGGCGATTGCGAGTCGTGTCGGTGCTGAACGTGATGAATGGGTCGTCTTGCGGCTCGTCGTTAACCGGGTTGATGCCGATCGTTCGGATCCTGCTGTTACCTGCGTCGGCGACGAAGAAGTCGCCGCTCCCGACCGCCGCGACATCGGTGGGCAGATAGAGGCTCGACTCGAGGCGGAAACCATCCTGGCCTCCGCTGTTCAGGGGTTGGCCGGCCCACGGCATCACGAGACGGTGACAGTCGGCGCCGACCGGCGCGCATGCCGCATCGATCGTCTGACGTATCGGCTCGCGCAATGTGCTCTCGGTGGCATTCGGTATGAGACCGGCGATCCCGAGCCCCTCGAGGAACTGTCCGATCTCGCTGAGGCCCGTGACGATCGACCCAACGGCGCTCGGTACGCCGGCCGCGTACAGCAATAGCTCGAGAAGCTCATCGCTCGCCCCATCCTTCGTTGCAAGGAGTCGCACGCGCTGCTCCAGTGTGTCGACCACGAGGACGCGATCGAAGTCCTGCACATCGATCCCCGTGGGGAACCCGAAGCGCGCGTTTTGGGCCGGGCCATCAGTGATTCCCGTCGGAAGCCAAGTGCCGTTACCTGCGATCGTCGTTACTTCCGCGCCACGCACGTCATCGCCCAGGATTCGGAACGACAGCGCGGTCGGTGTCGTGACCGATCCGTACGGGGTGTTTACGACGAGCGATCTGGGGCCGACCTCTGCAAGCGGGTCGATGGTGATGTCGAGCTCGAGCTTGCGATCGCCGGCGTGACGGAGATCGACGACATCGATACCGTCTCCGAGGGTTGCAGATTCGGCGAGGCCGAGGTTCTTGCCCGATACGGTGATCATCGCCGACTGCCCGCGCGTAACGGCGAACGGGGCGAAGTCCGTGATGAGCGGATCGCGCTCGGGCGTGTCGATGATGCGCACGATGCGGATCGCATTGTTACGCCGGTCGGCAACGTAGAGGTCGCCCCAGTCGTCCAAGGCGATGCCCGCGGTGGATTCGAACTGCGCTCGGTCGCGCCATCCGTCGCGAAAACCGGTTTGACTCGTGCAGTCGAAGCGCGGGTCGTGTGAGATACAGCCGGCGATGCGCACGACCTGGCCCGTATAGACGTCAACACGACGCAGCAGCGAGTTGTTCGAGTCCGAGACGTACAGGTAGCGGTCGCCGTCGTAGGCGAGTGACGAGGCACCGAAGAACCGCGCCCCTTGGCCCGTTCCGTCCTTCAACCCGTACTCGTCGAGCTTGCCGGCAAGCGTCGTCACGGTCCCGTTCGGCTCGAGAACCAGGACGCCGTAGCAACCGGTTGTGAAGATCGTGTAGTAGAGCTTGCCGTCGTTGCCCTTGGCGACATCCGAGTTCCCTCCGAGGGTCCCCGCTTCCCCACAGTCGCCGCCATCGCGTCCCCCGGCTCCGCTGTCGTGGATCGTCGATACGGTTCCGTCCGGAAGGATCATCTTCAGCGACGCGGGGTAATTGTTCTGCGCCGCGTAGATCACTCCACCCTCGACGTCGATCCCGTTCGCGGACTCCATGGTTCCTATAGGAGAGCGACCGTCGCACGAGCCGCCGATGCGACCGCACAGATCGTCGCCTTCCTCGGTGCGGTTGTAGACGACCGGGGTCACGACGCCCGTCGAAAGGTCCACGCGCCCCAGTGGGACGCTCCCCGTGTACTGGCTCATGATGAGGTCGCCGTTGTTGTCGAAGTCGAGGTCTGTGGGTCCATCTAGACCCTCGGCAAGCGTCGTGACTCGTCGGGACGGCGTGATCTTTCGGAGCGCATCGTTCTCGCGATCGGTGACGTAGACGTTGCCGGTGTCGTTGTCGACCGCGACGCCGTACGGGCCGTCGAATCTTGCATCCTTGCCGACGCCATCGCGAAGGCCTCGTTCGTAGTAGCCCGCTCCCGCGAGCGTTCCGGTATACGTGACGAACGAGCTGGGTGCCTTGCCATAGCGGGACGTGCTCGAACCGGATCGAACGACAAGCCCGATGATCTTTCCGTTGCGGACCTCACCGGTCACCTCAGGGGATCCCTTGAACCTGCCGCCGAGCCGAACGACACCGAGGAACAATCCGTCGGCGAGACCCTTGCCGTGCGTGACGAAATCGAATTGCAGGATCCCGGTGAGTTTGAGCGCGCGGGCTCCCGCGTTCGGCTCCTTGACGCCGGTGAGCTCGAGGGTGAGGTCGTAGCGGCGGGGGATCGGCGCCAGTAGGCCGAGCCCCTCAGCGTGAACGTTCCCTCCCCCCGCGGCCGTCGACAGTGAGATGGGGCGCTCGCGCGCGGAACCGGGTGGCCGCAAGCGCTCGAGCTTCGGCAAGAGATCTTCGAGCATCGCGCCGAGCGTCGTGTTCATCCGTTTGCCGAAGTCGGTGACGGTCGAATCCGTCACGGCCTTGGGCGCCGGTAAGGGTGGCTCGGGCAACCCGGCTCGGGCCGCCGGAAGCGCGCCGATCTGGACGACGGCAAGCGCCACGACGAATACCTGTCTCATCGACTTCATCTGCCCAACCCACGTTTAGGTGTGTCTCCTGAGGATGGCCCCGAAAGGAGGTGGAGGAAATGGTCATTTCGACGTAGTTCCTCACGTTCTAGGGCACTGCTTCGAATCCGTGGGTGCATGTATCTCGCGTGACGGTCTGTAGCTACTGAGATCCTCAGTTAAGGACTGACTTCGCGCGCTTATTTCCAAGAGATAAGACTCCTGAGCAGGGAAGATGTAGCTGTCCAAAGCACTCATACACCACAACAGGAGTCTTCTATCAGGTGAGCATAAACCGGTCTGCGCGCGCGTTTTCGGTTTCCACGA
>JBOGWY010000231.1:0-3627 GCA_050694015.1 Actinomycetota bacterium | reverse complement strand
TCTCCCATAAGTTCGGCCAGCTTGGTGAACATCGCGTGCCGGCTCCGCTCGTCGATAGCCATTGTGTCCTCCCTGATCGTGGTCGGCAATCGGCGGCGACCCTAAGGAGGGGGTGTGACATCTAGGCTGGAACCCGGCCGGGGCTGGGACATGACCTGAAGCGGTTGGGTGCCGCCGGAGGGATTTGAACCCCCACGCCCGAAGGCACGAGCACCTAAAGCTCGCATGTCTGCCAATTCCATCACGGCGGCGTGACGCTCAGAGGATAAGAGAAGCCAGACCTCTGTGGACGTGAGCGCACCCGGCTTTGCTTGGTCCGTTTTGGCATAGTTCGAGTGGACTACGCAGGATTTCATCCCTATGGACTACTGGTGGGCCATTGTGTCCGAATAGCGGCTTTCATAGCCTCGTCGCATGAATCCTTTAACGAACATCCGTGGATCCCGCGCGGCCATCGCGCTGTCGGTCCTTCTCGCAACCCTGACCATCTTCCCGGCCCCCACATCGGCCGCTCCGCGCACGCCGAGGTTCGGGATGGCCATCGACGACTACCCCGATTACCAGGGTGCCCGTCGCTGCGACCCGTCGCCGAAGCCCGGCGTGGTCGCGTTCCAGCGTCTCGTACTGGCGGCTTACCCGGGTACCGGTGCCGGCAGCATCAGCCGGTCCTGTTCGGGTGAGGCCACGAGCGAGCACAACGAGGGCCGCGCGTGGGACTGGGGCGTCAACGCATCTAACGCGTCCGACAAGCGCAAGGCCGACGCGCTGATCGACTGGTTGCTCAGAGAGGACCGTTACGGGAACCGGCACGCGATGGCACGTCGCCTCGGCGTCATGTACATCATCTGGAACCGTCGTATCTGGGGCACCTGGGGCGGCTGGGAGCGGTACTGCGTGCAGCGCAGAGGTAGGTGCGTTGATCCCGACGACGGCGGCGAACGGCACCCGCACACGGATCACGTTCACTTCTCCTTCAGCTGGGACGGCGCGCGCAAGAAGACGACGTTCTGGCACCCCAAGCGCTCCGAGATCGTCGGCATCGAGTCCAGTCCACGCGGTGGTTACTGGCTCCTCGGTCGCAACGGCGGTGTGTACCCGAACGGCACGAGCTACTACGGCTCGCTCGCCGATCGGTACTCACAGAGGAGCTACGTCGCGATGGCTTCGAGCCCGAGCGGGGGCGGTTACTGGATCGCAAGAGCGGATGGCCGTGTCAAGAAGTTCGGTGATGCGTTGCGTCGCCGTGACGCTCGCGACGCGAACGCCACCGTCGCCGGCATGGCGACGACACCGAAGGGTCGCGGCTACTGGCTCGTCACCAAGCGAGGCCGCGTCCTTCCGTACGGCGACGCGAAACCCTTCGGAGATACGAGGAAACTCAAGACCACGGTCGCGGGGATCGCGGCGACGCCGACCGGTCGCGGGTACTGGATCGCAACCGCGAACGGTCGCGTCGCAGCGTTCGGCGACGCGCAGGCGTTCGGCCAGCCAAAGGGCAAGGCGCGCATCGTCGGCATCGCGCCCACGGCGAGTGGCCTCGGTTACTGGGTCGCCGCGGAGAACGGTCGTGTGTACGCGTTCGGCGATGCATCCATCGAGGGCGGCGCGGTCGACAAGGGCCTCTCGTCTCCCGTCACCGGTATCGCCGCGACGCCGAGCGGTAACGGCTACTGGATCGTGCTGGCCACCGGCCGCGTGCTTCATTACGGCACGTAACTACCCGCAGAAATCCGGACGCGCCGGACAAACCGGACGTATCGTTCACGCGCCCGATGTTTGCAGGAAACGAAGCGAGGGAATCGAACCACGCGTATAGGCCGTAAAGGAGGTCTGACGAGTGGATCCGAACCAGCAGGACATCATGATGTTCCGGGACGGCGACGAGATCCTCTATCTTGCTCCGTTCGTGCTGGACCTGGACGACTTCGAGGACTCTGAGGGCCCCACCACGCCCTAGGCCGCCCTCCATCGCAACTCCACCACCGGCGCGCGAGCGTCCTCTAACGTAGTGGTGTGAGCGCGCCCGAACAGTGGCGGTTCCAGTGGCCCGACGGCACCTGGATCCGCTGGAACCCCGATACCGAAGCGTGGGAGAAGGAGATCGCCGACGCCGCCGGCGATGAGCCCCGCGCGGAAGCCCTCGACATCGCGCCGGAGGAACGCTGGTTGTTCGACAACATGGAACCCCCCGCGCCCTCCGCCGCGACTGCGGAGGAGCCCGCTCCGGAAGCCGGAGCCGAGATCATCTCGGCCGAGACTTACGACGATGAAGCCGACTGGGACGATGTCGCCGAAGAAGAAGGGGAAGAAGACGTCGCGCTCGGCCCCCGTCGCAGCGCGGCGCACGTCATCTCCACCGAAGCCGAAGAACCGAGGAGCTCGCTGCGTTCGACGATCATCGCCGGCGCGGGGATCGGGCTCGCCGTCGGCATCGTCGTCACGATGATGCTGCGCTAGAGGTCGACGGCCGCCTTCTGGATGATCTCGATCCCTTCCTCGATCCGGTCGCGATGCGTACGGTGCGACAGGATGCACACGCGCAGTATCGAGCGCCCGTCGACGATGGTGTCGGAGATGAAGATCCTCTTGCTGTCGTTGATCCGTGCCAGGAGGCGCGCCGCGGCCTCGTTGTCACCGCTCGCAGGATGGAACGCGACGATCGAGAGGTCTGGCTCCCACGGAACTACGAGGTTCGGCGCCGACGACAGAGCCTCGTAGACCAGCCGCGTCAGGTCGAGCTTCTCGTCGAGCGCGCTGCGGAACGCGTCGACACCGTGCAGGCTCAGCGGGAGCCACACACGCAGCCCGCGATAGTCGCGCGACAGCTCGGGAGAGAAGTCGGCGAAGTCGGGTATCGCGGTGTCGCTGCTCGCGTGCGGTAGGTACTGGGCGCCGACCCGATGCGCGGCCTGGAGCGATGCGCCGTCGCGCACGAGCAGACTCCCCGTTCCGTAGGGCAGGAACATGCCCTTGTGCGGATCGAGCGTGATCGAGTCGACCCCGTCGATGCCTGCGAAGTGGGCACGTCCTCGCTCGGTGAGCTGGAAGAACCCGCCGTAGGCGGCGTCGACGTGGCACCACAGGCCCTCGGTGCGGGCGACCTCGGCGATGTCGGCGATCGGATCGACCGCGCCGGTATTGGTGGTCCCGGCCGACGCGACGACCAGGAACGGCATCAGTCCGCCGGCCCGGTCCGCCGCGATCGCGTCCCGGAGCGCGGACACGTCCATCCGCAGGTTCGCGTCGCTCGGGACGATGCGCATCGCGCGCGCGGGGAACCCTGCGAGACGAGCCGATTTCGCCATCGAGTGATGTACGTGTTCGGTGACGTAGATCGTCCCGTCGAGGAAGTTCTCGGGCAGCTTGGCGCTGCGCGCGGTGATGACCGCGGAGAAGTTCGCCATCGAACCGCCGGTCGTCAGGATGCCTTGTGAGGTCGGCGGGAACCCGAATAGATCGCAGAGCCAGCGCACCACGTTGGCCTCGATCTGGACGAGCGCGGGGGAGGGGGCCGCGAGATTGGTGAAGCGGTTGATGCAGTTCGCGATCAGGTCGCCCACGCCGGCCGCGAACAGTCCTCCCCCGGGGATGTACGCGAGGTAACCGGGCCCGGCCGCGTCGTAGGCC
>JBOGWY010000230.1:0-2598 GCA_050694015.1 Actinomycetota bacterium | reverse complement strand
GCGAGAAAGTGGCGCTCGGCAGCGCCCTCGCCGACAACCTCTGGGTACTGCCGGCCTAGACCGTTACTCCTCAGCGGTTGCCGTCGAGCGGCGGCGGCCGAGCTCCTTGTCGAGCAGGAACAGTCCCTCGCCCTGATCGCCCACCCGTCTCAAGTCGTCGACGATCTGGCTGACCGATGCCTCTTCCTCGATCTGCTCGGTCACGAACCAGTCGAGGAGCGGCACGGACGCGAAGTCGCGCTCCTTCTGTACCAGTTCGTACAGCTCGTTGATCGACTCGGTGACGCGACGCTCGTTGTCGAGGGCGCGCTCGAAGATCGCGAGCGGCTTCGCCGGCGTCGCACCGGGAGCCTCGAGAGGCTTGAGGTCGATCGCCCCGTCGCGGTCGACGATGAAGTCGTAGAACTTCATCGAGTGCGCGATCTCCTCCTCCCACTGCGCGCGCAACCACGCGGCACACCCTGGGAGACTCTGTTCCTCGCATTGCGCGGAGAGCGCGAGGTACAAATAGGCGGACTGCAACTCGTTGCGGATATGTTCGTTCAACGCGGCTTCTATCTTCTTTGGCAACATGACTCGATCGTAGACCCGCGCGCGCCTTAATGGTAGTTCGGCGCGCCGAACAGAAGCGCTTCGGTGAACCGTTGTCTTAGGGCCACGAGGTCGCCTCACGCGCGTCCTAACGCATCGCGGACCACATCGAGGAAAGCCCGCGCCTTCAACCCCGACCCGAACGACGAGTTGCCGATCTTCACGGTCATCTTCTTGTACCGGAACCGGGACTCGAAGTTCTCGTCCCAGTCGGGTATGGGACGCCTGTAACCCTGTCTGAGGATGATCAGCGTGTCGCGTGAGTCCGAGTCGAACTCGTGGGGAATATCCACGACGTACTCGAAGCCCGCCTTCTTCCGCTCCGCCAGCGCCTCCATCGGACTGTCAACCTTGTCCTCGGGATCGTCCTCCTCCGTCGCGCCGTCTCCATACAGATGGAATATCCCGGTGCGACCTTCACGAGAAAGTGACTCGTCGATGGCGCTACTGGTGCGTTCGAACAACTGCTTGGAGTAGCGGTGATACGCGTCGGCACCGCAGTCGTAGTCGCCGCACATGTCCGTTCCGAGTCCGTGGCCCGAAAGGTGAACCGCGACGGGAGCACCGTCGGGTAGACGGGACAGCTCACGTTCGACCTCTTCGACCACGGATCGCACGTAGAGCGACGAGGTGCCGATCGGGTCCGTATACGAAACGTCGACGTCGGCTCCAAGCTCCTCGATGATCTCGTGTATCTCGTGACGCAACATGTGCGTCTGCATGATGTCCGAGAATCCGACGCCGTGATAGGCGACGACGATCTCGTCGACGCGGTCGCGGTTGACGAGACCGACCACGGCCTTTCTGACATCCATGTGACGGCCGTCGATGCGGGGGTCGATGCCGTAGCCGATCCTGATCGGCAGGTCATCGCCGTAGAGCTCGCGTACGCGGTCGATCACGAAACGTTTCTTGGGAAGCTTCTGACCGAAATTGGGTGATGTTCCGCCCATCAGGTTCCATTCGTGCCACGCGCCGAGCCCCACGTGCTCGAAGATGTCGGGCTCCCCCAGGCCCGGCCCCCCTGGTACTGCGTAGTACGCGGGGAGGCTGTCGCTCGCCGGGTGGTACACCGCAGGCTCATCGTGCGGATGCAACCACGCGTCGATCAGTGTGGGATCGGTGGAAGGTTCGTTGCACCCGTAGCAGGCCGTGTCCTGGAGAACCGTGCCCTCGTCGAGAGCACGCAACCACGCGGGGATCAGACCCATCTCGATCAGATGATCGAAGAACTTCCGGAAGCTCCAGTAGGTCAGCTCGTTGTACTCGGGCGGCTCGCCGTGATCGACGACGAGGAGACCCACATGCCGCCTGCGATCGTCCCTCTCCCGAGCGGCACTGCCCGTTCCGGTCATCAGCGCCGCGGTCACTACGACGACCACCATCAAGGCAAACGCCCGCCGCCTCATGTCGAATCCCCCTTCAGTAGTTCCGACAACTCGTCCAGGAGCCCTTGCACTTCGTCGGGCGGGGCCCGGCCTTCCATCGCGCCGGCGGCCTCGTCGTAACCCGACGCGATCGCCTCGGCCTGGTCCGGCGCGAGCGTTGCCAACGCGTCCTCGACGCCTTCGAAGCGCGTGCGGCTGCTGTCGAGCGCGTCCAGCGAACCCTGGTACTCGGTGTCGTTGAGGACCTCGCCGTCCTCGACGGCTTCCTCGTATTCGATGCCTGCAACCTCGAGACCGGCCGCGGCCGACGCGAGCTCCTGTTGGACCAGGCGCACGCCCTCGGATGCATCCGGTTCCTCGCGCCCGACCACGAGCCCGACGCCGACGCCGACCAGAAGCCCCACCACCCCGGCGAACACCGCGAGCGGCCATCGTGCCTTGGGAGGTTTGTAGATCGCCATGTCAGCTCCGGGAGATGAAGACGACTATCGAGTCGCGAGCGGACGCGCACTCGTCGAGCGCCGCGTCGAGGGCCTTGTCGGGTGACGACACGAGACTCAGGTCGATCAGTTTGGAGCCGCGCAGAACGCGCAGCGCCGGCGCAACACCTACCGGCCCG
>JBOGWY010000229.1:0-4603 GCA_050694015.1 Actinomycetota bacterium | reverse complement strand
CAGCCGTCGAAGGAGCACGATGTTGAGATTGCGCCGTTCGGGCGGGGTTGCGGCCCTTGCCCTAGTTGTAAGCGCTTCGTCGATCATGGCACCGGCCGCCATGGCGGCTCCTCCTTCGTTGACGCTCACCTCGCCTGTCGCGGGTCCAACCACGAACGCGTCTCCCACGTTCGCCGGAACCACGGACTGCACGGTCGGCGCGTGCGGCGACGTAATCGTGAACGTCTACAGCGGATCATCCGCGGTCGGGCTTCCGGTCGAAACGCTCCTCGCGGCGCGTAACGCTTCGTGGTCGGTGACGGCCGAGGCACCGCTGGCCGACGGTACGTACACGGTGACCGCGTCGCAGACACGCCAGGGTGGTAACGGGGGCCTGACGGTCACTCCGCCGGTGACGTTCGTGATCGACACGACCGGCCCGGTCGTTATGTTCTCGTCCTCGAACGCGTCGTCGCCGATCGAAGGATCGACGTCTACCTTCACGTACTCGATCGCAGATGCCGGCGTAGGAACGATCGCGAACGTCGTCGTCGATTGCGGCGCCGGATCGTTGTCGAACGCGTCCAACACCAACGACTCTGGGAGTCTCGATTGCTCGTTCGTCGACGGTCCGATGACGACTTCGATCACGGCCCAGGCAACGGACACCCTCGGGAATCAAGGAGCGCTTGTCGCGAGCGCGGTCGACGGCCTGAACGTCCCGCCCCGAGTGGTGCTGACATCCGGAGCAACCGACCTCTTCGACGGCGAGTCGTCGACCTACGCGTACTCGATCTCGGATCCGGGTGCCGACATGATCTCGGCCGCGTCGGTGTCGTGCGGCACCGGAGTCCTCTCGAACGCGGTCAACGACGACGCCTCCGGCACTTTCGATTGCACGTTCCCGACCGTCGGCACAACCACTGTGTCGGTGGCCGCGACCGATGATGATGGCGACACCGGGGCGACGGCATCGATCGACGTCACGGTCGCCCAGAGCAACCGTGAGCCGATCGTCGACGCCGTCACGGGCGACGCGACCGCGTTCGTCGGCGACACCAAGGTCTACTCCGTATCGGCGACCGATCCCGACGGCGACGCGCTGTTCTTTTCGTGGTCGGTGGTTACCGGGGCCGCGATGTTCGTCGGGCCGTCAACGTCGTCCGAAGCTCGCATCGCGTTCCTCGCACCGGGCACCGTTGAGCTCGCCGTTGATGTCGACGACGGCAACGGACATGTCGTCATGCGCCCGTTCACGATCGCCGTGACGGCCCCGCCTCCGCCGCCGGAGCCTGAAACGACCCCGGAACCCACCCAGGAGCCGACGCCCACTCCCGAACCCAGTCAGTCTTCCCCGGCCCCAGACCTGCCGCCTGGGCCCCAATCCAGCCCGCCTCCTCAGGACTCTGGATCCGGTGGTGGCCCGGGGCCGGGGAGTCCTCCTCCCGACGAACCGCAGGTCGGTGTCGATGCGTCGGTTCCCATCGCGGTCGGCGGCGCCGATATGGAGGCGATCTCTCCGAACTCAGACGGACGCATGGATGCCGTGACGGTCACCGTCACCTTCTCGGAGCCGGTGCAGTGGTCGTTCGAGCTACTCGGGGCCGACGGCATGGTGATGCGGACCGCGGATACGGGTCGCACGCTGACGACGGAGTGGGACGGAACGCTCGACGGCAAGCCCGCGCCCGACGGTACCTATCGCTGGCAGGTGACCGGACGCGATATGGCCGGGAACCCCATCGAGCCCGTCTCCGACGAGGTCGTCGTCGATCGAACCGCACCGAAGATCATGCGCGTGAGGTTCCACCGTGCCGCACGTGCCGGCCGTGGGCGCGGGATGATCGCGGTGACGGTGGGCGAGACATCCAACGTTCACGTCATGCTGGTCGGACGGCGACGCACGTTCAGCCTGGCGATGGTGCGGTGCCCGGATCATGAAACGGTCGGCATCTCGTGGACCGGACGCGATATCCGCGGGCGCAAGATCCCGCGGGGCACGTATCGGGTGATAGCCGTCGCCACCGACGCAACGTGGAACCAGGCCTCCTTCCAGGGACGCAGGATCCGCATCAAGCGTTAATGGGCCGTCGGGCTGCGCCCCATCGGCGAAGAGGGCGTCCGGCGGCGGTACTCTGGGTGTCACTCAAATAATGGAACCGCTCAAGGGGGAGGGGTCGGCTTGGCCACCGAGATCAAGATGCCTCAACTCGGCGAGACCGTCGTCGAGGGAACCATCACCAAGTGGCTCAAGAAAGAAGGAGACAAGGTCGAGACCGACGAGTTACTCGTCGAGATCTCGACCGACAAGGTCGACTCCGAGGTGCCGTCGTCGGAATCGGGCACGATCGAAAAGATCCTCGTGCAAGAAGGCGAGACGGTGAAGGTCGGCACGCCGCTCGTCCTGATCGGTGCGGGCGACGGTCAGGCAGCAGAGAGCGGCGGGGCGGAAGCGAAAGCCGAAGAGACCACCGAGGCCGACCAGGGTGGGCAAGAACCTGAAGCTCCCGCCGCCGAAGCGGCCCCCCAACCCGAGGCCGCGCAAGCACCTCCTCCCGAGGAACCACCGACCCCCGCTCAGGAGAAGCTCCCGCCGTCCGAGCCCGGCGCGCGCGGCGGTGGCACCGGTCGCCCCGGCGACCAGTCGAAGCGGGGCATCATCTCGCCGCTGGTCCGTCGTCTCGCCGACGAACACGGTGTCGAGCTCGGCGAGGTCGAAGGCACCGGTACGGGCGGACGGATACGGAAACAAGACGTCCTGCGCTTCGTCGAAGAACGGAAGGCGCGCCCCGCGGCGCGTCCGGCAGCCTCTGCGGAGCCCGCGCCCGAGCGTGAACCGGAACGCAAGCCGGAGCCGGCGCGTGAAGAGGCCCCGGCGGCGGCGGTCGGTGCGCGCGAGGAACTCGTTCCCTGGAGCAACATCCGGCGCCGCACCGCGGAGCACATGGTCGCCGCCCACCTCGAGACCGCACGGGCGTGGAACGCGGTCGAGGCGGACTGGACGAACATCGCGCAGCTCCGTGCGCGGGTGAAGGACAACTTCAAGCAACAGGAAGGTTTCAGCCTCACGTTCATGCCGTTCCTGGCGAAGATGCTCTGCGAGACGCTGCTCGAGATGCCCGAGGTCAACTCGAGCTTCGAGGAGGAGCAGCAGGCGAACCTCGTCAAGCGCTACGTGAACATGGGCATCGCCGTCGCGCTGGAAGGCGGTGGGCTGATCGTTCCCGTCGTCAAGGGCGCCGATGAGAAGAACCTCGTCGGGCTGGCACGTTCGATCAATGACGTCGCGAACCGTGCGCGCACCAAGAAGCTCGTCCCGGACGACCTCGCCGGCGGCACGTTCACCATCACGAACCCCGGGCCGTTCGGTTCGATCATCTCGGTCCCGATCATCCCGAGAGGGCAAACCGCGATCCTCGGTTTCGAGGCGATCCAGAAGCGCGTCGTGGTGACCAAGGACGACGCGATCGCGGTCCGCAGCATGGGCTTCCTCTCGATGTCGTGGGACCACCGCACGATCGACGGTGCCGAAGCGGCGAAGTTCCTCGCTCGTCTGCGTGAGCGGGTCGAGACGACGGACTTCGCCTCGGAGCTCGCCCACTACGAGTGAGCGAGCCCCCGCCCGTTGAGGGCTACCCGGCAGGCCCGGCCCTCACGGCTGCGTGGTTCGGACGCGTGGACTATGCCGAAGCGTGGGCGGGGCAACGCGAGCTCTACCTGGCGCGGCTCGACGGCGACAAGAGCGATGCGCTCATGCTGCTCGAGCATCCGCCGACGTACACGCTCGGTCGACGCGGACTAGCGGAGGATCTCGTGTACGACGCGAACCAACGCGCCGCGCGCGGGATCTCTCTGTACGAAGTGGATCGCGGGGGCCGCGCTACCTACCACGGGCCCGGGCAGCTGGTCGGTTACCCGATCATCGCTCTGGGTGAGCGATACGACGTGATGAGTTATCTACGCAAGCTGGAAGACGTCGTGATCATGACCGCGGCCGACCTCGGTGTCGACGCGCGACGCGATCCCGGTCACACCGGCGTGTGGGTAGGCTCGAACAAGATTGGCGCCATAGGGGTCAAGATCACGCGCGGCATAACGATGCACGGATTCGCATTCAACGTGTCGACGGATCTCACGATGTTCGAAGGCATCGTGCCGTGCGGTATCCAGGATCGATGGGTCACGTCGGTAGAGGCGGAGACGGGCCGTAAGCACGGGCTGAAAGAGGTCGGTACGATAGCAGCGCGGCATCTGGCGGACACCTTCGATCGATCGTTGGTGTGGACGCACCCCAGATCACTTCTTGCTTCCGGTCCGGCCCCCGTGGAGGCCGGTTCTAGGTAGTTCGTCTCGAGGAGGAGACCTGCATGGCGAAGGACCAGCACACCGAGTTAGGCCTCAAAGAAGAGGACCTGTTCGAGATGTATCGCTTCATGTTGCTCGCGCGCTTCTGCGACGAGCGGCAGTGGGCACTCAACCGGCAAGGCAAAGCACCCTTCGTCGTTCCCGTCTCCGGTCACGAGGCCGCGCAGGTCGGTACCGGGTGGGCCTTCGAGAAGGGCAAGGACGTCTTCTGTCCCTACTACCGCGACCTCGCGCTGGTCCTGGTCGCAGGCTTCACACC
>JBOGWY010000228.1:0-4092 GCA_050694015.1 Actinomycetota bacterium | reverse complement strand
AGCCCCAAGCGCGCACGGCAGGCCAGGGCAAGCTCATCCTGATCCTGCCGATCGAGAACCATACCGAGCACCTGTGGCGCGGGACCGTCACGTTGCGTATCGGACGCACGGAGATCCCCGTGGATATCGGCGAGGTCCCGGCCGGCGAGACCGCCACCGACGAGGTGGATCTCGACCTGGAACCCGGCACGCTCGAGGTGAACGGGTCCCTCCTGATAGGCCCGTGAACGTCGAAAAGATCCGTTTCGGACCCTAAGGACCCGGGTACCGGGGGCCGATAATCCCCTTATGTCGGGGCGCACGTTGCTTCACGGGAGGGACGAGAGCGGATTCACGCTCATAGAGCTACTCGTCGTCATCCTGATCATCGCGATCCTCGCCGCGATCGCTATCCCGATCTATCTGAACCAGCGAGAGAAGGCGTGGACGTCGCAAGTTCAGTCGGCGCTGAAGAATGCCTCGACTGCGGTGGAGTCCTGGCAGGTAACGAACTCCGGGACGGTGGCCGGGCTCGACGAACAAAGCGCAAGCGTCCTTTCGGCTGAAGGATTCGACCTTCCGGACTGGGCCACCGGAGATGGCTACATGAGGATCCAAGCGGACAACACCACCTATTGCATCGAGGCTCAGCACGCGGAGATCTCGCCTAGTGCGACGTGGCGACGATCAACGTACCAAAGCGATGTGGGCCAACCACAATCGTCTCCCGATACGTGTCCGGCCCTGACCCCGACCCCATAACCGGCGGAAATAGCTGCCGCCCTTTCAGAGTTCCGGCAGTCCTTCGAAGGTCGTCGACGGTTCCGCGTAGAGACGTCGCGGGATCCTGCCGGCCCGGCGCGCCAGACGGCCGGCCTCGACAGCCTTGCGCATCGACTCCGCCATGGCAGCAGGATCCTGAGCCCGAGTGACCGCGCTTGCGATCAATACCGCGTCGCACCCGAGTTCCATGGCGATCGTCGCATCGGACGCAGTGCCGATCCCGGCGTCGAGCACGACGGGTACGGATGATTGCTCGACGATGAGCCTGATGTTGTATGGGTTACGGATGCCCATGCCGCTGCCGATCGGCGAGCCCAGTGGCATAACGGCGGCGCAACCGAGCTCTTCCAAACGCCGGGCGAGTATCGGGTCATCGTTCGTGTAGACGAGCACGATGAAGCCGTCGTCGACGAGTGTCTCTGCCGCGTCGACCAGCTCGACGGGATCGGGAAGGAGCGTCCGGTCGTCTCCGATCACCTCGAGCTTGATCCAGTCGGTCTCGAACGCTTCGCGCGCTAACGTCGCCGTCGTAACGGCCTCCTTCGCGGTGAAACATCCGGCGGTGTTCGGCAACAGCTTGCAGCCGGTGCGCTCGATCACATCGAGGATCGACCCCGGCGAACTTGGATCGACGCGACGCAACGCCACGGTCGCCAGCTCGGCCCCCGACGCGACGATCGCTTGCTCGAGGGCATCGAGACTGTGCGCTCCCCCCGTCCCGATGATCAGACGCGACGTAAAGGTCTGTCCGGCGATGACGAACGGATCGTCCATCATCCGCCTCCCACGGCGTTCAGGACCTCGATGCGGTCGTCGTCGTGTAGCGCGGTGGCACGCCATTCCCCTTTGGGCACGACCTCGCCGTTGACCGCGACGGCGACGCCACGCGGCTGTGCTCCCCGGCCGAGTTGCTCGAGGACGTTCACGACGGTCGCCTGTTCGGAGAACTCGGTGACTTCGCCGTTGACGACGACCTTCATCGTGCGGCTACCGTTGCGAATCGCTCCGGACCGAAGGGGGCGACCGAGTCCGGCACACGGTCGGACATCAGGAGGTCCACGATCGCGTCGGCGGTGACGGGCGCCAGCAGGATCCCGTTCCGGTAGTGGCCGGTGGCCACGAGAACTCCTTCCTCGACGCGGCCGATGATCGGAGCATTGTCGGGTGTGCCCGGTCGGAGCCCGGCGACGCTCGCCACGAACGCGAGTTCCGTTATCCCGGGCAGTAGCTCATACGCATTGCGGAGCAATTCGTACGTCGCGCCGGCGGTAACGGTCGCGTCGAAGCCCTGCTCCTCGACCGTCGCGCCGACGATCACGCGTCCGTCAGGACGAGAAACGACATACACGTCGAGACCGCGGATGTTGCGCTCCGTGAAGGGATCCCCATCGCGTGTACGCAGATGGACGAGCTGTCCTTTGACGGGGCGGACCGGTGGCAGCGCGGCCGGAGGCATGCCATCGATCGAGCCCGACCATGTCCCGGCCGCTACCACAACGGTCGTGCACGCCAGCCGTTCTCCGGTGCGGAGGACCACCTCGGGACGCGGGCCGGTCGTTAGCGACGCAGCTCCGCTCTCATGCAGCGCGACACCATCGCGCTTACATGCGTCGGTGAGAGCAGCGACCAACGCCGTCGGATCGACTTGATGATCGCCTTCCACGAGGATCCCGCCGCGGGTACGCGGTGCAAGCAACGGCTCCAGCGTGCGACAAGCGGAGCCGCGCAAACGCTCTACCGTGAGTCCCAGGCTCTGCTGGAATCTGTAAACGTCCTCGAGAGCCGTGTTGTCGTCGAGGTCGCGGGCCACAGTCAAGGTGCCGCAACGGACGTATCCGACGTCGTGTCCGGTCACCGACATCAGCTCTTCGACGAAGCCCTCGTAGCGACGACTCGATTCGAGGTTGAGCTGCAGGAGCCGTTCCTCGCCATACTCGGCCTCCGTGACCGGAGCGAGCATGCCTGCAGCCACGTTCGATGCCGCCGCACGCGTCGGGTCGTCTACGACGGCGACCGAAAAACCGGCGCGCGCGGCCCGCCACGCGATCGACATCCCGATAACTCCACCGCCGACGACGACCACTTCAAGTGAGCGGGGCGCAGTTCCCATGACTTTGCGACCTCCCCACGCGGGCGTTACCCCGATCGGGTCCGAAGGGTCGCGAGCGGCAGCTCGCCTCTCAGCCCGGTGCCTCCGAGCTCCCCTGTATCCGTGTTCGAGTATAGGCAGGTGGCCTCGCTACGTTCGTTTCCCTCGATCCCGGCGGGTAAGTAGGAGATCGGACGAAATGGTCCGGGTTAGCCGACGGCCAGTGCGCGCAGGACCGAACCGTCGTCCAGCTCGAGTTTCTTCACCAGCTGCACGATCGTCCCGACCTCCGGCTCGGCGCTGAAGTTCAGCTCGTCGACCATCGCGCGCATCAGGAAGATGCCGCGGCCACTCTCGGCCCTCGCTTCGGCCTGCCTAAGTCCCTGAGCCGTGTGGTCGAAGCCCTCATCGCCCTCACGGTCAACGATCCTGATCTGACATAGGGCATCGGCAATCTCGACCGAGATCTCGTACTCCTCATCGGTTCCCTCGACGTGCTTCAGGACATTCGTGCACGCCTCGGTGACCGCGAGTTCGACTTCGTCGATGCAACCGGTCGCGACGCCCAGCGCCTGCATCGAGTTTCGACAGACATGTCTAACGAGGGGAACGCTGGCTTCGTCGCGCGGTAGGCAGAGCGTAAAGATGATGTCCACCTATTAAGTCTTCCCCGCGAAAGCCCTGGTCAAACGGCATCTTGTGGGTCGGGAGACGATCGTCAACCCGCGCAGATCGCGTCACCCCGCGCAGATCGCGTCAACCAGTGGTCAGGACCTGGCGGAGAGCCTCGAGCGCGCGCTCGATGCCGGGCGCGTCGACGTCGCGGTGGGTCACGAAACGCATGATCCCGCCGGCACCGGGAAGAGTGATCACGCCCTTCGTCGCGAGCGCCTCGGTCACGTCGGGCCCACGCTTTCCGAACGGGCGCACATCGACGTAGACCATGTTGGTCTCGACCTTCGTCAGATCGACAGCTTCTCCATGCAGGTCCGCGAGTCCCTCGGCGAGACGTCGGGCGTTGGCGTGATCCTCATGGAGTCGCTGCGGCCCGGTCTCGATCGCGACCCGGGCCGCCGCCGCAATGACTCCGACCTGCCGCATCCCTCCACCGAGCCTCTTGCGCAGCCGCCGGGCTTCCTCGATCACTTCGTTGCTGCCTACGACCATCGAGCCGATCGGGGCTCCGAGACCCTTTGAGAAACAGAAGCTGACCGTGTCGGCGCACGCGGCCCACTCGCTCG
>JBOGWY010000227.1:0-14674 GCA_050694015.1 Actinomycetota bacterium | reverse complement strand
CGACCCCACGGGGACACCCGCCAAATAACCGGGGGTGCCCCTGGTTCCACATCATCGCTTCTTCCCTAGCTTGGCCCTATCGGAATAGCCAAGCGAGAGGGAGGTGATGTTGTGAAGAAGTTGCTTCTGGTTGCGGTTCTGGTTGTGATCTTGGTAGCAGCGATGGTGAGTCCGGCGCTGGCTCACTTCGTGCACGTCGAGACCCCGAGCGGACAGACCAACTGCCAGTTCCTCGGAGGCCCCGGCAACCCCGGGCACGCGGGTCACGCCAACGGCCATCCGCAGGCCATCGCGCATTCAGGTTCCGACACCGCGACTTTCGCGGGTCCCTGTTAGCAACCGACCGGTGGGGGGCGCGGCGAGCGCCCCCCACCGCTCCCGAGCACGGAGGAGGTGGGCATGGCCCGATTCGTCACCGAACGCAAGTTCGAGGTCGCGGGGAACCTGACGCGAGAGGAACTTAAAGCGATCGCACGCATGTTCACCCGGGCGTCGGGCGAGACCGGGAACGGTTTCCGTTGGCTTCGCGCCTACGTGACCGAGGGCGGCGTTCTGTACGACTGCATCGCGGAAGAAAGCGATCAGGTTCGAGAGCATGCGGAACGGGTCGGATTCGGAGAGCTGGGGAGCATCGTCGAGGTCGTAGCGGTGATCGGCCCGGATACAGCCGAGGACTCAGTTAGAGAGGATCAATGATGAAGAGAACACTTTCGACAGCAATGATCGTTGTGGCACTTGCACTTCCACTTGGCGGCGTTGCCGGAGCCACACCCTCCGGCAGCACACCGCCACAGAATGGGTGCCCGGCGTCGGCGACACCGACTGCGGTCGCCGATCTTGTCGGGTACCTGTTGCCGGGGATCCTCGACGCGTCGGGCAACAACGATGGCATGATCTGCGCCTTCCCGTTGCCACAGGCCGTCGCCAAGAACGCTCCGGTCGAAACGGTCTACCAGTTCTTCGAGAACAATCTTCCGGCGGCGGAACTCTGAAGACATCGCATCATCGGCTCGTCGCGAGCAGCCACTTGAGGATCTCGTCGAAGCGCTGCGTCGGGATCGTCAGATGACCTTCGTCCGGGGACAGGCGCGCGTCGACACCCAGGATGTTCTCCGCGAGCCACTGGCCGTGGGCGAACGGGACCATTAGGTCCTGTTCGCCCTGCCACACCTGCACCGGAACCTCGATCTCGTGTAGGTCGAAGCCCCACGGGGTCACGAACGCGATGTCGTCCTCGATCCAGCCCTCCAGGCCCGGCCTCAGCCCTTCGCGCGAGCTCCCTTCGAGCCACTCCTTGAACTGAGGCGTGAGCGCGGCTCGGTCGGCCTCACTGAGGATCGTGTCGAGGTTCTCGTCGTCTTCGACCCCGGCGAGCATCGACGCTGCGAACTCTTCGAGCATCGGCTCCAGTTTCTCGCGGCCGTCGCGCGCGGCGGCGAACTCCGCGACGTTCGATGTGCCCATCCCGGCGGTGAGGTCGAGCCCGTCGGCGTCTGGCGGTCCGACCCCTGCGATGCACGAGGCCGCCGTGATCAGATCCGGCAGCAGTGCCGCACACGCGAGGACGTGAGGGCCGCCGCCCGACAGACCCATCGTCGCCATGCGCTCGATATCCCTCGCGCGGGCGATCGCGGCGGCGTCCGCGGCGGCATCGGCGATGGTTCGATCGGGATGTGGCGTCGAACCCCCGTACCCCGGCCGGTCGTACGCGATCAACCGTGCGCCGTGGCTCGTCGCGGAGGCGATCCACGGTTCGTAGAGCAACGAAGACGACGGCGTGCCGTGTTGCCATAGGACCGGATAGCCGTCCGGGTCACCCGTTTCGATCATCCGGAGGGCCCGGCCATCGGGGGCCGTGACCGACGTTTCGCGGATGTCGGTCATCGAACGGTGAGCTGTCCCTCCATGTCGGGCGCGTGCGGTACGCAATAGAAGCGGTACTCGCCCGGCTCGGCATCGATGACGACGCGGACGGTCTTGCCCGCGGGGATGTCCTCGTCTATGTCCAGATCGTCGATCGTGAAGGTGTGAAGAACCGGGTCGTCGTTCGTGATGAAGACGGCGCCGCCCGATCCGGCCTCGATCTCGGCGGGAGAGAACTCGATATCTACCGTCGTTAGTTCGACGTCGCCTTCTTGAAGTTCGGCGTTCTCGAACGATGCGTTCTGGAACAGGCTCAGCGCGACACCCACCACGAAGAGGCCGACGACCACGCCACCAAGTGCTCGCGCAACCCCCGACGGACCGTCATCCCTTTTCGCCAGGGTCCCTATCGCCGAGATGATCGCGGTAAGTCCGGCAAGCCACGAACCGAGCGCGATCACGAAGTCGACCGTCGATGCCGGGACCGCCAGCTGTGGCAACGAGAACGGCGCGTTCGTGACCAGATAAGCGATGAACACGACCAGCATGAAGATCGGACCGGCCTTGCCCGGCCGTCGCAGCAACCACAAACCCACGAGCCACAGCACGATGAAGACGATCAACGGCGGGATCAAACCCGCGAGAATCAAGATGACGACCGTGACCACGATCGCGGCGATCGCGGCGGCGCGGAGCAGGCTCTTCCAACCGAAACCCTTCATCGGTTCGGGAGCCGGTGCGTCGGGCGTAGCAACCGTGTCGCTCATTGCCCCTCCTTCTCGTCGTCGGATGCTTGCAAAAGAGGGTCGCAGGCCCGAGCCGCTCAATCAAGGAGCTGCCGCCCTCATTACGTAGAGTTCTCCTACGGCCACGTCAACCAATACACCACCGACAGTCGAGAGCACCGCAGCGCGTCAACGTGCGCTGTGGTTGCTCGTCGTCGTCCTCTTGTTGGGGATGTCTACCTGGTTCTCCGCGTCGGCCGTCATCCCACAACTCCGTGACGAATGGGCGATGTCGGCGGGCACCGCCGCGTGGCTCACGATCGCGGTGCAGCTCGGTTTCGTCGGCGGTGCGCTGTTCTCCAGCGTTTTCAACGTCGCCGACATCCTCGAGGCCCAACGAGTCATCTTCATCGGAGCCATCGGAGCGGCCCTCGTCAACGCGCTGTTGCTCGCCGTCGATTCCCCGGCCCCCGCGATCGCGCTCCGTTTCGGCACCGGGTTCTTCCTCGCCGGGGTCTATCCACCGGCGCTCAAGTTGATCGCGACGTGGTACCGCAGCGGCCGGGGCGTCGCCGTCGGCATCCTGGTCGGAGCCCTCACCGTCGGGACCGGCGCGCCGCACCTTGTCAACGGCCTCGGGGGGCTCGAATGGCAGACAGTGGTGTGGGCGACCTCCGCGATCACGGCCGCCGGCGCGCTCGTCGTGATGACCGTCCGAGTGGGCCCGTACCCGTTCGCGCGAGCGCAGTTCGACCCGCGCCAGGTCGGTGTGGTGTTCAAGAGCCGCGGCGTCCGCCTCGCCTCGCTCGGCTACTTCGGTCATATGTGGGAGCTCTACGGCATGTGGGCGTGGTTCGTCGTGTTCTTCCGCGCCGTGCTGGAGGAGCACGCGGTGACCGACGGCACCCTCGCGGCGTACGTGACCTTCGCCGTGATCGGGATCGGCGCGCTGGGCTGTTGGATCGGAGGAGTCGCGGGCGATCGGTGGGGCAGAACCCGAACGACGACGGCGATGATGGCGACGTCGGCGGCGTGCTGCCTGCTCGTGCCCGCGCTCTTCGGTGCGCCGGTGTGGGCGATCGTCGTGCTGGGGCTCTTATGGGGTGTCGCCGTCGTCGGCGACTCGGCGCAGTTTTCGACGATGGTCACCGAGCTCGCCGACCAGGCCTACGTCGGCACCGCGTTGACGTTGCAGCTCGCGATCGGATTCACGCTCACGGTCGCGACGATCTGGCTGCTGCCGCTGCTCGCGGAGTCGCTCACGTGGCGGTGGGCGTTCGCGTTCCTGGCCCCCGGCCCCGCGCTGGGCTGCGTCGCGATGATCCGTCTACGACGCAGCCCCGAAGCCGCTCACATCGCCGGGGGCCGTGGTTAGGTCCGCTTCCAGTCCAGCGCGCGTAGGAGCATCGTCTGGCCGGCGGCGCTGATCGTGTACCCGTTGAGGCCGAACCAGTGCGGGAACCTCTCGGTCGGTTGCGGGAGCAGCGCGCCGAAGATCACGAGTCGGCCCTTCCCGAGCTCCATCGTGCCGATATTCGTGAGGTCCTCGGCCGACCCCTCTTCGGTTCCCTTGCGCTCCGGGGGATCGACGGTGCCGATCGTCTCTCCGCCGGCCGCTTCCCATGCGTCGCGGTCGACGACCCAGATCGGTGCGCTGTTCTCCGTCGACGAGCCGCCCTGCCCCTCCTCGCTCCAGTAGCCGTCGCGCTCCATCAACAGCGGATAGCCGAGGCCGGTCGGGTCATAGGTCTGCCTCGCCGTGACTAGCAGGTCGTGCGTGAACGGGTGCGTGCGCTTGAGGTCGGAGTAGCCGACGTAACCCCAGTACTTGTCGATCGTCTTGGGCGAGATCTTCGTGAGCTTCGGCACCATCTGCAGCGCCGCGTCCGTCAGGATCAGGTTGCCGCCGGACTGCAGGAACGACTGCACCGCGCGCACGTCGCGGACGGTGGTGTCGGCCACGACGAAGGTGTCGAGACCGTTGAGTTTGTCGAACTCGCCATCGCGAACTTCCATGGGAGCGTTTCGCACGATCCCGCGCAGGTCGCGGAAGAAGTCGACGTTGGACACGTTGTAGTGCCCCTGCTCGATCTGCCGGACGATCGGGTGATCGGGGAAGTTGGCGGGCGGAGGTATCGGGTTGCCGTCCGCGTCGGTGATGCGCAGGCCTGAGTCGTAGAACCCGGTAGTGCCCTTGATCTTCTTCTTCGGCGGTGCCATCCGGTCGAAGGCCGCCGCGCTGACGACTCCGGTCTCGAACACGCCGCGCATGTTGTCGACCCACTTCTGGTAGTCCGCCGGCACCCACGGTTCCGGGCGGCAGTTGATCTCGTACGACAGCGACACCGCGTCGAGACCCGAGTGCGAGTTCATCCACCCGCCCCACGTGTTCGCCGCGGTGTAGGAGAGCGCGTCGGCGATGTGGGTCACGAACGCCCACCGGCCCAGTCCACTCGAACGCCACGCGGTCTGGTCCGCGGTCGTCCCGTCGACGTCCGGGATGTTGCGCCGCGCCTGCTCGGTCGCGGTGTCGAGGGCCTGATCGAGCGCGGACGTCGGGGGCATCGTCTCCTCCATGTTCTGGCGGATGCGGAGGCCGAGGTCCTGCGCGCGTTCGAGCTTCTCGGGGTCGTTGCCCTGGTCGTGCAACAGGATGAAGCCGGCGGGCACGGGACCGTGGACGTCCATGCCGATCGCGAACGGGCGTCCGTTGAGTTCCTTGCGACGCACCTCTCTGAGCCACTCGATGTTGGCGGCTCCCTCGGGCTGCGTCATGGTCGTGTATCCCTGGCGATACAGAACGGGGTCGGGCGGGAAGCTCCATCCGTCCTGATACGCGACGCGGTTCGAGTTGATCGACCCGCCGTTGTCCTGCGAGTGTCCGCCGAGGCCCGGCATGCCATCCCCGGCATGCCAGCCGTCCGGCGATGCGACGAGGAAGTAGATCTTCGTGCGCGCGAGGATCTGGCGCGCGGTCATCTCGATCGTCTTCCCGTTCTTCCCGGTCGCGTTGTCGAACACCTCGTCCGAGTTCTCGCCGGCCGCAATCAGAAGATCCTCGAGGAAGCGCCACATCGCCTCGCGTCCGCACGGCTCCCCCTGGTGGGAGGCCATCAGCGCGACGTACTCCTTGTTGCGGTCGGGGACCTTGGTGTCGGTGAGGATCGCGGCGTGGATCGGCAGCCCGTCGCCGGTGTCCTTCGGATCCCATGACGGGTACCCGTCCGACCCGACGCTCACCGCGTGCTTGTTGCCCAGTTGCTCGGCGACGGTGGTGAAGTCGAGGTAGCGGGGGAAGAGCTTCTCGAGCAGCTGCATCCCGCCGGCGAACTCGCCCTGCGCCTTGTCGCCGAGCTGGATGTAGTTGTACGAAGCCAGCGGCTCCACGAAGGTGCGGCCGTAGAGCTCCCGTTCCTCTTTCGTCTGGGCAACCGGGCTCGCGGCGGCGGCCGGCGCCACCAACGCAACGACCAGGAGCGCGGCGACGGTACGGGTCAGGATCTTCATGGGGGACCCCCTCAGGAGATGTCCGAAATGTGACGTTCTCCGGTCTCACTTCGGCGTGGCCATCCGGGGTCCTCCCGGCAGGACGCGGTGCTCCGGTAGCGAATCTCTCCGTCATGGGACGACTACGTCTCGTAGCCGGCGTGCTCGCCGTCGTCGTGGCGGTGCCTGCCGTCGCGGCCGGCAAGCCGGTCGATGCATCGCCGAACGTCCGACACGTCGCGAACTTCACCTTCGAGGGCGGGACCGACATCGATTTCGCGCGGAAGTTCGTCTACGCCGCCAAGCAAGGTGACAACGGCGGCGTACACATCTTCGATATCTCGCGCGCCCGACCGAAACAGGTCGGCTTCGTGCCGTGCCCCGGCACGCAGAACGACGTCGCGGTGGTGAAGCCGGGCTTGATCGCGCTCGGCTTCTACTCGGGGCAGTGCGGTGGCGGGGGCAGCGGCATTCGTCTGATCGACGTGCGCGATCCGAAGCGACCGGTCTTCCTCGACACCGTGTCGTTCCCGGAAGGAACGCACACGCTGACGGTGTTCCCCGGCCAGCCACTCATCTATTCCTCTCCGGGCGGGCTCGGCGAGAACGGCGGAACGCAGAGCATCATCGACGTCTCGAACCCTCGCGACGCGAAGGTGATCCACGAGTTCGTCCCGAATCCGTTCGGCTGTCACGATGTCTCGTTCTACGTGCAGGGGAATCGCAAGCTCGGCTTCTGCCCCGGCCAGCTCGAAACGCAGGTATGGGACGTGAGCAACCCACGCGAACCTCAGGTGCTCGCGCACATACCGCCGGTGATGGAGTTCCCCCATTCCGCGGTCGCGAGTCCCGACGGCGACCTGCTTGTGATCGGCGACGAGAGCCTGTTCACGGCGCACGACTGTCTGACGGGTCGGTCGCCGACCGGCGGCCTTTACGCGTACGACATCAGTGACCCCTCCGCCCCGACGTTCCAGGGCCGCATCTCGTCTCCGCGCGGCGCGGCGCCGGTCGGCACGCTCGCGACCGCCATCTGCACCGCGCACAACTTCAACTTCGTCCCCGGAACTCGCAAGGTAGTGACGTCCTGGTACACCGGGGGCACCAGCGTCATCGACTTCTCGACGCCGTCGTCCCCCCAAGAGATCGCTTACTTCCGTCCCGACGACGCGAACACGTGGTCCTCGTACTTCTACGGTGGCTACGTCTTCGCGAACGACGGCGCGCGCGGGCTCGACGTACTGACGATCGACGGATTGCCACAGCCGCCGCCTCCTCAGAAGCCCAAGCCGGAAGAGCCCAAGCCGGAACCCGAACCCGAGCCCGAAGAGCCGAAGCCGGAGGAGCCCAAGCCGGACCCCGAGCCGTGCTGGACGTGGACCGAGGACGAGCGGTACATGGCCACGAAGGTCAACGAGGCACGCACGGAACACGGACGTCGCCGGGTCGAGCTCGACCCCGAGCTGTCACGGGTCGCGCGTCACCACTCCTACGAGATGATCGAGCGCCGCGACGTCTATCACACGCCGGAGAAGACGCTCGGGCGCCGGGTGACGCGGTGGCGGGTCCTCGGTGAGAACGTCGGGCGGGGTCACTCGATCGACAGCCTGCACAAGGCATTCATGAACTCGCAGACCCACCGCGACATCATCCTGCGTCCGACGTTCACGTACTTCGGCGTCGGCGCGATCGAGCAGGGCGGCAACGTGTGGATCACGGTTCTGTTCGAAGAGGTGAAGAACCCGGGCACGACGATGTCGATGCCCTGCGAAGGACGACACCAGCGCCGGTAGATTCGCGTCCACCTGCAGGTCTCCAGCGAAAGGTCGTACGTGAACCCTCCGGTCCCGTGGTGGCGCGATGCCGTCCTGTATCAGATCTACCCGCGCTCGTTCATGGATTCCGGCGGTGACGGGATCGGCGACATCAAGGGCATCACGTCGCGTCTCGACCACCTCGTGTGGCTCGGCGTCGAGGGCATCTGGCTGAATCCCACGATGCCGTCACCGAACAAGGACTGGGGCTACGACGTCGCGGACTACACCGCAGTGGATCTGGAACTGGGCACGATGGATGATCTCGACGAATTGATCGCACGCGCGGATGACGCGGGCATCCGTGTCCTCCTCGATCTCGTGCCCAACCACACCAGCGATCGACATCCGTGGTTCGTCGACGCGGCCTCGTCGCGCGACTCCGAGCACAGGGACTGGTACGTGTGGGCCGATCCGAAACCGGACGGGTCTCCACCGAACAACTGGGTGAGCGTGTTCGGGGGCGATGGAGCATGGGAGTGGCACGAACCGACCGGTCGGTACTACCTGCACAACTTCCTCGGGGAGCAGCCCGATCTCAACTGGTGGAACGACGACGTGCGCGCCACTTTCGACGACATCCTTCGTTTCTGGTTCGACCGAGGGGTAGCGGGGTTCCGTATCGACGTCGCGCACGCGCTCGTGAAGGACCGCGAGCTGCGCGACAACCCCCCGGCACAACCCGGCGATAACGCGCACTGGCGCGAGCTGGGTCAGCAGGTCGTCTACAACATGAACCGTCCGGAAGGACACGAGATCCTGCGACGCTGGCGCGTTCTCGCAGGCGAATACGAGCCGGGCCGGGTGCTGGTAGGCGAGACCTACGTCTGGGAGATCGCGCAGCTCATGTCGTTCTACGGCAACGACGACGAGCTCCATCTCGCGTTCAACTTCCTCTTCGCTCACGCTCCCTTCGACGCGACCGCGCTGCGGGCAGTCGTCGAGGAGACGTACGAGAATCTTCCGGCGCTCGCAGCGTCGGTGTGGTTCGGCTCGAACCACGATGCTCGTCGTTTCGCGACGAGATGGTGCGGGGAAGACGAGCGCAAGATCAGATGCGCGTTGCTCGTCCTGCTGACGCTGCACGGCGCGTGCTTCCTCTATTACGGGGATGAGATCGGCATGCCCGACACGCGCATCACCGAGGCGGACCTGAAGGACCCTGTGGGGGTGCGCTTCTGGCCCGACGATCCCGGACGCGATCCGTGCCGCACGCCGATGCACTGGAGCGCGTCAGACGGCGCCGGGTTCACCGATGCCGGCGTGAAGCCATGGCTGCCGATCGGCGACAACCTCGCATGCAACGTCGAGGCGCAGAGAGACGACCCGAACTCGACCCTGCACCTATGCCGCGATCTCATCGCGCTGCGCAAGCACGCCGATGACCTGCGCTCGGCCCCCTACGAAGGCGTCGATGCTCCGCCGGGGTTATGGGCGTTCCGGCGCGGCCGGCACATCGTCGTCCTCAACATGAACGACGCCGCCGCGCGGCTGGACACGGGACCGGGGACCGTCGTCATCGCGACCAACCGGGCGCGCGACGGCGAGCGGGTGGCCGCCGCGGTGCAGCTGGCTCCGTGGGAGGGCCTCGTCGTAGGGACGTGAGGAAAGCCCGAAGCGCGTTTCAACACTCCTCGTGCACAGCCACCGCAAGCATCCCCAAACTCCCTTGCGCAAGGCCTGTTTTGGGGCGAGTATCCCTAAAACGGGGTCTTCTTCAGAAGAGAGGGTTGATTTGGCTGAGATCGTTCTCGATGACGTCTGGAAGGTTTATCCGGACGGAACAGAGGCGATCCGTGACCTGGATCTCGGGATAAACGACGGCGAGTTCGTAGTGCTCGTCGGGCCTTCGGGTTGTGGGAAGACGACCGCGCTGCGCATGGTCGCCGGCCTCGAAGGGATCTCCAAAGGATCCGTCCGCATCGGTGAACGCGTCGTGAACGACGTCCCCCCGAAAGAGCGCGACATCGCCATGGTCTTTCAGAACTACGCGCTCTATCCCCACATGAGCGTGTACGACAACATGGGCTTCGGCCTGAAACTGCAGAAGGTCTCGAAGCAAGAGATCAACAAGCGCGTCCGTGAAGCGGCAGGGATCCTCGGTCTCGAGGAGTTCCTGCAGCGGAAGCCTGTGGCACTGTCGGGAGGTCAGCGTCAGCGCGTCGCGATGGGACGGGCGATCGTCCGCCATCCGCAGGCGTTCTTGATGGACGAGCCGCTATCGAACCTGGATGCCAAGCTGCGGGTCCAGATGCGCTCGGAGATCGCCCGGATCCAGGCCGATCTCGGTGTGACCACGATCTACGTCACGCACGATCAGGTCGAGGCGATGACGATGGGAGATCGCGTGGCGGTCATGCGCAAGGGGATCCTCCAACAGGTCGACTCCCCGCAAACGCTCTACGAGCACCCCAAGAACCTTTTCGTCGCAGGATTCATCGGTTCGCCCGCGATGAACCTGATGGAGGCGACGCTCAACGCCAACGGAACTTCTTCGGTGAACGTCGGGGGCTACACGCTGCCGGTGCCCGCCGAGGTCGTGGGCGCTCGCCCCGATCTCAAGAAGTACGCCGGCAAGAAGGTCATCCTCGGCGTTCGTCCCGAGGACATGGAGGACGCGCAGCTCGCACGAGAAGCGCGTTCGGATTCGGTGATCTCCGCGACGATCGACCTCCGCGAGGCGCTCGGCTCCGACGTCGTCGTCCATTTCAAGATGAAAGCAGCGGCTCCGGTCACCGAGGACGTGAAAGAACTCGCCAGCGACGTGGGGGCGGAAGCGATGGAGATGGTCGCGGCGCAAGCGCAGACGGGTGAAACCAACGTCGTCGCACGGCTGAACCCTCGAACGCGGGCCGCCCGCGGTGAGCGTCTCGATCTGGTCGTCGACACACGAGCCATGCATTTCTTCGATCCGGAGGACGGGTCGGGGATCTATGGGAAGTAGGGCGAACAAGCGCCTTGGAACACCTCACGCCAAAAGCTGGGATCAGTGAGGGGAGATCGGGAGGGAGGCTTCATGCGTAACCGGATGAGATGGATGACCGCGGTACTCGTCGCCCTAGCACTTGTGGGGGCGGCCTGCGCGGCAGAAGAAGAAGGTGGTGGCGAAACCGGTGCCGCCAACCAGGAAGAGAACACCGGCACGGTCAACGTGTTCAGCGCGATGGCAGCCGAAGAGGCAACTGCGCTACAGGAGATCCTCGACGAGCAGCTTGCGGACGCCGACTACGAAGCCGAGGTCGAAGGATCGGAAGCGTTCGAGGAGCAGGTCCCGATCCGTGCCGAAGGTGGAACGCTGGACGTCATCCTTCTTCCGCAGCCCGGAGCGGTCGTCGACCACGCAAGTTCGGGCAACGCCGTGTCCCTCGAGGACATGGGTTTCGATATAGCCGAGCTCGAGGCAACGTTCGGTGACTACTTCCTGTCGTTGGGTGAGTTCGAGGGCGAGCACTACGGTCTGCCCACGAACATCAACCTGAAGAGCATGGTCTGGTACCCGAAGGACGACTTCGACAAGGCCGGCTACGAGATCCCGACAACCTGGGACGAGATGATCGCGCTCAGCGATCAGATCAAGGCCGACGGCAGCACCCCGTGGTGTGTCGGATTCGAGAGTGGAAGCGCGACCGGTTGGCCCGCGACGGACTGGATGGAAGACATCATGCTTCGCACCGCGGGAACCGAGACCTACGACCAGTGGGTCACCCACGACATCCCGTTCAACGATCCCGCTGTCAAGGAAGCTGCCGAGGTCTTCGGCGAGATCATGTTCACCGACGGTTACGTCCTGGGTGGTGCCAACCGGACGCCGTCCATCGCGTTCGGTGACGCTCCGGCTCCGATGTTCGACGACCCGCCGAAGTGCTGGCTGCACCGCCAGGCGAGCTTCATCAACGCCTTCTTCCCGGAGGGCACGGAGACCGGCAAGGACTACGACTGGTTCCCGCTCCCGCCGCTCGATCAAGAGGGAACGCTGTTCGCCGGCGAGCTTGCCGTCACGTTCCGTAACAGCCCCGAGGTCAAGGAGTTCCTCGAGGCGTTCATGGGCGAGGACGTCCAGTGTGAGATGGGCGGCGTCACGGCGTCGTCACGTATCTCGCCGAACGTCAACGTCGGTGCCGACTGTTACGTGAACCCGATCCTCGCGGATGCGGCCACGGTGCTGACGGAGGCTCTCGAAAGCGGTACGGGTCGATTCGACGCATCGGACCTGATGCCGCCGGAGGTCGGCGCCGGGAGCTTCTGGACCGGCATGGTCAGGTACCTACAAGAGGGCCCGGATTCGCTCGACGCGGTTCTCGAGGAGATCGAGGCGAGCTGGCCCGCGGAGTAAGGGATCACGAGTGATCTTCGGAAGGGGAGCGGCGCTTACGCCGCTCCCCATTTCCGGGAGGAGAACGTGACGACCGCATGAGCACTGTCGAAGCGACGGAACTACCTCCCCGCGGGGGCCCGGCGCTCTACCTGCTGCGCGTCCTCGGTGCTCTCGCGATCCCCATCGCGGCATTCGCGGCGTTGTGGGGAACGTTCGATTTCCTCAGGGATGCGGACGCCAACAGGTTCCTCGTGGTCATCGTCGCCCTGGTGGTCGGCGTCTTCGGCGTCTTCTTCTTGTACTGGGGCATGAATGCGATCGTCTCGCTTCTCCCGGAGCGATACGCCGAAGGTGTGCGGCCCTACGTCTTCGTCGGGCCCGCACTTGTGATCCTGAGCGTGTTCCTGATCTATCCGGTGATCAACACCATCCTCATCGCCTTCAAGGATGCACAAGGGATCGAGTTCGTCGGCTTCGACAACTTCAAGTTCGTTTTCAGCGACCGGGACATGCTCCGGTCGATACGCAACACGGCGGGATGGATCGTCCTGGTGCCACTGGTGGCGGTCACGATCGGGCTCGCGCTCGCGACCCTCGCGGACAGGCTTCGTCGCGGTGAGGCGATCGCCAAGTCGATGATCTTCCTGCCGATGGCGATCTCGTTCGTCGGCGCAGCCGTGGTCTGGCGGTTGGTTTACAACTTCCGCCCGGAGGGGTTCGGTTCGAACATCGGGCTGCTGAACGGGATCTGGGGCGCACTGGGTAACGATCCGGTTTCTTGGTTGACGGAGAAACCGTGGAACAACCTTTTGTTGATGGCAATCATGGTGTGGATGCAGACGGGCTTCGCGATGGTCGTTCTCTCTGCGGCGATCAAGTCGATACCCGACGAGATCATCGAAGCGGCACGGATCGACGGCGCGTCCGAGTTCCAGGTGTTCCGTAACATCATGGTGCCGAGCATCCTCCCCACCATCGTCGTGGTCGCCACCTACATGGTCATCAACTCGATGAAGGTGTTCGACATCGTCTACGTCATGGGCAGCCCGGAACCCAACGGGACCGTGGTCATCGCCGAACGGATGATCCGGTGGTTCTTCCTCAGCGGACACGACGGCCGCGGTGCGGCGATCGCAGTGATCCTGTTCTTAGCCGTGATCCCGGTGATGATGTGGAACGTGCGACGGTTCCGCGAGCAAGAGGAGATCCGATGAGCACCCCGATCGCCGAACCGGGCATCCCCGTCCCGGCCCCCAGAGCGAAGGGCGTTGTGCCCGACGAAGGGGTGGGTGTCCGTAAGGGCGGATGGTTCACGCGCATCACGATCCTCGTGATCGTCCTGATCTGGTTGATCCCCACCGTGGGCGTCCTGATCTCGTCGTTCAGGCCCGCCGAGGCCGTCAACAACACCGGGTGGTGGACGGTCTTTTCGCAGCCCCTCGACACTGCGCAATGGACGTTCCAGAACTATAGAGAGGCGCTCGACGCGGGCGGATTCGCCAGCGCGTTCCTGAACAGCCTCGCGGTGTCGATCCCCGCCACGGTCATCCCCATCACGATCGCGGCGTTCGCTGCGTATGCGTTCTCGTGGATGGACTTCAAGGGCCGCTACCTGATGTTCGTTCTCGTCGTCGGGTTGATGGTGGTTCCGCTGCAGATGGCGCTGATCCCGATCCTGCGCCTCTACACGGGAGGGGGGCAGTTGTTCGGCCGCATCATCTTCCCCGACCTCGATCTGAACGGAACGTTCCTGGGCGTGTGGTTGGCGCATGCCGGCTTCGGCTTGCCGCTGGCGACATATCTCCTGCGCAACTACATCGGCTCGCTGCCCGCATCGATCATCGAATCCGCCAAGATGGACGGCGCCGATCACTTCACGATCTTCTGGCGCTTGATCGTTCCGTTGTCGGTGCCGGCGCTCGCGGCGTTCACGATCTTCCAGTTCCTCTGGGTATGGAACGACCTTCTGGTCGCGCTCGTGTTTCTCGGGGGGGCGGGGGAGACGCGCGTCCTGACCGTCGCTCTGGGCGAGCTGAGCGGGGGCTTCGGTGAGAAGTGGCACCTATTGACTGCGGCCGCGTTCATCTCGATGGCGTTGCCGCTGGCCGTCTTCTTCTCGCTGCAGAAGTACTTCGTCCGCGGTCTGACCGCGGGCTCAGTCAAAGGCTAGGCCGCTCGGCATGCCACTCAAGTGGGTGTCGTCCCGCAAGGGACCGCCGGCCGGTGTCCTCGAGCCGCTGTCGCCTCGTTTGAAGTGGCGCGCGATCCTGTTCGCGACGCTGCTACTGGTACCGGCGTTCTGGGCGATCCTCGGCGGGTTCGTCTCGGCCACGACCGACGAGCCGGGCGGCCCCAACCCGGCCGCGGCGGTCGCCTTCGGACTGGCGCTGATCCCGTTCGTCTTCATCGTGCTGGCGTTCATGTCCGGGCACCCGCGCGCTCCCGGCGCCGTGCTGCGAGCGATGGTGCTG
>JBOGWY010000226.1:0-6928 GCA_050694015.1 Actinomycetota bacterium | reverse complement strand
ACGAGCTGCGCGAGGAGACGACTCCGGTCGCCGAGGGTCAGGAAGCGACCGACACAGTCGAGCCCGGCGACGTCGACGACGACGAGTCGCTCGAATCGATCGTCAAGGACCTGAAGCGGGAGCGCGGTCAGAGCTAAGGCCTCACACGTCTGATCTCTAAGGAGAACCGCCCATGCTTGTGGCCGGACTGACGGGCGGGATCGGGTCGGGCAAGTCGACGTTCGCGGCCCTCCTCGCGGAGCGAGGAGCGCACGTCATCGATGCGGACCAACTGGGCCGCGACGCGCTGCGACCCGGCGAGCCCGCGTGGCACTCGGTCGTGGATCAATTCGGCGACGAGATCCTCGGTGCGAACTCGATGGACATCGACCGGAAGCGTCTCGCCGCCATCGTCTTCTCGGACCCGCGGAAGCTGGCGGCCCTCAACGCGATCACGCACCCGGTGATCATGGCGGGGATCGCCGACGAGCTCGAGCGTCTGCAAGGGACCGACGCCATCGTGATCCTCGATGCCGCGCTCATCGTCGAGCTGGGGCTGGACGAGATCGTCGACGACGTGATCGTCGTCGCGACCCGGGACGATCTGCGGCGCTCTCGACTCCGCTCCTCGCGTGCCATGAGCAACGACGACATCTCCGGACGTATGGCCGCGCAGGCCTCGACCGACGACCTCATCGCCAAGGCCGACATCGTCGTTCGCAACGACGGAAGCCTCGATGACCTCGTCGGGGAAGCCGACCGCGTCTACGCGGATCTGGAGCGGAGAAACGGCGCGTGACGGTCGAGGTCGTCTTCTTCGATGTCGGCCTGACCCTGCTGCGTCCGCATCCATCGTTCGCGGAGCTCTTCGCGGCGACGTGTCGAGAGGGCGGACCCGATGTTTCGCCGGAGGCCGTCGAGGAGGTGCAGAGCCGGCTCGCGCCCCACCTGATGGACCTCGCCGCGGAGTCCGGCGTGGACAAACCGACGCTGTCGGCGGAGGCGTCCCGCAGATTCTGGACCTATCTGTACCGGCGTTTCCTCGATGAGCTCGGTCTCGATCACGCGCTCGTCGACCGGCTCTACGCCGTGTTCTCGAGCAGTGCGTCCTACAAGCTCTTCGACGACGTCCTCCCGACGGTCACGGCCCTAGAGGATGCCGGGTACCGGCTGGGGCTGATCTCCAACTTCGAGCACTGGCTCGAGGAGATGCTGATCGAGCTCGAGATCGGTCACCGTTTCGACCCCGTGGTGATCTCGGCGCTCGAGGGCATCGAGAAGCCGGACCCGAGGATCTATGAGCTGGCGCTCGCACGCGCGGGCGTCGCGCCTCCGGGGGCCGTTCACGTCGGCGACACCCCGTCGGCCGACGTCGAGCCGGCCGCGCAGGTGGGCATCACGCCGGTGTTGCTCGACCGCTACGATCGCTATCCGAACGCGGACGGTCATCGGATCGCTACGTTGCAGGAATTGCCTGCCCTGCTAGCGAAGATGTGACCGGGACCTTTGCCACCCGCTCTAGCCTGGGGAATGCCGTGACCGACCGCAGTCCCGATCGCAGGTACGACGAACTCGCCGCGCTCTACCGGGTGGCATCGCTGAGCACGTCGCAGGACGACCCGGCCGGCGTCATGCAGGAGGTCGTCTCGGTCGTCGAGGCATCTCTCGACTGTGAACGTGCGGTACTGCTCCTGTACGACGATGCCACCGACGAGCTCTACCTTCCGAAGCCAGCGGCGCGCGCCGAGCTTCGGATCAAGCTGTCGGAATCGCCGCTGCTCCGGCGCGTCCTGCGGAGCCGCACCGCGGAGGTCAACAACGACGCGGCCGCGGAGGGGGATGACCGCCATCTCCTCGTCGAGCGCTATGCGCTGCGTCAGGTCGTCGCCGCGCCGCTGACCGCAGGGCAGAAGGAGTTCGGCGTCCTCCTCGCCGTCAACTCCACGAGGGGGGCGTTCGGCGACAGCGACCTGCGTCTGTTGACGATCATCGGCGATCGCGCCGCGCTGACGATCGAGAACGCGACCCTGGTCGCGACCCTTCAACGTCAGGTCCGCGAGCTCGACGGGCTTCAGCGGTTGTCGACGCTACTCACGTCCACCGAATCGCTGGAGCGCGTCATCGGCGAGTCGATCCTGATCGTGTCCGACCTGCTCGCGTGCGAGAAGATGGCGATCCTGCTCTACGACGAGGATCGCGGCGAGCTCGTCGCTCACCCCCCCGTCATCGGGATCGACGACGACCACGTGGAGGATCTTCGGATCCGTGTAGCCGAGCCTTCGCTCGGGAGCACCGTCTTCCGCACCAACACTCCGCTGATGTCGAACGACGCCCGGACGGATCAGTGGGTGAACGCTAGGTTCCGCGAGACCCTCGGCATCGAGACCGTGCTTGTCGTGCCGCTCGCGTCCGGGCCGCGTCCGATCGGCGTGATCGAAGCCGTCAATGCCAAAAAGGGTTACTTCGACGCGGACGACCTGCGCTTCACGACGATCCTCGGGGGCCGCGTCGCGTCGGTGATCGATGCGAAACTCGCCCGCGAACGCGAGCAATCACTAGTCCGGCAGTTACGCGAAGCCGACCGGACCAAGACCGAATTCGTGTCGATGCTCGCACACGAATTACGGGGGCCGATGACCACGATCATGGGCTTCGGCTACACGCTGAGAGATCAACCCGAGGTGATGAGCGAGCAGAAGCGCAGGGACGTGCTCGCGATCATCGTGCGAGAGACCGAGCGGCTGTCGCGCATGGTCAACGATCTGCTCGACGTGTCCCGGATGGAATCGGGGACGCTCAGCTACGAGCTCGAACCGGGCCAGGTCGAGGAGGTCATCCAGGGGATCATCGACATCCACTCGTCGCTGCGCGCGCATCACTTCGTCGACGCCAAGATCGACGACGATCTGCCCAAGGTGATGATGGACAAGGACCGCATCTCGCAGGTGCTGCTCAACCTCCTGACGAACGCGACCCGTTACTCACCCGAGGGGACGACGATCACGATCCGGATCCGGCGTCACTCGGAGTCCGAGCTGCACGCGTCGGTGACCGACCAGGGCATAGGGATCGCGCCTCAGGACCGGGAGCGCGTGTTCGAGAAGTTCTCCATGTTGCCCAAGCCCGCATGGACCAAGAAGGGGACCGGTCTCGGCCTCTTCATCACCAAGGGGATCATCGAGGCCCACGGAGGACGGTTGTGGATCGATTCCGAGGTGGGCAAGGGCACGACGTTCAACTTCACGCTCCAGACGGCGAGAGACGCGTCCTCCGGCTGAGCGTGCGACGCGGCTTTTGTCCGGTATGGGTATCCTGGACGAAGGCTCAAGGGGGAGGGCGTCCATGTTCGTCCGAGGTCTGCTCGTCGCATCCATGGCCGCATCGCTCGCGGTCGTTCCCAGTCCCGTAGCGGGAGCCGGTTGTGAGGACGTGCAGGTCGAGGTCTACGACCTCAAGATCCGTCCCGCCCGCCACGTCTACGACCTTGGCGATACCGCGCGCGTGGCTGTGCGGGTGACCCGTACCGATACCGGCGATCCCGCGGAGAACGTCGACGTGGGTCTGGGCGGTAGCACCGATAGGGATCGGTGGGTCTTCGATCGCGCCGTCACCGATGAGCGAGGGCGTGCGCGGCTCGCACTCGAGCTACAGCGCAAACACGTGCCCCCGGGGTGGATGACGCTCTCCGCCTACGGGTGGAAGCGCACCGTGGATACCACCTGCGTCGCGGTCACCGAGTACGGCTACAAGCAACGGCGCAAGGCCTTCCGCGTCCGCGGCTGAGTCCGCCCGCAGCGCATTTCTCCGAAACCGCGGTCGGACCCGAAGCACGCCGGGCATAGAACCTTGTCGCAGGCGGTTATTACACTGACGTAACTATGCCCCCGTTCAAGGTCGAGTCCGATTTCTCACCCGCCGGCGACCAGCCCACCGCCGTCGCCGGGCTCGTCGAGCGCGTCCAGAGCGGCGAGCGGTTCTCGACCCTGCTCGGCGCCACCGGCACCGGCAAGACCGCCACGATGGCATGGGCCCTCGAGCAGATCCAGCGCCCGACCCTCGTGATCGCGCCCAACAAGTCGCTGGCGGCCCAGCTCTGCAACGAGTTCAAGCGCTTCTTCCCGAACAACGCGGTCGAGTACTTCGTCAGCTACTACGACTACTACCAGCCCGAGGCCTACGTTCCGAGCTCGGACACCTATATCGAGAAGGACTCGTCGATCAACGACGAGATCGAGCGGTTGCGGCACGCCGCCACCAGCGCGCTGCTCCAGCGCGAGGACGTGCTGATCGTGGCCAGCGTCTCGGCGATCTTCGGGCTGGGCTCCCCGGAGGAGTACCTGAATCAGACCCTGAGCCTCGCCCGCGGCGGTATCGCGGACCGGGACTTCATCGTGCAGAAGCTCGTCGACATCCAGTACGAACGCAACGACGTCAACTTCATCCGCGGCAAGTTCCGTGTCCGGGGTGATGTGATCGAGATCTTTCCGGCCTACGAGGAGCGCGCCGTGCGCGTCGAGCTCTTCGGCGACGAGGTCGACCGCATCATCCAGCTCGATCCATTGACGGGCGAGATCATGGGCGAGCTCGGTCACGTCGAGGTCTACCCGGCCTCGCACTACGTCGCATCCCGCGAGCGCATGGAGCGGGCGATCATGGCCATCGAGGCCGAGCTGCATGACCGTCTCTTGGTCCTGAAGCAGGAGAACAAGTTGCTCGAGGCGCAGCGGCTCGAGATGCGCACGAACTACGACCTCGAGATGATGCGCGAGGTCGGCTTCTGCTCCGGCATCGAGAACTATGCCCGGCACATCGAAGGCCGGGAGGCAGGGACCCGTCCGAACACGCTCCTCGATTACTTCCGCGGCGCGACCGGCAAGGGTGACTTCCTCGTGGTGCTCGACGAGAGCCACGTCGCCGTGCCGCAACTCAACGGGATGTACGAGGGCGACATGAGCCGCAAGCGCACGCTGGTCGAGCACGGCTTCCGCCTCCCGAGCGCGCTCGACAACCGGCCGCTGCGCTTCGACGAGTTCCTCGATGTCGTCAACCAGATCGTGTTCATGAGCGCGACGCCGGGGCCCTTCGAGCTGCGCCAGGGTGGCGCTCCGGTCGAGCAACTGGTCCGGCCCACCGGGCTCATCGATCCCGAGGTCATCGTGAAGCCGACCAAGGGACAGATCGACGACCTCATGGAGCAGATCCGTCAGCGCACCGAGGTCGGTGCCCGCATCCTCGTGACCACGCTCACGAAGAAGATGGCCGAGGACCTGACCGACTACCTGCTCGAGTCGGGCGTACGCGTGCGCTACCTACACGCGGATATCAACACGGTCGAGCGGATCGAGATCCTGCGCGACCTCCGCCTCGGCGAGTTCGACGTGCTCGTCGGTATCAACCTGCTGCGTGAGGGCCTCGACCTGCCCGAGGTATCGCTCGTCGCGATCCTCGATGCCGACAAGGAGGGCTACCTCCGCTCGCAGACGTCGTTGATCCAGACGATCGGTCGTGCGGCACGGAACGTCGACGGCCAGGTGATCATGTACGCCGACGAGGTCACCGACTCGATGCGCAAGGCGATTAACGAGACGCAACGGCGGCGCCAGATCCAGCTCGCGTACAACGAGGAGCACGGCATCGACCCGCAGTCGATCCGCAAGGCCGTCAGCGACATCCTCATCGAGGGTTTCGGCCGCAAGCGCGAGGGCGAGACCGTGCCGACGAAGTCGAAGAGTCGGCGCCGGGAGCCGATCGGTGGGAGCCCCGACGAGCTCAAGCGCTTGATGTTGCAGCTCGAAGAAGAGATGCATCAGGCCGCCGAAGATCTGCGCTTCGAATACGCGGCCCGCATCCGCGACGAGATCGCCGACCTTCGCCGCGAACTAAGAGAAGTCGGCTAACCGCCTCGGCCAACCCTTTTGTGAGCACATAGCCGCGTTTTCACGCCTGCGACTGCAGACGAAAACGACCGACTAACGATCCGCGGCCATTCGTTCGAAGTGCTCGATCACGTCTTGTTGTGGCGGCGACTGTCTGATCGCCTCCAGGAACACGAGATCGACGTGAGGACATCCGGAGTCGGCCATCGACCGGAGCGCGGCGTCGATGTCGTAGGTCGTTCTGCGTAACTCGACGTTGGGACCCAAGAGAGCCCAGTACGCGCCCGGCTCCTTCTCGTACGGGAGCCCTACGCTGCCCGCGTTCACCACCCGGTGGCCGTTGTGCTCGATATCGAACTGCATGTGGGTGTGACCGCACACGACTGTTGCCTGCTGCACATCCAGTAGTGATTCGCTCATCCGTTCGGCAGGCGTCGCGACGGTCAGCATCTCTTCGTCGCTGCGAGGCGAGCCGTGGCAGAACAGCGTCGGTCCCAGACCTTCCATGTTGACGATCGCGCGCTCTCGGAAGGTCGTCATCCAGGTCAGGCGCTCGTCCCCGAGTTCGTCCGCGCACCAGAGATTGATGTCCGCGACTTCGGAAGCGAGTCCGTCATTCTCGTCGGCCCGCGCGAATACCTCTCGGTCCGTGTTCCCACGGATGAAGGTCGCCGTCTCGAGCGTCCGCAGACGATCGATGGTGGCACGCGGTAGCGGCCCCCACGCGACGTCCCCCCCGACGACGATCAGGTCGATATCCAGACGAGAGATCTCGGCGAGTACGGCGTCGAGCGCGGGCAGGTTCCCGTGTAGGTCGTAAAGCGCAGCGACGCGGCGTGGCCGAGGCGTCTTCGGTGGTGACATCACTCGAGAGTAGGGCCCGAGAAGCCGGACGCGCGCTAGGCTCCCGCCGACATCGGTCGATCGAGGAGGGGGTTACTCGTGGGCAAACGCCGAGGTGGCGGTGGTCGTCGAGGTGGCGGTGGTCGTCGCGGTGGAGGCGGCGGCGGAGGTCGCCGTGGTGGAGGCGGGGGAGGCGGTCGCCCCGGTGCCGCCGGTGGCGGCCGTGGAGA
>JBOGWY010000225.1:0-3903 GCA_050694015.1 Actinomycetota bacterium | reverse complement strand
AGCCTGAGCAGCGGAGTGCCTCCGATGAGGTCCAGGAGCGAGTCGTAGGCGTCCACAACAGCCATCGTGTCCGACGGGCGCGGACTGCGCAAGCCGGATGCCCGCAACTAAATCGCTGCAACAGGCGTCTACCAGTGTGCTTGCCGTTACGATAGAGCGCTAGTGAAAAGGGACGGATTGGACAACCCAAGCTCGCCGGAGCCCATAGCCGAGGTCATCGTCGAAGAGACCGGCGATGTCGTCGCCCCCGCGCCCCGACCCGAAGGTGACGCATCGGTGATCGACGTGGAAACCGCGGTCGGCGTCGTCCAGTTCGGGGCCGTTCCGACGGTTTACGTCGGCGAGATCGAGGCCGAGACCATGGTGCTGGCCGAGGAGGTCGAGCCCGAGCTGGTCGAGAGCGCGCCCGAGCGGCCCGCGGGGGTCAGCGCTTCGGCCGACGTCGTCCCCGCGTCCCGTTCTTTCCGGATGCCGCGCCTCGCTCGCCGGTTCGCGCTCGTCCTCGGACTCGTGTTCCTGCTCGCGTTCTCCGGTGTCGCCTACGCCACCTACGACTACGACCAGACCTACGACGGCAAGATCCTCCCCGGCGTCGAGATCGCCGGCGTCGACGTCGGCGGGATGACCCGGCGGCAAGCGCTCCGTGCGGTGAAGGGTGCGAGTGCGATCCAACTCGATCGCGTCGTGACCGTTGAGTGGAAAGACCGCGAGTGGACCGTCACCCCGCGCAAGCTCGGAGCCCGGAGCAACGCCGCGACCCTCGTTGACCGCGCGCTGCAGACAAGTCAGAGCACCAACGTGTTCACGAAGGCCACGATGGCCGTTCTGGGCGAACAGCTCGACCACGTGCACGAGCTCGCGATCACCTACCCGCGCCAGGGCATACGCGGTTTCGTGGAGGGCGTTGCCTCGTCCCTCGACCGAGAGCCCGTCGAAGCATCGATCGATTACTCGTCCGGATGGGTCGAGATGGAGCCGGCCCGCGACGGACGCAAGGTGCAGGCGAAGCTCAGCCGCAGGGCGCTCCTCAGTGCGTTGAAAGGTGACGAGGACACGGTCGACCTCGCCGTCAAGACGATGCCGGCCCCCGACACCGGCGACAAGTACGACCAGATCCTGTTGCTCCGCATGGGCGAGAACCGGCTTTACCTCTACCAGGACGGCGAGATCACCCACGAGTACACGGTCGCGTCCGGGCTCCCCGAGTACCCGACGCCGACCGGCGAGTACGTCATCACCGAGAAGCGCTACCTGCCGACGTGGGTCAATCCCGATCCGACCGGGTGGGGCGCAAGCATGCCGGCGATGATCGGACCGGGGCCGGGCAACCCGCTCGGCACGCGCGCGCTCAACTGGAGCGCATCGGGGATCCGCTTCCACGGGACCGAAGCGACCTACTCACTCGGCTACGCCGCGTCGCACGGCTGCGTGCGGCTGTCGATGCCCGACATCGAGGAGCTCTACGACCTCGTCGACGTCGGCACGCCGATCGTCTCGATCTACGCGTCGTCGCCCGACCCGCTCTACGCCGCAGCGCCGGACCCGACCGTCGTCGAGGAGGACGCCGGGGACGAGGCCCCCTCCACCGACGCCACCGAGGGTTAGCGCCCTGTCAGACCGGCCGCGGCCGCCACGCTTCGGTGAGGTCGACCGGGAACTCTCGTACGGGAGCTATCTGAAGGTCCCCGAACTCCTGTCGTTGCAACAGCTCGAATCTGATCCGCCCGCTCACGACGAGCTGCTGTTCATCACCGTCCATCAGGTCTACGAGCTGTGGTTCAAGCAGCTGCTCTTCGAGTTGGAATCGGCGCGCGACCACATGCTGGCGGGCGAGTCGTTCCAGGCCCGGCATCTGTTCGAGCGCTGTCACTGGATCGAGCAGGTCATCACCCAGCAGCTTCCGGTGCTCGAGACGATGTCGCCCCAGGACTTCCTCGAGTTCCGCCAGCACCTCGCGCCGGCGAGCGGGTTCCAGTCGGTGCAGTTCCGGGAGATCGAGTTCCTGTCGGGGCTGAAGGACACGAAGTACCTCGAGCTCGTGACCGGGGATCCCGCGGAGATGGAGCGACTGCAGCGACGGCTCGCCGAGCCCAGCCTGTGGGACGCCTTTTGCACGCTGCTCGAGCTACGCGGCCTCGCGATGCCCGACGACAGCGTCGAGGGCCGCCGCGAGACCCTTCTCGCGATCGCGCGGGACCGGCAGCGCTACTACGACGAGTTCGCCCTGTCCGAGGCGCTGCTCGCACACGACCTCGGGTTCGCGACCTGGCGCCAGCGCCACGTACTAATGGTCGAGAGACAGATCGGGACGAAGACGGGGACCGGAGGCTCGACGGGAGCCGAGTACCTGCGCGCGACCCTGACCAAACGCTTCTTCCCCGAACTCTGGGACCTGCGCAGCTACCTCTAGTCGCCGAACTTTGCTAGCCGGCGTGCACGCCCATCTGACGGTTTGTGGGCGGGCGGGCCGGAATGTTTGCCGTAGACGTCGCGAGGCGCGCTCTGGGCGGCAAAGTTCGGGCTCGCGAAGAAATTTCGGGGAACCCTATTGAGGGTCGCGCGCTCCGCGTCGTAATATGTTCCTTGTACTCCGTAGAGATGAGTAGGCGAGAGCCGAAAGTCACTGCGGAGTACATTTTTTCTCCCCTTCCCGCTGCGGTCCGCTGCGCAGGTCGGCGCATCGGCTGCGGACCCGGAACCGAACCCACGGGATCCGCTCACGCGAATGGGGTCCGGCCGATCTTTCCGTCACGTCTACCCACAGGGTCCTCCGCCGACGACCGCCTGCTCCGCTGTCCTACGACGGGCGAGGAAAGGGGCGATGTGCTCCTTCGTTCCCGTGAGAAAGGGCTAGACGAGAGTGGGAATCACAAAAGTAGGTTAGGTACAGTCGCTACCTAAGACGGGTGAGGAATGTGGAGACGGCGGTGTTGAACGCGTCCATCTCCTCGACCCCGGCTCCGTGTCCGGTTTCCATCATCACGAGTTCGGCCCCCGGGATCGTCGCCGCGATCTCTTCCGACGCGAACCCGGGCACCATCTGATCCATCTTGGCCCCGATCACGAGCGTGGGAACCGAGATCGCCTTCAGGTCCTCGAGGGCGTCGTGCTTCTCGATCGCGTCGATCTGAGCCAGGAGAAGCGGCTTGGCCGCGGGGCCGTCCTCCTCGTCGACGAACAGCGCCGCCACCATCCGGTCGATTACGTCCTTGCCGACCTCGAAGAACCGTGGCGTGAACATCCGGACGAGCGATGCCTCGGTGAGCTCGCGGATGCTGCCGTGCTCGAGGATGAACCGGCCGAGTTGCTCTTGGCGACGCATGAACTCGAGCGGGCGCGCGAACGTCAACGCGAGGATGAGCGCCGAGGTGCGATCGGGATGATCGATCGCGATGCGTTGCGCGATCGCGCCACCCATCGACACGCCGTAGACGACGGTCTTGTCGATCCCGAGATGGTCGAGGAGCCGAACCGCGTCGTCGGCCATCTCGTCGATGCTCGTCGGGGACTCACCGGTGGAGCGTCGGATCCCGCGGTTGTCGAACGTGATGAAGCGATGCCCCGCTTGGATCACGCCGGCGATCTGGGTGGCCCAGTAGCGCTGGTCGAGGGCGAAGCCCATGACCCCGAGCACCGGGGGCCCCTCGCCGTGCTCCTTGTAGTAGAGCTGGATGTCGCCGAGATCCGCGGTGGGCATCGGCCGATACTCCCACGCCTCCCACCGCCGAGCGGCAACTGAGTCGTGTCTCACGCGACCGATCTGCCACTCGGCGGGCGGCCCGGTGGGGGGCCCGGTGTCGAGCGGTAACTGAGTCGTGTCTCACACGACTGATCTGCCACTCGGCGTAGGGGGCGGAGGGGCGTTGGCTTTTATCCATGCGTCGGATCATTGCGGTTGTGGTT
>JBOGWY010000224.1:0-19498 GCA_050694015.1 Actinomycetota bacterium | reverse complement strand
GAACTCCTCAAAGCCGAGGTCGAGGACCTCCTGGAACGAATCGAGCCGGTAAACGTCGAGATGCACGAGCGGATAGCGACCGTCGTACTGGTGCACGATCGTGAAGCTGGGAGAGGTGACCCGTGTCTGGACACCCGATGCCGCGGCGAGCCCCTGCACGAACGCGGTCTTGCCGGCACCGAGGTCGCCGGTGAGGCTGAGCACGTCACCCGGGAGCAACACGGGTGCGAGGGACGCCCCGATGATCCTCGTCTCCTCGACCGATCTCGAGGTGACGGTCAGGACACGGGGAGGCATCCTCTAAGTGTCCTAGAAGAGCCCGAGTTGCTCGGACGCGTCGATCTCCTCGGCCGAGCGATCGTCTTCGGGCGCCGCCGCGGGCTCGGACGCCGGCGCGAAGCGCGCCCGCTGCTCCGCAAGGGCCTCACCGACGAGCTGGAAATCGGCTCGGATCGCGTCGACCGGGCTCATCCCGCCGAAGCGACCACCCCGGAGCGCCGCGGCCGGATGGAACGTGGGGATCACGATCGAGTCCTTGTACTGGAAACGCTGGCCACGGGCCTTGGTGATCCCGATCTGGAGCCCGGTGATGAACTTGGTCGCGAAATTCCCGAGGGTGATTATGACGAGCGGCCGCATGAAGTCGAGCTGAGCCTCGAGGTAAGGGCGGCACGCCTCGATCTCGTCCGGCAACGGGTCGCGATTCCCCGGCGGGCGGCACTTGATGACGTTCACGATCGCGACCTTGCTGCGATCGGTTCCGACCTCGGCGAGAAGCTTGTCGAGCAGCTGCCCGGCGGCGCCGACGAACGGCTCGCCCTGCTGGTCCTCGTGGAAGCCCGGACCCTCGCCGATGAAGAGAACCTCGGAGCTCAGGTCCCCGGCCGCCCACACGACCTGCGTGCGGGTCTGGGCGAGCCCGCACTTGGTGCAGGCGAGCGCTTGTCCTTTGATAACCGCGAGTTCCTCGGCGGTCGTTCGCGCGGGCGCGGTGGGTCCGGCTGGGGGCATGTATGGACACTACGAACGGCGCCCTAGACGGTCAAGGAGTCCCGGGGTGGGAGGTGCCTTTCGGCAACGTTCAGTCGGAACGCGCCGCAGCGACCCTCGTGGCGATCACCCTCGCGTCGTCACCGACGCCGCACAGGAGCGACGACTTTCTGGTGCGAAGGAAATGCACCCCGACGAAGAAGAGCCCAGGCGCGACGAAGCTCTCACCGTCGCTGTGGATCGGGAACCCGAACTCGTCGAAGGCGCCGGGCATATCGACCCAAGCACCGTAGTTGGGGCGGTACCCACCCGCGAAGGTCACGATGCCGATACGCGAGAGGTCGAGCTCGCTCGGTGCGTCTGAAGAGAACGGCTCAGGTTCCACGATCGGTGGCATCTCGAGGCTCCGCTCCGCGACGAGTTTGCGGACGAGCCCCATGAGGTCCCGGTAGCGGTCATCTCCCCACGCGACGCTTTCCGCGAGATCGTTCGCGAAATGAGCGCGTCCGTCGGTCGCGCCGAGGAGGTGCCCCAGCAGTGTCACACCTGCGGCGCGCAGCGTACGGAGATTCAAGTCGTGACCGCCGTCGCGACCGGTCGCGAGCACGTTCGCGCTGAGCCGAGCAGTCGGCGCGGGCAGCTTATCGACGGTCTGATCCAAGAAGCCGGTCTCGAGCGCCCACCAGAACAGGTCGTGTTCTCCGATGCGACGCGGGAGCCACGGTGCGCGACCACACGCGAGATAGACCTCGCGCCCGTCCGCGACCAACTCCTCGGCAACCTGGCAGCCCGATTGACCACTGCCGACGATCAACACTTCCCCCTCCGGTACGTGCGATGGGTTGACATAGTCCTCGACATCGATCTGCGGGATACGCGCCGGAAGTGAGCCCGCGCCGTCAGGCCTGTGGGGGCGCTGGTACGCACCCGCCGCGACCACGACCGCGCGCGCGTTCATGTTGCCGTTCGACGTTCGTAACAGGAAGGACGCGTCTCCATTCCTCGAGAGCGACGTCACATCGACGTCCTCGCGGATCGGGGTGCCGGTAGCGGTTGCATACCGTTCGAGGTACGCAACGATCTCGTCGCGCGGCATGAATCCGTCCGGATCGGAACCGTCGTACGCGTAGCCGGGAAGGCGCACCGACCAGTTCGGTGTCACGAGGCAGAAGCTGTCCCAACGAGTGCGCCACGTTTGCCCGACTCGGCCGCGCTCCAGTACGACGTGCTCGATGCCCCGTTGAGAGAGTTCGTGGCTCGTGGCCAGTCCCGCCTGGCCCCCACCGATGATCGCGACGTCGACCGTTTCTCCCATGGTGTTCGATCGTAGGCGTGCGACGCGTCACCGACCAGGGAGTTCGACTAGAAGCTCTGAACCCAGACGTACCAGGGACCGTCGAGGTGGTTCTAGAACGATCCCTTGCCTGCGTGGGCGTCCGTTGGACTGTAGGCAAGCCCCCTCCTGGTCGACGAAGCCAGCGGCCTCGACGACTAACCTCTCACCGCTTTGGAGCTCCTCGACGCGCGCGGTCTCGTGCGACCGGACGCGTAGAGGTGCGCCGGTCCCCACCATTTGCACGGAAACGACAAGCGCCCGGACCCCAGGTAGCCGCCAACCTTAGAGGTCACCTTCTAGCGCGATGGGAAGTGCGCTCAGCGGTCCCGACAGCCCCACAATAAGTAGACGTGGGGAAAGTCATTTCCGATAGCGATGTCGTCACAACCGTCGCCGTTGAGATCACCTGGAGCGACCGGATCCCCGTTCCTGAACCTCCGGGGTGGACCCTCAAGTACGAAACCCCTACGACCCAGATCGGTGAGCCACACGTTCTGGTCTCTTCCACCGCCGTAGACGACGTACACGACCCCGAAGTCCCCACTTCGGTTCGCAATGTAACCCCCCATCACGAGGTCGGCGAGGCCGTCATGGTTTAGATCGGAAGGTCCCGACAGGTTTCTCATCGTGCCTAGGTATCGCGGCGCGACTATCTTGAAACCTGCTTCTAGAAGATCGGGGAGCTTGACACTTTCGAAGCTTTGCTTTCCATACACAACGTAAACATTTCTCCTGCTACCTCCGGCAGTGGAGAGTGCGACGTCGTCGAGACCGTCGCCGTTCTCGTCTCCGAAGATCGTCACCCCGTAGCCGGCGGAAGACCCGCGCGCTCCGCGGATGCGGAATCCCCACAGCCCCGGCTCGCGCACGTCGACCGCCAGGGAGTCGGTCTTACCGAAAACGACGTATGCAGAACCTCGTCCCGTTTCACCGGGGATGACCGAAACCACGATATCGGCGCGGCCGTCGCCGTTGACGTCACCCCGCCCGCTCCCGTTGACACGGTCACTGTAGGAAGGAGCCGCATGGTCGATGCGAAACCCCGCTCCGCCCTGGGTCCCGTCGAGGAACCTGTCCAGGCCGACGGTTTCCCCGTCGGTCTTACCGAATACGACGTACGACACCCCTTGCCATGTGAAGAACCCGACGTCGTCGAGCCCGTCGCCGTTGACGTCACCAAGACCGTCCATCCTTTGCCCTAGGAGCGCGAAGGACCCCTGGGGGGCATCGATCCGGTACCCGGCGCCACCCGAGTCGCCCTCGTCGAACGCCCCGAGATGGACGGTGTCGGTGGTGGTTTTGCCGAAAACGACATAGCCGGTCCCGGCACCGGACCCGTTGAGGTCGCTGCCGCCCGCCGCGACCAAAATGTCATCAAGCCCGTCGCCATTGGCGTCACCGGCAGCCTCTAGACTGCACGCGCCGTCGCCCGGGCGGGCTCCGATTACGCGGAACCCGTTACCGGAGAGATCCGAAAGTTTGAATCTGCCCCGCGTGAACGGACCGAACAGAACGTCCACGCGCCCCCGCGTCTCGCTGCCCCACCTGCAGTAATCGATCGCGAGGTCGGAATGACCGTCGCCGTTGACATCGCCGACGTCCGAAGCGCCCAGGCTGGTGAGCTTCTCGATTCCGATGATCACCTCCGCCGTCCGTGTGAGTCGGAACGCGCGCGTGTCCGCATTCGCCAGCGCAGCCGTCGTCAGCAGCACGCACAAAGCTGGGACCAGCGCCCGACTCCAGGTAGTCACCATCTTGAACCGTGTCTACTCGTCGATGCGCGAGCCGAACAGGGCCCACACAAGCCGATGATCCGAGTAGCGCTCAGGATTGTCAGTGTCCTGGCACGTGGGATCAATCCCGGGGCTCGGAGAAGGGCGCTCGCCGCACGTAATGTCGTGGGATGCCGCTACGAGCTCGACGTTGCGCCCGAAGATGTACTCAAAGCGCCTGTCGCGGTATCGAATTTGGCCCACCTTGCAGCCCCCGGTTGCGTCCTCGCTGAAACACCCATCCTTGTACTGCGGGTGCAAGGTGTCATTCGTATCCTTGTGTTGGTTGTACACGCTTTCCTCGTACCCAGAAACGAATCCGGCGCCGCAACTCATCGTGAATTACACGGCCCCGCCGAATTCGTCACCCGTCGTCGATCCACTCTTCCAAGGGAGCGAATTGGACATGGTTATCGCCGGTGGGCTGGCCGCCGCTGATGTGGAGGCGCAGCCCTGTATATCCCTTCAGCGAGACGTTCGAGGCATAGCCGGTAAGGCCAAAGTCGTTCATCGCGTAGATGCCGTTCGGGCTGTCAGTGATCGTCGAGATCGCCGTGCCGGGCAATGCGCTTGTTTGCGCACTCTCGCTAAAATCTCCGCAGTCGATGGGCCAGGCTGTATACCAGTCTGCAGTCAAGCTCCGGCCGTTGGGACTCTCCGCGTCATCGACGGCAAGTCGCAACGTTGCGCCCGTGATCGCCGCGTTGTCGGGGAGCGACGACGTGTCCCATCGTGCGAAGCCGTTGACGGTGATGTACAGAGGTTGGCTGTTCAACCCTTTGTACACGTCTATCGTCCTGTTGCCGGGAACCCATCCGCTACAGGAGGTCGGGGGATAGGTCGAGCCGACCTTCTGCAGATACCCGTCGTCACCTCCCGTCGAGACACCGAAGTTCGTGGTCGGATCGAGCACATACGGGAACGCTTCGGCTGGTAAAGACGTGTCATCGAAATCGAAGCCCACTCGGCTGTCCGGTAGGAGCCGCCATCTACCGGCGACGTAAACCTGCCCATCGGCTCCATAGGCGACCGCCCGCGGGATCGTGAAGGAGTCACTTTGAAGGTTGCCATCACTATCGACTGAAAGCTCGGCCGCCCCACCCAAAAGTTCGTAACCGAATGCGAACGAATGTCGGCCTAGAGAATCGGAAACCAACGCACCGAGCTTCACTCCGTCCGTCGTCGCGCCGTACTTCCATTCAAGTCCTGCGTACGAAAATCGCGCGGTGCTTTCGCTGACATCTGGGCGCTGCGGCGTAAGCCAACGCACCCCTTGGCCGTCGGTCGCCCGCGTGATCTCGATTCCTGCATCCGTCACCTTAATGATCGCATCGTTGCGATCGATGATGTAGCTGGATCCCTCCTGTCTGAAGGTGAGGTCGACGTTCTCCCACTGACCTGAAACGGCCTTGTAATGGAGTTCGTGCCCGATCACCTGTCTGTAACTGCAATCCGAATGAAGGAAGGTTTTCGAGTGCTCGGTTCTTAGCGAGACGACCTCTCCTGAATCGCATTGTGGCTGCGCATTTGCTTTCTGAGGGAAAGCCAACCCAGCGGCCGTCACCGACACAACTAGAACCTGTACAAGTACACGCTTCGCCCGCCCCATCTCTTCCTCCCCTGTGGCCCGCTCGTGAGCCCGCCGCCCACGCCCCGGATTAGTTAGAAGTAACTAGCCCTTGAGAAGCTAAAGAGCGCCCAGGCCTTCCTTCAAGGACAGAAGTGCGACAGTTCGGCGATAAAAGGCACCAAGGTCCCGACAGGTGCCGCCCCCAGGCGCGTCACGCGTCGAGTCTGACCGCGCGTTCAGATCGGAAGCCTCATCAGTGCAGGAACGACGGGCGAGCTTACGTTCGGGTCTAAGGCAAGGCTCCGCGCTCGATCAACGACAGGTCGATCGTAGGCTCCTCGATTTCGCACTCAACTAATCGGAACCCCTCGCCGCGAACGGTCAGCAGGAATTCGGGGCTCGACGGATCGGTCTCGATCTTCTTTCGTATGCGCCGCACGTGCGCGAGGATGCGCTCCCTGTCGTCGTATGTGTGCGGACCCCAGATGTGTCGACTGAGCTCCGTCGACGTCACGACCGACCCCGCCGCTAGGACTAGGACTTCAAGGATCCGAAACTGGATGGATGTCAGGGCCAAGGGGTGCTTCTGCCACTTCGCGGTTCTGGTTCCGGTGTTCAACTCGAGAGGACCCCACGTGATCGCGGAAGGCAGGTTCACGGGCCTGCTGATCTGCGCAACCGCAATTAGCCGCGCTATCACTTCCCCCCGGCGGGTCCCGCTGGGCAAGTCCTGCTCAACCAGCGCGGCCAAGGGGCGATGCCCTGATACACCAAGGGTTAGCACGGGTGCGGTCGCCACGCCGATGATCGCTCGAATCTGATCGAGATCACCCAACGGTCCGAGCAAGATCACAACATAGGGATCATCTCGCAGTCGCTCGACCACCTGACTGGAAGTGAAGGCGAGAACCGGTACGAGCCCTTCTCGGGCGATATCCACAGCCAGTTCGGCCGCGGTCACGGAATCGGGCACTGCGATGAGGACTTTTCCCCGGGCGGGGCGATCAAGGGATGCCGGGCTGTCGAAGACCGCTCTGCGTCGCTCAATTACGCTAACCATCAACTTAACTCTGCCATATCCGAGCGGCTGGACGTCGAGGAATCTCGCCTCGTCGGAGGATCGCAAGCGGCATTCCGGCCGAGTCTCTGCTGCTAGACCAGCAGTCTGCCGTCCTCCATCAGGACGTCGCCGTCGACCGTGATGCGGCCCCCTCTGCGTAGGTCGCACACCATGTCCCAGTGCACGGCCGACTCGTTGCGACCACCCGTCTCGGGATACGACGCGCCGACCGCGAGGTGCACGGTGCCGCCGATCTTCTCGTCGAGGAGGATCTCGCCAGAGAACGACTCGATCCCGTAGTTCGTTCCGATGCCGAGCTCGCCCAGGATGCGCGAGCCCGCATCGGCGTTGAGCGTCTTGACAAGGAACTCCTCGTTCTTCTCGGCGCGCGCGTCGACGACTCTCCCTTTCTCGAACTCGAGGCGGATGCCTTCGACGGACTGGCCCCCGTAGATCGCGGGATAGGTGAACCTCACGTGCCCGCGCGTCTTGTCCTCCTCCGGACCGGTGAAGATCTCGCCGTCGGGGAAGTTCGCGGTGCCGTCTGCCGGTACGAACTTCCGCCCGTCGATACCGAGATAGAGGTCGGTGCCCTCTCCTTCTATGTGCACCTCGGTGCGACCGTCGATCCACTCGATCAGACGTGCATGGCGCTCCGCGATCTTCTTCCACTCGGCGACGGGATCGTCGGCATCGATCAGACACGCGCTGTAGTAGAAGTCCTCGTACTCGGCGAGGCTCATCTCCGCATCCATCGCGTAGGCCTCGGTAGGGAACAGCGAGATGTTCCATCGGTACTCGCCGCGCGCGGAGCGATCCATGAACGTGTCCATCATCGGCTTGCGCGCCTTTGAGTGCATCACCTGTCGATCGGGGTCGATCTTCGAGAGCTGGCGCGTGTTGGTGTCGGACAGGATCGCGAACGAGCAATCTAGATTCTCCATCAACCACTTGTCGGTTTCCCATACGTACTCGAGCTGGTGATCGGACGCGAACTTGTAGAAGAGAGGCTCGGCGGCGGGTATGGCGGGGCGCAACATGACCTGAGCCCCACGCTCGAGGCACCGCTGGTAGAGGGCGAGGATCAGAGCCTCCGCGACGTAGGAGCCGCGGATGACGACGAGATCGTCTTTCTTAACTTCTACCGAGTAGTCGACGAGGATGTCTGCCAACGTCTCCACCCGGCCGTCTCTCATCTAGCGTGCCTCCGCTTCCAAGGTGTCGTCGAGGAATCCCCGCACCATCGTATTGAACTCGCCGTGTCGCTCGAGCATCGTCATGTGCCCACATCCTTCTATCAGCTTCAATTCCGCTTTAGGAAGGTGTTCGGCGAGATCCTGCGATGCTCCCGACACGGTGAGACGGTCGTGTGTCCCTGCGATGACGAGCACGGGAACGGCGATGTCGCCCAGAACGTCGGTCACGTCGAAATGGCGATAGCACTTGAATAGGTCGAAAAGGACATCGGTCGGAGTCTCCGCCAGCATGTCGTAGGTGAAGTCGATCTGGTGAGCGGACGCGTGGGGGCCGAAAGCCGCGAACGAGACGGTCAGGAACAACGAGTCTGACGGCTTGATGATCTTCCGTAGCCGGTCGACGGTCATGTGCTGCGATCCGAGGATGTCGAGCGGGTGACGGATCGCTCTCTCCAGGCGCGCGACCGCGGCCCCGCCGGTGATCGTCTCGTAGGCGGGGCGGTGCGTGGTGTTCACCAACACCAGGCCTTTGACCGACGAAGAGAGCATGTCGAGACTGTTCGCGCACAGATCGAGGGCGATCATGCCGCCGACCGAATGGCCGACGATCACGACCTCCTCGAGACCCGCGTCCTCGATCACGCATTCGAGGTCCGCCGCCAGTGTTCGGAGCGAGTATTCCGCGCTGCCCTTCGGCTGTGACAGGCCGTGCCCGCGCAGGTCGTAGAACACGAGCCGGTGATCGCCAAGGCCCTCGATCTGGTAGTGCCACACGTCGGTCCTCAGAGCAGAACCGTGGATGAACACCGCTCCGCGCGTCGTCTCGGGTCCGGCTTCCTCGACGAAGATGTGCGCCCCGTCGTCGAGCTCGATCGTGCGGCGCCGGACCCCGCGTCGTTTCCCGAACGGTTCGGTGACCTCGACGTCGTTGAGGCGACGCCGCCTGACCATCGATCGCTCGACGACGAGGCCTGCACCTACGCCCACGGCCGCGCCCGCGAGCGCCAGGAGCCCGGTTTTCTTCGGCATCAGTCCTCGGATCCGTTACTGGCGTAGAAGCGGGGTACCCGCGACGGGACGCGGCTCGTGACCTCGTAGTTGATCGTGCCGATGTGTGCGGCGAGTTCCTCGGCGCTGATCGTCTCGTTGCCGTCGGTTCCGATCAGCGTCGCGGTCGCTCCGGTCATGACGTCCTCATCACCCACATCGACCATGAATTGATCCATGCATACCGTGCCCGAAACGCGGAACCGCTTGCCGTCGACAAGGACGTCGGCGCGCCCGGAAAGGCGCCGGTCGTAGCCGTCGGCATAGCCGGCCGGGACGGTGATGACGCGCGCGGTGCGCGGGAGCTCGTAGTTGAGGCCGTACGACAGCGCCTCCCCGGCGGGAACGGACTTCACCATGTTGATCCGCGCGCGCAGCGACATGACCGCCCGCAGGTCGTGATCGGCGGCGCGGAGCTCCGCGCCAGGCGAGAGCCCGTAGGAAGCGATCCCGCACCGAACCAGGTCGAGATGGGATTCCGGCAGCGAGAGGGTCGCGGCGGAGTTCGCGATGTGCCGGTAACGGAACTCGATGCCTTGCCGGGCCACCCGTTCGAGGATCTCCATGAACAGATCGAGCTGTTTGCGCGTAAACGGATGATCGGGGATGTCCGCCACCGCCAGATGGCTCCATGCCCCCTCCAGCTCCAGACCGGGAAGGCGCCTGAGCAATTCGATCGCGTCGGACACGTCGTCGACGGGGAGGCCGACGCGATGCATCCCGGTGTCGAACTTCACGTGCACGGGTACGCGCGTCCCGGCGGCGACCGCGGCTTCGGATAACGCGTTCGCGAACTCCGGCGTGTACACCGCAGCCGTCAGGCGTTTCTCGACGATGGCGGGTGCGGCTTCGTACGGCGGCTCCGTGAACACGTGGATCGGTGCCTCGATGCCCGCATCGCGCAGGTGCAGTGCCTCGGCGATGCGAGCGACGCCGATCCGCGGCGCGCCGGCCTCGAGCATCACCGCCGCGCAGCGTGGGTTCCCGTGCCCGTAGGCATAGCCCTTGACGACACCCATGACCTCGGCGGCACCCGCGCGCGTGCCGAGCGTGCGGATGTTGTGGCGCAACGCGGCGGTGTCGATCTCGGCCCACACAGGATGACCGCGGCCGCGTATCTCATCCCGGCTTAGCTCCACTGGTCCTCCTCCGGCGCGCCCGAGTGAATCATCGTGACCGCGGCGGGCAGACATTCGGCGACGTCCCACGCGACGATGCCACCGCCGCTGAGCTCCGACGCTGCGATAGCGCCGGCCACACCGTGCGTGAACGCGGCCGCCCATGCGGCGTCGAACGGCTGCAGTCCGGCGGCGACGAGCGCGGCCACCGCGCCGGTCAGCACGTCGCCGGTACCCGCGGTGGCGAGCTCTGGCCCTCCCGTGGGGATGATGACGACGCGTCCCGTCGGGTCGGCGACGACGGTGCGGAAGCCCTTGAGCAGGGTGACGCAACCGAATCGTTCCGCGGCCCTGCGAGCAGCCCCCACGCGGTCGTCCTGGACGCCGCCGGCGGAACCATCGAGCAGGCGCCCGAGCTCGGCGGGGTGGGGCGTGATCACGAGTGGATGGTCGCGGTCGGTGAGCATCTCGGGGGCCTCGGATGCCAGGTTCAGCGCGTCGGCATCCGCGACCACGGGTAGTACCACCTCGCGCATCACGCGCTCGACCAACCCACGTTGTTGCTCGCCCGTGCCGACACCCGGTCCGATCGCGAGCGCGTCGGCCCTCTCGAGGACGCCCTTGAACTGGACCAGAGCGTCGGGGCCGAGCACATCGCCGTCGGTCACCACTTGGGTGAGCGCTTCGGTCGAGCGCGTCGCGACGACCCGGCGGACGGCCTCGGTCGCGCCGAGGTTCGCGAACCCCGCTCCCATCCGCAGGGCGCCGCGGATCGTGAGCGCGGCCGCGCCGGTCATGTGGTCGGAGCCCGCCAGGACCGCCACGGTTCCGGACGAGCGCTTGTGGGCGTCCGGGGCGCGGATGGGAAGCACCGCCGCCACGTCGTCGGTCTGCGCCACGGCGGCCTGTGGTTCCTCGAGCAGTGGGATACCGATGTCGGCGACCTCGACCACGCCCGCGCGCGCGGCCCCCTCCCCGGTCATAAGCCCGACCTTCGCCGCGCCCATCGTGACCGTGACGTCGGCCTTGACCGCAGAGCCGCGACACATGCCCGTCGTCCCGTCGACGCCGGACGGGATGTCCACGGCGACGACGGGCACGTCGACGCTACAGATGTCGTCTATCGCCTCTTCGATCGCGCCTTCCGGCGCACCCTTGAAGCCCGTTCCGAAGATCGCGTCGACAACGACATCGGCCCAGTCCAGTACGTCTGCATCGAACGGCTCGACACGGCCGACTCGTTCCCACCGTTCGAGGTGCTCCTTCGCCGCTCCGTCGAGGGCGGACAGATCGGAGACGGTAAGGCACCGGACCGACGCTCCCTCGGTCGCGAGGACGCGGGCGGTCACGAAGCCGTCTCCGCCGTTGTTGCCCTTACCGCACACCACCGCGACCCGTAGTCCATAGCGGACGCCTGCAACACGCAACACCGCACGCGCAACGGCGCGGCCGGCGCGATCCATCAGGACGGCAACGGAGGTGCCCGACGAGATGGCGGCCGCGTCGGCAGCCGCCATCTCCTCCGGGATAACGAGTGGCTTCAAGTCACTCCACCGTGACACTCTTCGCGAGGTTACGCGGCTTGTCGGGGGACAGTCCGCGCTCCTTCGCGACGAAGTACGCGAGTAGTTGCAACGGGATCGTGTCGAGGATCGGCGTCAGCAGCGGCTTCGTCGGCGGCACCTCGAACAGCTCGTTGGCCAGAGAGCGTGCCCGGTCGTCGCCGCGCGGCGCGATCAGGATCGTGTCGGCGCCGCGGGCCCGGACCTCTTCCACGTTGGCCAGCATCTTGTCGTACAGACGCTTGCCCGTTAGAACGGCGACCACCGGCACCCCCTCGTCGATCAGTGCGATCGCACCGTGCTTCAGCTCGCCTGCCGCGTAACCCTCGGCGTGGATGTAGCTGATCTCCTTGAGCTTGAGGGCTCCTTCGAGAGCGACCGCGGTGCCCACGCCGCGCCCGATGAAGAGGAAGTCCGGGGCATCGGCGTATCGCTTCGCGGCCCGCTGGACGTCACCTTGGATCGCGAGCACCTCTTCGATCTGTTGCGGTAAGGCTCTCATCGCATCGATCGTCTCCAGGACCTTCGCCGGCTCCATCGCCTCGCGCTCCTGCGCGAGGTAGAGCGCGAACAGGTTCATCGCGACGAGCTGAGCCAGGAACGTCTTCGTCGCCGCCACTCCGATCTCCGGCCCGGCATGCGTGAACAGCACCGCGTCGGCATCCCGGGTGATCGACGACCCAACGACGTTGGTGACGGCGACGACGCGCGACCCCATCTCGCGCGCGTAGCGGATCGCGGCGAGCGTGTCGGCGGTTTCACCGGATTGCGCGATGCCGATCACCAGCGAGCGTTCGTCCAACACCGGGTCCCGGTAGCGGAACTCGGATGCGAGATCGAGTTCGACCGGGATACGGGTGTAATGCTCGATCGAGTGCTTCGCCGCCATACCCGAATGGAACGAGGTACCGCACGCAACCACCACGATCTTGTCGATCCGCTTCAGCGTGTCGACGTCCCAGTGAACCTCGTCGAGGACGATGCGGCCCTCGGCATTGACGCGCCCGCGCATCGTGTTCTCGACGGCCTCGGGCTGCTCGAAGATCTCCTTGAGCATGAAGTCCTCGTAGCCGCCCTTCTCCGCCGCGGTCATGTCCCACTCGACGTGAACGGTCTCGGGCCGAAGCTCGTCGCCGTCGAAGTCGAAAAGACGGATCCCGTCGCGCGTTACCTCGGCGACCTGCCGGTTGTGCAGCGGGATCATGTCGCGCGTGTGCGACAGCAGCGCCGGGATCCCCGACGCGACGAGACCGGCGTCACCGGAGGAGCCGACGATCACCGGTGTGTCCTGCCGCGCCGCGATGATGCGATCGGGCTCATCGAGTGAGATACACACGAGCGCGAACGCGCCGTCGAGACGCCGGGTCACGTCGAAGACGGCGTCGAGGAGCGAGCACGAACGGTCGGCGATGATCTGCTCGAGCAGGTGAGCGATGACCTCGGTATCGGTCTGCGAGTTGAACGAGTGCCCCTGCGCGAGCAACTCCGCCCGCAGCACGTCGTGGTTCTCGATGATCCCGTTGTGGACTATCGCCAAGCGCCCGTTGCAGTCGCGGTGCGGGTGGGCGTTCTCGTCCGTCGGTGGCCCGTGGGTCGCCCACCGCGTGTGCCCGATGCCGGTTGTCCCCCCGACGTCGTGGCCCTCCAGAGCGTCGGTCAGTTCTTCGAGTTTCCCGGCGCGCCGGACAATCTCGATGGCGCCGTCTGAGATGACCGCGATCCCGGCCGAGTCGTAGCCGCGGTATTCGAGCTTCTGCATGCCGTCCAACAGGGTCGGCAGGGCGTTGCCGTCGCCGACGTACCCGACGATGCCGCACATAGGCATCCCCCTCTCATATGAGCGCGCTATAGAGCGCGCGTAACTTGGTTATGAAGAGAGGGCCACTCCGACGCCGGTTTGTGACCCGGGATCGCTCCCGGGGTTTGTCGGCACCGTCACGACCGTGGCCGGCCGGGGGTCACCCGCCGAGTGGGATCCGAGACCTTCCGGAGCCCTCCGAGATCCCCCGCCTCGTCGACTCACCGCCTCCTCCCGATGAGTCCTGGCGCTAGATCCGTACTAGGTGCTGCTCCTCTCGCTCCTAAGGATAGGCGTCATCGCCCGAGCCCGCCTCATCCATCTGCTATATTAGGCAGATGCCCAAAACGATTGCCCAAGAACTTCCCCGATCGGGCCCGAAACGGCATGGCTGAGGTCCCGGCTCGGAAATCACTGACCGTGGCATCGATCTTCGCTGTTTGTGAGGTCCTCCTCTATCTGCTCTGGTCTGGCATCGACGACAACACCCCGTTTCCATCGCTTGAGATACAGCTTGGTTTCGTTGCGGGCGTCTCGATCTTCTTCATGCCGCACGTTCTGGCGCGCCTCGCTCGACACGATCGCCCTTCCCTCTACCTCGCTGCGGGGACACTGGGCATCCTGTTGACGATCGGAAGCACGATCTCGCCGGTGCTTTTGATCGGCACCGTCCCCCTCGTGCTCATCCCGAGCTCTGTCTATCTCGCGCGCTACCGAAGGCGGCCCCGGCCACGCGCGTGGACTGCTGCGGCCACACCTCTACTCGTTGCCATAGGCATCGCCGTCGTCATGGCTCTGTTCCTGAGCAGCAGCGACCAGCGCTGTTACGAGCGCGCGAACGAGAGTGGGTGCAGCAGCGACGTCATCGCGGTCTACGAGTCACTCGGGAGCCTGGGTTTGCAAGTCCTTCTGTACCGATCCGCGTGGGCGATGGCGGCGCCCGCGGTGGAGCTAACCCAGCAGCCTCTCGACGTCGGCAGCTAGCGACGCGGCGGAACGCTCGGCCACGTCGCGGTCCGCCGCTTCGACCATCACACGAACGAGCGGTTCGGTGCCGGAGGGACGCAGCAGCACACGGCCATCGTCGCCGAGCGTGGCTTCTGCTGCGCGGACGGCCTCCCACAGCTCCTCGGTCGTCTCGAGCTCGTCGCGCGACTTCACCGGAACGTTGATCAGGACCTGCGGGAACGGTTCGTAGAAGTGGGCGAGCTTCGACAGCGGCTCGTCGGACGCGGAGAGGATGTTGGCGAGTTGCAGCCCAGTGAGTATGCCGTCACCGGTCGTCGCGTGCTGCGAGAAGATCACGTGGCCCGACTGCTCGCCGCCGAGGATCGCGCCGCGTTCCGCCATCGCCTCGGCCACGTACTTGTCACCGACCGGCGCGGTGATGACCTCGATCCCTGCTTCCTCCAGCGCGCGCCGGAAGCCAAGGTTCGACATCACCGTCGCCACGACGAGGTTGTCCTTCAACGCGCCGTCGCGTGACCATTGCAGTGCCGTCATGCCGATGATGCGATCGCCGTCGACGATCTCGCCGCGCTCGTCTACCGCCAACGCACGGTCCGCATCCCCGTCGAACCCGATACCGATGTCGGCGCCCTCTTCGACGACGGCCCGCGCCACCTTGTCGAGCGACGTCGACCCGCAGTCCACGTTGATGCGCGCCCCATCGGGTTCGGCGTGCAACACCGTTACCTCCGCGCCGGCCTCCCGGAACGCGCGCGGCCCGATGCTGTAGGCGGCGCCGAAGGCACAATCGAGGACCACTCGCAGCCCGTCGAGCGACCCGTCCAGCGTCGACAGCAGATGAGCCACGTAACGGTCGTCGCCGCCGGTCAGTTCTTCGGCGGTGCCGATGCCCTCTCCCACCGGGAGGTCCGTCGGCGGGGACTCGATGGCACCTTCGATCGCCTCCTCCACCTCACCGGGGACCTTGATGCCCTCGCTCGAGAAGAACTTGATCCCGTTGTCGGGGACCGGGTTGTGGGATGCGGAGATCATCGCTCCGGCGCGCGCGTCCTCGTCCACGGTCAGGAAGGCCACTGCGGGGGTAGGAACGATTCCCGCCAGGAGCACGTTCGCTCCCGCCGAGCACAGGCCGCCCACGAGCGCTCCCTCCAGCATCGGCCCCGAAAGACGGGTGTCCCGGCCCACGACGATGCTGCCCCGGCCCCCGATGACGGTCCCGGCCGCACGCCCCAGAGCGAGCGCCAGGTCGGGCGTCAGGTCCTTGTTCGCAACGCCGCGCACACCGTCGGTCCCGAATAGTCGCTTCATCCGTCCATCTTCCCAGACCGTTACAGGCGCGATAGAAAGCGGTGTGGCTTACGTCTCCCAGGTCGAGATCGGCTCGTTCGACATCGATCGCTTCGAATCGGTTCTCGATCCGGAGCAGTTCGTTCACCTGATCGACACGACGGTCCGTGCGCTCGAGATCTTCAAGAACCGCGTGGTGTGGAACATCAATTCGACCGCCCGCGGGGGCGGCGTCGCCGAGATGCTGCAATCCCTGCTTGCTTACGCGCGCGGGGCCGCGATCGATGCCCGCTGGGCGGTGATCTCGGGAAACCCCGAGTTCTTCCGCGTCACGAAACGCATCCACAACCATCTCCACGGCGCCCCGGGCGACGGTGGTGATCTCGGGGACGGTGAACGACGCGTATACGAGGACGCCAACGCGCAGAATGCGGCCGAGATGCTCGAGCTGATCCACCCCAACGATGTCGTCATCGTTCACGATCCGCAGCCCGCCGGTCTGATCGATCGCCTCAAGCAGAAAGCGAGCGCGGTGGTGTGGCGGTGCCACGTCGGACTCGACTTCCCGAACGATCTTGCGCGCAACGCGTGGGCGTTCCTGATGCCGTACGTCCAGGACGCCGACGATTACGTCTTCTCGCGCGAGGCGTACGCGTGGGAGGGACTGCGGAAGGAACGCATCTCGATCATCCCGCCATCCATCGATGCATTCGCTCCCAAGAACCAGGCGATGCAACCAGAGAACGTCGGTGCGATCCTCGATGCCACGCGACTCGTCGCGGGCTCGACCCAGGGCCCCCCGGTCTTCCGGCGATGGGACGGGACCGAGGGCCGCGTCTCCACTCCCACCTTGCTCTACGACGGGGGCCCACCTCCACCTTCCACCGCGCGTATCGTCTCGCAGGTATCGCGGTGGGACCGGTTGAAAGATCCACTGGGCGTGATCGCGGGATTCGTGAACCACGTCGTACCGCAGACCGACGAGGTCCACCTGATCGTGGCCGGCCCGGCGGTGGCAGCGGTCTCGGACGACCCCGAAGGGAAAGAGGTCCTCGACGAATGCCTCGGCGCATGGCAACAACTAAGCACCGACGAGCAGCGCCGTGTCCATCTGGCGTGTCTTCCGATGGAGGACGCGGAGGAGAACGCGGCGATCGTCAACGCGTTGCAGCGGCGCGCCGATGTCGTCGTGCAGAAGAGCCTGGCCGAGGGCTTCGGTCTCACGGTCGCAGAAGCGATGTGGAAGGCGCGGCCGGTGGTCGCGAGTCGGATCGGAGGCATCCAGGATCAGATCGTCCACGGCGAGAGCGGTCTGCTCGTCGACGACCCGCGTGACCTCGTGGCCTACGGAGCGGCCGTCTCCGAGATCCTCGCCGACGAGGAACGTGCCGACGAGATGGGGCGCAACGCCCAGGAACGGGTGCGCGACGAATTCCTCGGCGCTCGCAGCCTGATCCAGTACGTCGACCTCTTCGAGAAGCTGTTGGGCTGATCCGGGCCGCGTCGTCGGGACGGCGACGTAGATTCGACGGATGCGTTTCCTCGATATGTGCCGTACGGGTACGGCCGACCGCATCCCGGTGTGGTTCATGCGGCAGGCGGGTCGCAGCCTCCCCGAGTACCGGGCGATCAGAGAACGGCACGACATCCTGGCGATCTGCCGCACGCCCGAACTGGCCGTGGAGGTAACGCTCCAGCCGGTGAGACGGCTCGGTGTCGACGCCGCCATCCTCTTCTCAGACATCGTCGTCCCGCTCCAGGCGATGGGCATCGACGTCGAGATCCAAACTGGGGTCGGGCCGGTGATCGAGAACCCGATCCGGACCGTCGCCGACATCGACCGCCTGCGACCGCTGGATCCGGAAGAAGGCGTGCCCTTCGTGCTCGAAGCGGTGCGCGAGCTGCGGCGGCAGCTCGACGTTCCACTGATCGGTTTCGGAGGGGCTCCGTTCACGCTCGCGACGTATCTGATCGAGGGCGGTCCGTCCAAGACGCACTCCACGACGAAGGCGCTGATGTATTCGGATCCGGCTGCGTGGCACAAACTGATGGACCGGCTTGCCGAATCGATCGTTGCGTACCTGCGCGCGCAGATCGGAGCCGGCGCGCAGGCCATCCAGCTGTTCGACAGTTGGGTGGGCCATCTCTCGGCTGCGGATTACGAGACCAACGTCGCACCCGCGGTTGCGCGCATCTTCACCGGACTCGACGATCTCGACGTCCCACGTATCCATTTCGGCGTCAACACCGGGCAGCTCCTGGAGTTGATGGTCGGCACGGGGGCCGAGGTGATGGGCATCGACTGGAGGGTTCCGCTCGATAGCGCGCGGGCGCGGCTCGGCGACGACGTCGTACTGCAGGGCAACCTCGACCCGACGACCTGTCTCGCGCCGTGGGAGGTCGTGGAAGACCGCGGCGCGGACGTCCTGAGGCGTGGCGGAGGACGGAAGCACATCTTCAATCTCGGGCACGGTGTGCTGCCCGAGACCGACCCCGACACGCTCGTCCGTCTCGTCGAGTTCGTGCACGAGTGGGAGCCGGACGGATGAACGAGACGACGGGCGTTCTGCTGATGGCGTACGGCACGCCGCGAAATCTGGACGACGTGGAGGCGTACTACACAGACATCCGCCACGGCCGTCCACCATCACCCGAAGCCCTCAGCGAGCTGACGGAGCGGTATCGCGCGATCGGTGGCCGGTCGCCGTTACTTGACATCACCGAAGCTCAGGCACGCGCCCTGGAACAGAACCTCAACGGGATCCCCGTCTACATCGGGCAGAAGCACGCGGCCCCCTTCATCCGCGATGCGGTCAAGCAGATGGCCGACGACGGTGTGGAGCATGCGGTCGGCCTCGTGCTCGCGCCGCATTACTCGTCGATGAGCATCGGCGACTACGCGCGGCGAACGGCTGCTGCGGCCGACGAGATCGGCTGGACGGGCAAGTTCGAGATGATCGAGAGCTGGCACCTCGCGCCGGGCTACGTCGATCTGCTGGTCGATCGCGTGCGCGCGGCGCAAGCCCGGCTCTCGGGCGGCGCGCGCGAATGGTCGACGGTCGTCTTCACGGCCCATTCGCTGCCCGAATCGATCCTCAAGACCGGTGACCCTTATCCGGAGCAGCTCGCCGAAACGGCGAGCGTGGTCGCCCAGCGCGGACCGATCGACCGATGGCGCATCGGATGGCAGAGCGCGGGGCGGACCGACGCGGCGTGGCTGGGCCCTGACATCCTGGAGGTCGTCGAGGATCTCGCCACCCACGGCGAACGCGGCGTCGTCGTCTGCCCGTGCGGTTTCGTCGCGGACCACCTCGAGGTGCTCTACGACATCGACATCGAAGCCAAGGCACTCGCCGACAAGCTCGGTATCGAGCTCGTCCGAACCGCCTCACCCAACGACGATCCGCCGTTCATCTCGGTACTGGCCGATGTCGTTCGGCGGCACACCGGCCTCTGAACGACATGCCTGCGGTCGCCGTCGTCGGCGGAGGGATCACCGGCCTCGTCGCCGCCTACGAGATGCGCGAGCGCGCCGACGTCGTCGTCCTCGAAGCCTCGACGTCGTGGGGCGGGAAGATCCGAACCGCGACGCTCGATGACGTCATGGTCGAGGACGGGCCCGATTCGTTCCTGCCGCGTGATGAGACCCCTCTCGCGCTGTGCCGCGACCTGGGGCTCGGCGATCAACTGGTTGAACCGGCCGACTTCGGCGCGTGGCTGTGGCATGGGGGCCGGCTGGTGCCTCTGCCCGAAGGGTCGGTCTTCGGTCTGCCGTCGTCGCCGATCTCGATCC
>JBOGWY010000223.1:0-2027 GCA_050694015.1 Actinomycetota bacterium | reverse complement strand
CGACAACTCATTCCGAGGCGTGTGCGCTCGAAAAACGCCTCCTCGTGAACAACGCGACGGACGCGGTCATGCGCTTCGCACCCCCCCTCGTCATCACCGATGCCGAGATCGACCGGGCGCTCGAGATCCTGGTGGAGGTGTGGGATGAAGTCTCAACGTCGTAGGGATCTGCTGCGGATCCTGCACGCCGGGACCGCGGCGAGCCAGCTCGACATCGTGCGCGCGCTGCAGGAGTCCGGTCACGACGTCACTCAGGCGACGGTGTCGCGCGACCTACAGGAGCTCGGTGCGACCAAGGTGCGACAGAACGGCGAGTTCGTCTACCGTCTCGCCGACGAGGTCCCGCACGGCGCCGGTGATCTCGTCCGTCGCAATCTGAACTCGACCCTGCAGGAGTTCGCGATCAGTGTCATGGCGGCGGCCTCGCTCGTGATCGTCAAGACGGCCCCCGGGCACGCCAGCGCGGTCGCGCGGGCGATGGATCTCGCGGACCTGGACGACGTGGCAGGGACGATCGCAGGCGACGACACGATCTTCGTCGCCTGTCACGACGCCGATACGGCAACGCGCCTCGCGGCGCGGTGGTTGAAGGACACCGACTCCCAGGAGGTTCGAGGATGAAGAAAGTAGTGCTGGCGTACTCGGGGGGCCTCGATACCTCCGCCGCGATCCCGTGGCTCAACGAACAGGGCTACGAGGTCATCGCGGTCGCGGTCGACGTCGGGCAACCCGGCGACCTGAGCGAGGCGATCGAGCGGGCCGGGAAACTCGGGGCGATCGATGCGCGGCTGATCGATGCGCGTGAGACGTTCGTCGAGTCGTTCGTGATCCCGGCGCTCAAGATGAACGCGCTCTACCAGAGCCGCTACCCGCTGGTGTCCGCGCTCTCCCGTCCGTTGATCGCGCAGGTGCTGATCGACGTCGCATCGCAGACGGGCGCACAAGCCGTCGCGCACGGCTGTACCGGCAAGGGCAACGACCAGGTGCGTTTCGAGGTATCGCTGTCCGCGCTGGCGCCGGACATCGAGGTGCTGGCGCCGGTCCGCGACTGGGGCATGACGCGCGACGAGACGATCGCGTACGCGAAGGAGCGCGATCTTCCAATCACGACGACCAAGAAGAGCCCGTACTCGATCGACGAGAACCTATGGGGCCGGAGCATCGAGTGCGGCGTGCTCGAGGATCCGTGGGCGAGCCCACCCGAGGACATCTACACGTTGACCACGGACCCGGCGTCGGCTCCCGAGATCCGGGACGTCGAGGTCACCTTCGAAGCCGGGGTTCCGGTGGCGATCGACGGCGAGACGCTGACGCCCGTCAATGCGATCGAGGCCCTCGGAAAGATCGCCGGCGCCTACGGCTTCGGGCGCATCGATCTCGTCGAGAACCGTCTCGTCGGGATCAAGTCGCGCGAGATCTACGAGGCCCCCGCCGCGCTCGCGTTGATCGCCGCGCACCAGGACCTCGAATCGCTGACGCTCGAGCGGAACCTCGCGCGCGAGAAGAAGCGTCTCGAGGCGAGCTGGGCGGACCTGGTTTACGAGGGCCTGTGGTTCTCACCGCTGCGCGAGGCGATCGATGCATTCGCCGCGCCGACGCAACAGCACGTCACCGGAGACGTCCGTCTCCGGTTCTCGCCGGGCGGCTGCACGCCGGTCGCACGACGTTCGCCCCTGTCGCTCTACGACCTCGAGCTTGCGACCTACGACGAGGGCGACGCGTTCGATCACTCGGATGCGGCCGGCTTCGTGAGGCTGTGGGGGCTCCCGGCGAAGCAGTGGGCGAAACGTCATCGCGGGTAGCTGATGAGCCTGATCTGGGGCGGCCGCTTCGAACGAGGGCCACACCCCGACATGGTCGCGTTGACGGCGTCGATCGCCACCGACATCCGTCTGCTCGGCCACGACGTTCTCGCGACGAAGGCACATGCGCGTGTGCTGCTCGCCGCGGGGCTCTTGGAGAAGGACGACGTCGGGGCGATCGACGAGGTCCTCGACGAGCTCGTGGAACAGTGGAAGCTCGGCCGC
>JBOGWY010000222.1:0-6470 GCA_050694015.1 Actinomycetota bacterium | reverse complement strand
GTCGCGGGCGGTGAGCGATGGGTCGTCGGCGAGCACCGTGCCGGAGCCGACGAGGATCGCGTCGGTTTCGGCGCGTCTACGGTGCACCACCGCGCGCGCCTCCGGCCCCGTGACCCATCTCGAGGTTCCGTCGGAAGCCGCGAGGCGTCCATCGATAGTCAGCGCGAGTTTCAGCGTGACGAGGGGGCGGCCAGTGGTGCGCTGATGGATGAAGGCCGCATTGAGGGCCCGCGCCTCCGCCGCCATGACGCCCCCCGTTACCTCGACCCCGTGCTCGCGCAGATATTCGAAGCCGCGGCCCCGGACGCGCTCGTCGGGGTCCTCGAGTGCGGCCACGACGCGCGCGACCCCGGCTTCGACGAGCGCCGGCGCGCAGGGGGGCGTCTCGGCCCGGTGCATACAGGGCTCGAGGTTGACGTACACGGTGGCCCCCCGGGCATCGTCGACGCCGCGCAGCGCCTCGGTTTCGGCATGCGGCCGGCCGGCTCCGAAGTGGTAGCCCTCGCCGATGACCTCACCGTCACGAACGACGACGGCGCCCACCCGGGGGTTGGGCGACGTGTGCAGAGGAATGCGCGCGAGCTCGATCGCTCGAGCCATGAAGAACCGGTCGTCCACGCTCACCTCGTCGTCTCTGACGACTCTTTCGGGGAAGCGGGAGACGGCGAGAGAAGACGCCGCACGCGCGCGCGCCGTCGTGTCCCTCTTCTCCCATCCGGACTACCGGCTTTACACCGGATCACCGTCGGTCCCGGAGTTACACCGGGTCAACCTGCAGGTCGGTTCTCTAGCGATCTGCAGGCTCGCGGACTGTCACCGCCGGTCGGGGTTCACACCCTGCCCCGAAGAGGTCGTCTGCTTGCTGGGTTCCAGTATAGGCCGAACGAGAGAAACTTGACTACCGAGTCAACTTCCCGTCCGCCCCGAAGTGGACTCCGCCTCTTCGTCCAGCGTCGTCGTGGTCGGTGGAAGCGTCGCCGTTCCCGCCTCGGGCGTCGGCACCGCACGCCTCTTGCGGCGGTCCATCCGGTAGCTCGAGTGCGAGTCACGCTTCGCAAAGGACTTCATCTCGCTGGCGATCTCGGATGCCTCCCAGTGACTGCGCACCTCGCGCGCGAGGTTGGTGGCGATCCCGATCGAGAGCGTGCACACGTTGTAGCGATGGAGACGCTTCTGGCGGTCGGGGACCTCGATAAAGCCGCGTTCGAGATCCTGCTTCTCGTAGAGGTTCGCGATCTCCTCGTCCCAACAGACGACGATGTCCTTGGCGATCGCCTCGGCCTGGTCGGGATGACAGATCCCGATGAAGTCGTCGCCGCCGACGTGTCCCAGGAACCCTTCCTCACCGGAGATCTTCTGGACGGTGCTGCCGGCGCAGCGCGCGAGGAGTTTGATGGCCTCGTCGCCTCGGAGGAAACCGTAGTAGTCGTTGAATGCCTTGAAGTTGTCGATGTCGATGTACATCAGCGCGAACGGTGCTCCGGTCCCGACCCGGTCGGCAACCTCCTGCTGCACCTGGACGTTGCCCGGCAACTGGGTGAGGGGGTTGATCGCCCGCATCTCGCGCGAACGTCTCAGGGCCGACTTCACGCGGGCCACGAGCTCGATCGGATCGAAGGGCTTGATCATGTAGTCGTCCGCCCCGGCGGTGAGACCGACGACCTTGTCGGCCGATAGCGACTTGGCCGTCAGCATGATGACCGAGATGTTCTTCGTGCGGGCGTCGTTACGGAGCCGCTGGCACACCTCGAACCCGTCGATCTTCGGCATCATCACGTCGAGCAGCACGAGATCGGGCATCCGATCGTAGGCGTGTTGAAGAGCCTGCTCGCCGTCGAACGCGGTGATGACCTCGAAGCCCTCGAGCCTGAGGTTCACCTCAACGAACCGAACGATGTCCTCGTCGTCGTCCGCGATCAGGATCAGATCCTGAGTCACTGCCCCTGCGCTTCCAACTCGTCCAGCCTCTCCCTCATCCGCTTCGCCGCTGTTGCCGGATCGACGCCGTCGAAGACAGCGCTTCCCGAGACGATGATCTCGCCCCCAGCAGCGACCGCCCTGTCCACCGTGGACAGGTTGACCCCACCATCTACCTCTATTTCGGCAGAATGCCCACCGTTAGTAACTACGTACTTCGCGCGCTCGATATCCGGAAGGACCTCATCCAGGAACGCCTGGCCTCCGAAACCGGGACGAACCGTCATCATTAGGACAACGTCGAGATCGCCCACGAAGGGCTCGACGGCTGAGAAACCTACATCCGGGTGAACCGCGAGGCCCGGCCCGGCCCCCAGCGTCCTTATCTTCGCGATGACCTCGGCGGGGTCCTGCACCGTCTCGGGGTGGAACGAGACCCGGTCCGCCCCGGCATCCACGAACATCTGCACGTACTTCGAGGGGTCCTCGATCATCAGATGGACGTGGAGAGGCTGCTCGCAGGAGCGTCGGATCGCCTCGACCGTCGAGGGGCCGAAAGTGATGTTCTCCACATAGTGGCCGTCCATGACGTCGAGGTGGAACCAGTCGACATAGGGGGCCACGGTCTCGATCTCGTCGGCCAGGCGCCCGAAATCGGCGGTGAGGATCGAGGGGGACAGAAGAAGTCGAGACATGGCTCTCACTTGTATACGAAGGACTCCCCTGCCGTCATCCGTAATCCGCGCGCGAGTTCCTCGCCCGTCATCCGTTTTCGTCCCGCCATCTGGAGCTCGACGAGCTCGAGGACGCCGTCCCCCGTTCCCACGAGTAGCGGCCCGGCCGGCGCGTCGAGGGCGCCCGGCGCGAGAGTGGGAGCGACCGGCGCCTCGCGCACGGAATGGATCTTGACGCGCTGGTCCCGCAGCGTCGTCCACGCCCCGGGAGCCGGGTTGAGCCCACGCACGAGGTTCTTGATCGCGACCCACGACGTGTCCCAGTCGATGCGTGCCTCCTCGGTCGTGATCTTCGACGCGTAGGTCGCCGCGGCGTGATCCTGTTCCATGGGGTGCAGCGTGCCGGAGACGTAGGCGCTAAGGGAGTCGACGAGCAGCGGCGCGCCGAGCTGCGCCAGTCGTTCGCCGATCTCTCCCGCGGTCGCGTGCTCGTCGATCGGCATGCGCTCGACCGCCAGGACCGGACCTTCGTCCATCCCTTCGGTCAGGACCATTATCGACACGCCCGTCTCGTCGCAGCCTTCCATCATCGCGCGCTGCACGGGAGCGGCGCCGCGATAGTGCGGTAACTACGAGAAGTGCACGTTGACGAAACCGTGCGGCGGGGTCGCCAGCAGATCGGCCGGGAGGATCTTTCCGTACGCGACCACGGTCGCGACGTCTGCCTCGGTCGACGCCAGCCAGCGAGCAAGCTCGGGATCGCGCGCCTTGTCGGGTTGCCGCACCTCGATGTCGGCATCGAGAGCGACGGCCTTGACGGGCGACGCGTGGAGGTCCATCCCTCGTCCCGCGGGCCGGTCCGGATTCGTGACGACGCCGGCAACCTCGATGTCGGAGTCGAGGAGAGCCACGAGCGTCGGTACCGCCCAGTCGGGAGTCCCGAAGAAGACGGTTCTCAGAGCGCTTCCTCGGCCGGATGGCTCGGCACCGGCGGTGGGACGGACGGGGGGAGCCCGAGGGCCTGCTCGCGCAGGATCGTGAGTGCCTCTTTGCGTTTGTCTTCGGGCAGGTGATCGATGAACAGCACGCCGTCGAGGTGATCGATCTCATGTTGGAAGACGCGCGCGAGGAGCTCGTCCGCTTCGATGGAGACAGGCGCCCCCTGCTCGTCGATCCCCTCGATGCGGACGTTGCCGGGCCTCATGAGCGCGTAGTAGAGGCCGGGCAACGACAGACACCCTTCCTCCCACTCGACCTCGTCGTCGGAGACCCACGTGATCTTCGGGTTGATCACCGCGCCGTGGTCGTCGCCGACCTCCCATACGAAGATGCGCTCCATCACGCCGACCTGCGGGCCGGCAAGGCCGACACCGGGGGCCGCGCGCATCGTCTCGACCATGTCGGCGACCAGCCGCCGGTGCACGTCGGTGACTTCCTCGACCTCTGCCGCGCGCTGACGCAGAGCCGGGTCGCCGAACTGCCTGATCCTCAGAACCGCCATCCTCTTCCTTGTCTCTCTCTAACGTGGGTCGACGTCGATGCGCAGACGCGAGCCCACCGGCGCTTGCGTGACGATATCTCGCAGACCGGAGCTCACCGCATCGGCGTCCGTGCATTTCAGCAGCAGTTCCAGCCTCTTGTCCTCACCGAAGCCGACATCGATCGGGCCGAGGACGCGCGCACCGGCGCCACGCGCAGCCTCCGTGACCGCATCGCTGAGACGGTCGCGATCGGCGCCGTAGACACCCACCTTGATGAGCTCTCCGAACGGCGGGTAGCCGAGCTCCTCGCGGATGCGAAGCTCCCGTTCGAGGAAGAACGAGTAATCGGCGCGCGCTATCGCCTGGAGGCAGTGATGGCCGGCCTCGTCGGTCTGGATCACGAGCCGGCCGCCGTCGGATGCGGGCCCCGCCCACTCCGCCATCTCGACCATCGCCTGATACGCGTTCTCGCCGGCGCGGAAGTCGGGACGGCGGATCATCGCGTCGGCATCGAGCACCCCGACCAACGAAACGTCGGGTCTGATCGCGGGTTTGGTGCCGATCCAGGTGGTGACGTAGATGTCACCCTCCGTGGGTGGACCGGTCGAGTCGAGGACCTCGGGGTCGACGCGCCGGACCGCGGCGCGAGGGAACGACTTCGCCACTTGCTCGGCGAGTCGCTCGCTCCCTGCCCCGACGAAACGGAACTCCGTCGAACCGCACGACGGACAGACGTCCGGCGCCGCCGCGGTCCACGCGCAGCGGGGGCAGCGCACGGTCCGCGTGCCTTGGCCGTAGATCAGCCCCGCCTCGCAGCGAGGGCACCGGACCGAGCGACGACAATCTGCACACCACAACGCGCGGGCATAGCCGCGCGTCGGCACGAGGAGTGCTGCCTTGCCTCCCGCACGAACGACGTCGCGTATCCGCTCGTGGAGCTCGTGCGTCACCGGCCGATCGCGGTCCTTGTCGACGAATTCGACCAACGGACGGGCGTTGCGCGTCGTAGCGCGATCAGGTTCGACCCAGCCGAAGTTCCCCGCGCGCGCGGCGCCGCCGCTCTCCACCGACGGCGACGCGCTCGACAGAACGCAGATGGCGCCTTCGCGCCGCGCGCGCTCAACGGCGACACGGCGCGCGTCGAAACGCGGCGACCTGTCGTCCTTGTAGGTCCGGTGGTGCTCCTCGTCAACGACGATGAGACGCAGCCGTCGCGCGGGAGCGAACACCGCGCCACGTCCACCCCCGGCTAGGGGCTGTCCCTCGGCGAGCTCGAGCCAGCCGCGGCTGCGATCACCCTCGGACACCGACGAGTCGATCCGTCGGAAGGTGGGGAACTCACGAGCGAGCCGGTCGAGGATCGCCGAGCCGTAGCGGACCTCCGGAACGAGCACGAGCGCGCTCCCCTCCCCGACCACGACGGCAGACGCGACGAGCTCCGAGATCAGCGCGCCCCGGTCTTCGCCCGGGAGCACGCGCAGAGTGGAGACACCGGTGCGCCCGGTCGCGATCGCGTCCAGCAGCTCGCCGCCCCCACGATAGGACGGCACCACTTTGGGTTCGCTCCTAGGCACCGCCTCAGTCGTGGTTCGGGGCTTGACGCGCACCCGCGGCGGGACGGTGCGTGCGAACGTCTTTCCCCGCGGCGCGACGTAACGCGTCGAGACCCAGTCGAGGAGTTCCACCGTCGCGGCGGTAGCGACCGGCACGTCGACGACGAGACGCTCTATCGACGCCAGCTTTCCGTCCGGCTCTAGTTCGGAGACCGCGGCCACGATGCCTCGTAGCTTGCGGTTCCCGAACGGGACGGCAACGAGGCTGCCGACGCGCACGTCGAGGTCGTCCGGGATCAGGTAATCGAAGGTCTTGTCGACGCGCCACGCGGGCACGAGCGGGACGACCGCGGCTACGGGGACGCGATCAGGAGACGAGGCTGCGGAGGTCGTCGGCATGGTCGGTACGCTCCCAGGTGAAGTCCTTGTCGGAGCGACCGAAGTGACCGTACGCGGCAGTGTTCTGGTAGATCGGCCGCCTCAGGTCGAGATCCCGGATGATCGCCGCAGGCCGGAGGTCGAAGAGCTCGAGGATCGCTTTTCCTATCTTTTCGGGAGCGACGGTTTCGGTCCCGAACGTCTCGGCGAACACAGACACCGGGTGCGCGACCCCGATCGCGTAGGCGATCTGCATCTCGAAGCGCTCCGCCAGCCCCGCCGCCACGACGTTCTTCGCGACGTAGCGGGCGGCGTACGCCGCGGAGCGGTCGACCTTGGTGGGGTCCTTGCCCGAGAACGCGCCGCCACCGTGGCGGGCCATGCCCCCATATGTGTCGACGATGATCTTGCGGCCAGTGAGGCCACAGTCGGCGTGCGGTCCACCAAGCTCGAACGCGCCGGTGGGG
>JBOGWY010000221.1:0-3618 GCA_050694015.1 Actinomycetota bacterium | reverse complement strand
AGGCGAGATGGTCGCCGTAGAGGAGGCATACCCCTCCCGGCGTGTGGCCCGGCGTGTGGAGCACCTTCACTTCCCGGTTGCCGAACGCGATCGTGTCGCCGTCGTTCAGCTCCTTATCGATCGGGATCGGGTACTCGTCGCCAGGATGGGCGTAGACGGGAACGCCGAGACGCTCCTTCATCTCGCCCAGCGCCTGGACGTGATCGAAGTGTCCGTGGGTCTGGACGATGCCGACGAGGTTCGTTCCCTCGGCTTCCTTCAGAAGCATGTCCGGCTCGAAGCACGCGTCGACCAGCAGCGCATCGTGGGTCTCCGGGCACTCCAGGATGTAGACGTTGTTCTCGTACTCGCCGACCTCGATCTTGTGAACGATGAGGTCGTCGCCTTGATAGTGATGCGTCATCCGGCGACCTTCGCGTCCGCGTCGCCAACCGCAACGCGCGCACCCGGTTCGATCGTGTGCTTGACGACGGCGAGAGCGCGGTCGCGCGCGACACTCGTGACGACGCCGACCTTCCCGTCGTCGGATGAGACCTTATCGCCGACGGTGATCGTGGCATCGGATTCCAGGATCGCCAAGCGACGGTTCACCTTGCCGCGGAAGTTGATCTTCGCCATCGCTTCCTGTCCGACGTAGCAACCCTTGTCGAAGTGCACCGCGGTGCGTTCGATGCCGACCTCTTGCGGGATCGTCTTGAAATCCATGTCGCGGCCCCAGCGCGGCACGCCGTTGCTCACGCGGATCGCCTCGAGCTCGTCCTCACCGAGTTCGGGCAGCCCTCGTTCCTTCAGCGCGCGGATCGTCTCCTCTTTCTCCGCGGCCGGGACCCACAGGTACGCCGCGGGGATACCCAACGCGTTCGTCCTGTGCACGACGCCGGCGACGTCTGGGACGTCGTCGCCGACCACGAGTACCAGAGCCATCTCGTCGGTCACGTCGTCGATGGTGACCTGCGTCGCGAAGACGTAGCGTCGGATCGCCTCGGGGAAGGTCTCGAGCAGCTCGGGCTCGAAGTGGGCCCAGATCGCGTCCTCGGTCGTGACCGTCTCCATGAACCCGACCATGCGCCCGTGGGCGGTGAGCATGGCGGTGTCGCGGGCGTCGCCGGGAGCCATGTCCTCGTAGGACTGGGTCATGATCTGGTGGAGGAACCACCCCGCCTGGGGGCCCGTGAAGCGAAGCTTCCCCCGCTCCGAACGATCCGCATATCCACGAACGTCTGCCATGCCCCCATCTTCTATCCTCCAACTGTTTTGTGAGCACATAGCCGCGTTTTCAGGCGTGCGACTGCAGAAGAAATGGGGCACCATCCGTGAACTTCGAGCTTCCCGAAGAGTTGCAGATGTTCCGCGGCTCCGTACGAGAGTTCGCGGCCCGGGAGATCGCACCTCGCGTCGAGGAGGCTGAGCGCACCGAGCGCACTCCTATGGAACTGTTCCGGGCTGCGGGTGAGGCGGGGCTCCTCGGCATCCGCTACCCAGAAGAGCTGGGTGGCTCGGGGGCCGGAGTCCTCGCCGAGGTCGTGCTGCGCGAGGAGTTCGCGTACGTCTGTTCCGGTCTCGCCTCTGCGTTGTCGGTCTCGTCGCACCTCGGCACCTATCCGATCCACGCGTTCGGAACCGAGGAACAGCAGCGCCATTACCTAATCCCGACGCTCAAAGGCGAGGCCGTCAGCGCGTTCGGACTCACCGAGCCGAACGCGGGTTCCGACGTGCGTGGGATCCAGACGAAGGCGATCAAGAACAACGGGAGCTGGGTGCTCAGCGGGACCAAGACCTTCATCACGAACGCACCCATCGCCAACTTCATGATCATCGTCGCCTACACCGATCCCGATGCGGGCATCGACGGGATGGGGTTGTTCGTCGTCGATACCGATCGCGACGGACTGACTGTCAATCGCATCGAGAAGCTCGGGAACCTCTCGTCCGAGATCGGCGAGGTGGTCCTGCAAGATGTGGAGGTTCCGGAGGAAGCGGCGTTGGGTGGAGACCACGGCGCCTTCAAACGCGTCATGACGACGCTGAACATCGGGCGCGTCGTTGTATCAGGCGGAGCACTCGGCGTCGCGCAGGCCGCGCTCGACGCCGCGGTGCAGTACGCGAAGGACCGCAAGGCGTTTGGCAGTTCGATCGGCAGCTATCAGGGCGTCTCGTTCCCGATCGCACGCGCGGTCGCGGCGGTCGAAGCGGCCCGGCTCGCGACCTACAAAGCGGCATGGTTGTGGGACGAAGGCCGCGCTCCGGTCGAGGAAACGTCGATAGCGAAGCTGTTAGCAGGTGAGGCCGCGATCCTCGCGACCGACACCGCTATGCGCGTGTTCGCCGGCTACGGCTACATGCGCGAGTACCCGATCGAGCGCTACTACCGCGACGCGCGCTACTTCGCGATCGTCGAAGGCACCCAAGAGATCCACCAGCGAGTCATAGCCAAACGGCTGGGGTTGTAACGGAGGCCGTTTTCTTCTGCAAACGCACGCCTGAAAACGCGGATTACGCGTAGTCAAGCAATAATGCCGGCCCGCCCACCCAAAATCGTCTGATGGGCATGCTTGTTAGGAGGCGGCTTTGGCGCCCGTGGTGCGGGCGTAGAAGTCCAGCATCGTGCGGGCCGTGCGGTCGGGGAACTCGATCTGCGGCACGTGACCGCAGTCCTTCCACACCTTGACCTCCGCGTGCGGGATCGTCGTTCGGACCTTGCTGCTGAACTGGTGCGTGATGAGCACGTCGCGCCGGCCGTAGATGAACAGGGCCGGGGTCTCCATGCGAGTGAGCCGGTTCCAGAAACCGGTCTCCCCTTCGGGCTCGTCCAGATAGATGTGACGGAGCGACCGGGCGAAGGCGATGCGGGCCCGCGGGCTCTTCCACACATCCAGGAAATCGTCGATCGCGGCGTCGTACCAGGAATCGTCGACGGACGACGCGTCGGCGAACAGCTGCTTGAGCCCTTCCTTGACGCGCCGCCGCGGGAGCCGTCCTGCGAGCATGCCGAGTTCGGGCCGAAGGATCTTCGCGAGCAACAACGCCGGCCGGTAGGTGAACGCGGCGGCCGGGCACAGGCACGCGATGCCGTCGACGCGGTCGGGATGGGACATCGCGACCTCCATCGACACCCGGCCCCCCATCGAGTTCCCCGCCAACAGAGCGCGCTCGAAGCCGAGCGCGTCGAGGAGACCGACCACGTGATGGGCGAGCCATTTGGGCTTGTAACTGCCGAGCGGCTTCGACGACGCACCGAACCCTGGGAGGTCGATCGCGACGACGCGGTGATGGCTCGCCAGCGCCGGAACCACCGTCAGCCACGACGCCTTCGTCGCCCCGAGCCCGTGGAGCAAGACGACGGGAGGAGCGCCCTCGGGTCCCGCGATCAGTGCGGAGATCGACGCGCCGGGTATGCGCAGATCGCGGATTGAGTGCGTAACCGCGCCGGCATCGGGGCGCTCGAACAGGGTCTCGAACTGCAGCGACTTCTCGATGCTGCCCCGGATCTTCAGCCGCTTCGCGGCGAACGCCTCGATCCCCGACATCTTGCCCGCGTCCATCGCGCGCCACGTGTCGGGGTCGGTGATGATCTCCGCGTGGGGTGCCACACCGTTCGACTTGACGACCGTGCAGGCG
>JBOGWY010000220.1:0-7164 GCA_050694015.1 Actinomycetota bacterium | reverse complement strand
CGTCAACGCGACGCCCGCCGCGATCCCCGCGATGGTGAGCACCGTCCGCATCCGGTGGCGGCGTAGATGACGAAGGTTGACGCGCCGGTAGACCTCGCCGAGTGCGGTCATCGGTCCGGAACTGCGAGCAAGCCGTCGGCGAGTCCCACGATCCGATCGGCGTACTCCGCGGTCTTGTGGTCGTGCGTGACCATCACGATCGTTTGGCCGTCATCGGCGGTCGTCCTGAGCAGTTTCAGGATCTCCGCCCCGGTCGCCGAGTCGAGGTTGCCGGTGGGCTCGTCCGCGAGGACGACTGCGGGACGCGTCACGAGGGCGCGGGCGAGCGCGACGCGCTGCTGCTCCCCTCCCGACAGCTGCGCGGGCCGGTGCGTGGCGCGGCCTTCGAGCCCTACCGTCGCAAGCGTTTCGCGCGCGCGAGCGAGCGCGTCGGGGGCGCCGTCGAGCAGGAGCGGGAACGCGGCGTTCTCGGCGGCCGTCAGCGTCGGCAGAAGGTTGAAGAACTGCAGCACGAAACCGAGGCGCCGTCGTCGTACCACGGCGAGCTCCTCCTCGGACAGCGATGACACCGTCGTTCCTTCGATCCACACCTCACCGGCATCGGGTCGGTCGAGGCCCCCGAGGATGTGGAGGAGCGTGGACTTGCCCGACCCCGACGCCCCGGTTATCGCCAGGAACTCGCCTCCGGCGACCGAGAGATCGACTCCGCGCAACGCATGTATCTCATCTTCGCCCTGGCGATAGGTCTTGACTATCGCGGTCGCTTCGATCGTGGCGTTGTCGTTCATGCCCGCGTCGCGTGTTCGTACAGATGTTCCACGTCGCGCACCAGGCGGGCCCAGTCGAAGAAGTGTGCTCGGTGCAGGCTCTTCTCGCGCATCTCGGCCTGCTTCGCCGGATCGGTGAGGACCCGACGGAGCGCGGCCGCGAGTGCATCCGGGTCTCCCGGCGGCACGAGCTCTGCTGCTCCCGCCGCGACCTCGCGGAAGCCGGGGAGATCCGAGCACACGATCGGCGCTCCGGCCGACATCGCCTCAACCAGCACGATGCCGAAGGACTCTCCCCCCACGCCCGGCGCGCAGTACACGGTCGCGGTCTTGAAGAGCGAAGCGACGTCGTCGTCGTCGACCCGGCCCAGGAAATGCGCGTCGACCCCTAGTTGCGGAGCCCGCACCTGGGCGCTGCCGCGCTGCGGTCCGTCGCCCGCGACGACCAGCTCGCATCCGACGTCTGACAGCGTGGACATCGCCTGTAAGAGCACGTCGATCCCTTTGCGCCTCTCGAGCCGCGACAAGAAGAGCACCTTCGGGCGTCCCGGGTAACCGATCACGCGCGGCACCGCCGACGCGAAACGCTCGAAGTCGATCCCGTTCGGCGTGATCACGTAGTCACCTGGGAAGTACATCGACGCGAGCGCCTTGGCGGCCCCCGACACCGCGGTGCGGATGGCGAGGCGGTTCGCCGCTCTATCGAGCACCGCCCGGGCCACGCGATAACCCGAACTTTCCTCCGCCGCGGCGTGGAAGGTTCCTACCGCTGGACAGGGCGCGTTCCAGAGCGCGAGCAACGAGAGGCTTGGTATCAGCGGCTCGTGAAGATGCAGGACCTCGGGCTCGAAATCGCGCAATGCCCGGCGAACCGCGGCGGTCGCCACAGGGCCGAACGACAACGGCGCTATCGAGCCGTTCGCAGGGATGTCCACGGTCCGACCCGCGAACGCCACGCCGTCGGCGGGTTCCGGGCGCGCGGCCGTTGGCGCGATGACGAGAACCTCGTGCTCGCGACGTCGGAGCACCGCGGCCAACGACCTGACGTGCGATTGCACCCCTCCGAATCGGTCCCACGCGTAGGGACAGACGAGCGCGATCCTCACGACCTATCTCCGGGCCACAACGGTTGCATGACGTGCCACTCCTCGGGGCGGTCCCTGATGTGCGCTTCCAGCTCCCTCGCCACTTCTTGCGTCACGCGCGTCATCTCTTCGATGGAGCGGTCGGCGGGCGGGTCGATAGGCGAGCCGATCTTGATCTCCCACCCGTATCCCCCGTCCTCGAGCTTGATCCCGAACACACCGGCGACCATCACAGGGACCCCGGTCCTATGCGCGACAGACGCCGGGCCCGGCGGAAACGTGACGCGCTCGCCGAAGAACTCCACCTCAAGTCCCGTTCCCTTCAGATCGCGGTCTCCGAGGATCGCGACCACTGCTCCATCTTCGACGGCTTCCGCGAGGTGATCGGTCGCGCCCTTCTCGGCCGCAAAGATCTTCATCCCCAGGCGAGCCCGATGGTCGCGGAAGAAATCGAACATGCGCCGCGGCCGCAGGACCTCGGCAACCGTAACGAGGCGGTTACCTCGCGCCCCCACCCACGCGCCCGCGGCATCCCAGTTGCCGAGATGCCCCACGACGACGATCGCGCCCTTGCCACGCGCCAGCATGTCGTCGATCCGGTGCTGGGTGAAGCTGATGCACCGCTCGAGGAAGAAGTCCCGGCCCATGCGAACGAGCCGGAAGGTCTCGAGCCAGTAACGCGCGTAGGACTCGAACGATGCGATCACCAGGCGCTGCACCTCGGGTGAATCGATCGGCGCGCCGGTGATGCGCGCGATGTTCTTCGCAACGGTGCTCCTTCGCTTCGATCGGCGGGCCGCGATGCGACCAAGGGCGCGCGCCAGCGGATAGCTCACCCACTCGGGGAGCGAGCGAGCCACCGCGGAGGCCGCGACGTACCCGTAGTAGACGAGTTGCAGGAGGCGGCCTTCGTCGGGGGGCCGCTCTCTCCTAGTGCCGGTCACGAAGAACTTGCGCGCGCACGTGGAGGAGGCGCTGCAGCAGCGTGATGACGCTCGCGGCCAGCAGCAGCCCCAGAGCGATCGGGATGATGTCGAGGATGAGGCCGATCACGAGGATGCCCAGCCTCTCGGCGCGTTCCGCGATGCCCACCTTCGCCTCGTAACCGAGACCCTCCGCACGGGCTTTCACGTAGGACACGAGGAACGAGAAGACGAGCGCCGCCAGTGCGAGGGCCGCCACGAGGAGCGAGCGCCGGCTCGGGATGTCCGGGTCGACCCCATAGAGCCACACGAGGGCACCGAACAACAGAGCGTCGGCGAGGCGGTCGGTGGTCGAGTCGAGCAGCGCTCCGAACTTCGTGGTACGCCCGAGGGCCTTCGCCACGGCCCCATCGAAGGTGTCGAGCAATCCCCCCACGATCGCCACGATGCCGGCGACGGCAAGGCGACCGTGGACGATGAAGTACGCCGCCACCGCCTGTACGACGATGCCGATGAAGGTGATCGCGTTCGGCGACAGCCCGGTCCGGCCGATGAACCGGCCCACGGGTTTCATCGCCTTGTCCCAGTAGACGCGGATCTTCTGATCGAGCACGGGCGAATCCTAGGGGGGTCTGGGGGGACGGGAGCGAAGCTTGCGAGCGGGTCCCCCCAGATTCCGAAGCACAAGCAGCGCTTCAGCGCAGCTTGTGCGTAGGAGGAAGCGAAAAGGGGGCGACCGTCACGCTCGTCCCGCCACCGGTTCCGGGCGTAGATGCCTTCGGTAGCATGGGCGCCTCAGGGCACGAACGGTGAACAGGGGGACGTGTGAAGACCTACCCGACCGAGAACATCCGCAACGTCGTACTAGTTGGGCACGGAGGGTCGGGCAAGACCACCCTCGCCGAAGCTTTCCTGTTCCGCTCGGGCGCGATCACCCGGATGGGCAAGATCACCGAGGGCAACACCGTCTGCGACTTCGACGAAGAGGAGATACGAAAAGGCATCTCGGTATCGACCTCCCTCGCCCCTGTGGAGTGGGACGGTCACAAGATCAACATCCTGGACGCTCCCGGGTACGCCGACTTCATCGGGGAACTGAGGGCCGCGATGCGCGTCGCCGACCTCGCGATCTTCGTAGTTTCCGGCGTCGAAGGCATCGAGGTGCAGACGCAGGTCGCGTGGAACTACGCGGAGCAGCTCCAACTGCCGCGCATGATCATGATCAACAAGCTCGACCGCGAGAACTCGTCCTTCCGACGCACACTCGAGCAGTTGCGCGAGACGTTCGGTAAGGCCGTTGCGCCGGTGTCGTTACCGCTCGGCCGCGAGCACGACTTCAAAGGTGTCATCTCGGTGATCGACGAGGTTGCGTTCGAGTACGACGCGAACGGCAAGCCGACCGAGCAGCCCGTGCCCGAGGACCGTATGGCTCGCGTCAAGGAGGTGCACAGCGATCTCCTCGATTCTGTCGCCGAGAGCGACGACGAGCTACTCGAGCGCTACCTCGAAGGTGGGGAGATCAGCCGCGACGAGGTGATCAAGGCGATCCACGAAGGCGTCGACGACGCCACGATGTTTCCGGTCGTCGTGGGCTCCGCGAGCCATCTGATCGGCGTCGACCGCCTGCTCGAGCTCATCGTGTCGGCCGGCCCGTCGCCGCTCGAGCGTCCCCCGGTCGAAGGCGAGAACGGCGAGGCACGCGAAGCGAAGAAGGACGCGCCGATGTCGGCGCTCGTGTTCAAGACGATGACCGACCCCTACGTGGGCCGCGTGTCGTTCTTCCGCGTCTACTCCGGCGTTCTCAAAGGTGAGACCTCGCTCCATAACGCAACTCAGAAATCCGACGAGCGCGTCGGCCATGTGTTCACGATGCGCGGCAAGACGCAGGAGCAACTCTCGGAGGTCGTCGCGGGCGACATCGGTGCCGTGGCGAAGCTCGGCCACACCGTCACCGGCGACACGCTCGCCGACAAGGCGAACCCCATCGTCTTCACCGGGATCGAGCCGCCCGAGCCGCTGCTCCCGAAGGCGATCGAACCGAAATCCAAGGGCGACGAGGACAAGCTGATGATCGGACTTCAGAAGATCATCGAAGAGGACCCTGCACTCAAGCTCGAGCGCAACGACGAGACGCACCAGACGATCCTGTGGGGCATGGGCGATGCCCACCTCGACGTGGTTCTCGAGAAGCTGAAGCGCAAGTTCTCGGTCGAGGTCGGCGACGTTCCATTCAAGGTGCCGTACCGCTCGACGCTGCGACAGAAGGCCGAAGCCCTGGGCCGCCACGTGAAGCAGTCCGGTGGCCACGGCCAGTACGGGATCTGCAACCTGCGCGTCGAGCCGTTGCCGCGCGGCGAAGGTTTCGTGTTCGACGACAAGATCTTCGGAGGGTCGGTTCCGAATCAGTTCATCCTCTCGGTCGAGAAGGGCGTGCGCGCGGCGATGGAGCAGGGCGTGGGTACCGGCTTCCCGATGATCGACCTCAGGGTGGAGCTCTACGACGGCAAGTACCACTCCGTCGACTCCTCGGACATGGCGTTCCAGCTGGCCGGCTCCCAGGGCATGAAGGACGCGGTCGAGAAGGCCGGGGTCACGCTCCTCGAGCCGATCTGGACGCTGGAGGTGATGGTGCCCGAGAGCTTCACCGGCGACATCATGGGCGACCTCCAGAAGCGCCGCGGCATCCCCGAGGGCATCGAGACGGTCGGCGGCGGACGCCAGATCGTGAAGGCCAAGGTCCCGTTCGCCGAGGTCACGCACTACGCCACCGACCTGCGGTCGATGACCGGGGGCCAGGGCACCTTCTCGTGGAACTTCTCGCACTACCAAGAGGTTCCGCACGACGTGGCCCAGAAGGTCCTCGACGCCGCGAACAAAGAGAAAGAAGAAGCGAAAGCCTGATAATCGAAGATCTGTCCAGCTAGACGACGGAAACCGTCGTTTTGTAGGACAGATCGCTAGATCGCGTAGCCGCGTTTGATCAGGCTCACGGCGCCTAGATCGAAGCCGGCTTGGTCCATGATGTCGAAGTCGAAGGTGTCGGCGAGGCGATCGATCACGTTGAACAGCGCGCACACCCAGACTGCGTCTTTGATCTCGACATCCGAGAGGCCGTGCTCGCGCAGGTGCTTGATGTCACTCGGCCCGACCTCGTCGGGGCGGAGGGTGAGCTTCTCGAGGTAACCGAGCATCGCCTTTAGGGGCTCGCGGATCGGTGCCGTTCGGTAGTTCTCGAGGACCGATTCCGTTACGTCATCTCCCAGCAGCTTCGACGCGACCGCGCCGTGGGACCGAGTTCAGAAGACGCATTCATTGACGCGCGATGTGAACGCAGCCATCAGCTCGCGCTCTCCCACGCTCCACTGCGATGGGCCGCGCATCACGGCGTGGAGGACGCGACTGAATTGGCGACCGAAGAATTCGGGACGGTAGAACAGGGTCTTGGCGACGTCCGGTGGTTCCCGCCTGGACGTCGCCCGGATGATCTTGAGGATCATCCGCTCCTTGAAACGGTGACCCGTGGACACGCGCTCGACCCTCATCCGGTGCCCTCCATCGCGCGCTCGTTGGCTTCGAGGCGGATCGCCGCGGCGCGCACGGAGACGGCGACGGCTGCCTCGAAGATATGGTCCTCGGTGTAGCCCGCCGCCTTCAGGTCCTGCACCATCGAGTCCGTCACCTTGTAGGCGTGCCTCTCGACGGTTCCTGCGAAACGTTCCAGGGCCCCCGCTTCCCCACCTTCGAAGAGCGCCTGCCGGACCGCGGCCTTTAACTCACCCTGGGAGCCGGTGACGCCGTCGACGAGGGCCTGGAAGCCTTGTGCATGCGGATCTGGTGCCATCGGGCCACCCTCTCGCCCGGGAGTGGAGGGGTCAAGGGCCTGATGGACTAGATCGCGGCGAAGCCCGGGCGGAGCTTGGCGGCGGTTTCGGCCAGCATCTCGGGGAGCACCTTGGTGTTCCCGACGACCGGCATGAAGTTCGTGTCCCCACCCCAGCGAGGAACGACGTGCATGTGGAGGTGGCCGGGGATGCCGGCCCCCGCGACCTGCCCGAGATTCATGCCGGTGTTGAAGCCGTGCGGTCTCATCGCGGTGCGGATGATCTCGATCGACTTGCACGTGACATCGAAGAGATCGAAACGCTCCTCGTCGGTCAGCTCGCCGACATCTGCGACGTGACGCTTCGGTGCAACCATCACGTGCCCGGTGTTGTACGGGAACGCGTTCAGGATCACGAACACCTCGTCGCCCCGATAGAGGATGTTCGTGTTCTCATCATCATCCTCTGCGAGGTGATCGCAGAACACGCAGCCTTCTGGAGGCTTGTCGATACCCACGTACTGCATCCTCCACGGTGTCCAGAGCCTGTCCATAGTTCTGCTTCGAAC
>JBOGWY010000219.1:0-4537 GCA_050694015.1 Actinomycetota bacterium | reverse complement strand
AAGCGGACCACGCGCATACGGAGGTGGATCGCCTGAGGGACGATCTGGATGGGATCAAGAAGCGGATTCGGAGGCTGGTGACCAACCTGGAGGTACAGGAGCCGGACAGCGAGATCGCGGAGGACCTTCGGGCCCGGCTCGAAGAGCTTGCTGCTCTGAGGTCGAAGAAGCAGCGGGTCATGCAGGCCGCTGAGAAGGAGATGGCGCAGGTTCCCGACCCGGAGTCGGCGGAGGCACTTGTGGACGCTCTGCCGCTTCTGGATGTGGATTGGGAGCTCGTGAGCGATGAGGAGTTCCGCGACCTATTGGCGGCGCTGAACTTTGAAGCGAACTACGACCCGACGAAGCGCGAGTTGACCATCAGGGTGACGTTGGTACCCGAGCTGACGCACCCTGATGGGGACCGCGCACCCCTTTTGTCCGTGCCCCCGGCAGGATTCGAACCTGCGCACCTCGCTCCGGAGGCGAGTGCTCTATCCCCTGAGCTACGGGGGCAACACGCGTCAGTTTAGGTGGGGCCGGACTCGGGGGTGGGCGGCGCTACGGGGGCACCTGAGGCGGGGGATACCATCCGCCCCATGAGTGAGAAGCGGATCCTCATCTGCGACGACGACCCGGCGATCCTGCGCGTGTTGCAGGTGAACCTCGAGGTCGAGGGCTACACGACACTGCTCGCCCACCATGGCGAGGAGGCGCTCGAGGTCGCCGAGAAGGAGAAACCCGACCTCATCATCCTGGACATCATGATGCCGAGGCTCGACGGCTACCAGACGTGCGAACGACTCAAGGCCGACGAGTCGCTCAAGGACATCCCCGTCGTCTTCCTCTCCGCGAAGGCGCAGCAATCGGACATCGAGAAGGGCAAGACCTACGGCGTCGCCGATTACCTGACGAAACCGTTCGATCCCGACGTGCTCGTCGAGACGATCGAACGCCTCCTCGCGTAACCCGGGCGCAGTGGTTACCGATCGGCTCGCCGAGCTAGTCGGGGTGGCCCTCGACGCCGCCGTCTCCGACGGCGTCATCCCCAATGGCGATGTGCCCACTCCTCAGTTCGAACGGCCGCGCAAGCGCGAGCACGGCGACTGGGCCACTAACGTCGCACTGGTCGTGGGTCGCGGTGCTGCGAAACCACGCGACGTGGCGCAAGCACTGGTCGACCGGATGCCGGAGACGGATCTCGTCGAGAGCATCGACATCGCCGGTCCGGGTTTCCTCAACTTCCATCTGTCACCGACGTGGTTGCACGATGTGGTGCGTCGCGCCGCGGATCCGGACGCGGCCTTCGGCCGCAGCACCGAGGGGGCCGGGACCAAGATCAACCTTGAGTACGTCTCCGCCAACCCGACGGGGCCGGTAAACGTCGTGACGGGACGTCACGCCGCGATCGGCGACGCGGTCGGGAACCTGTTGGAGGCGGTCGGATACGACCTGACGCGCGAGTGTTACTTCAACGATGCGGGGCGCCAGGTGACCTTGTTCGGCGCGTCCGTGGCAGCGCGCTACCTCGAACTCCACGACGTTGCTGCTCAGATCCCGGACGAGGGTTATCGGGGCGAGTACATCATCGACCTTGCACGCGAGATCAAGGAAGATGTGGGCGAGCGCTACGTCAACATGGACGACGACGAGCGCACGCGGGTGTTCATGGACCTCGGGCTGGCACGGATGATCGAAGCGATCAAACAAACGCTGACCCGGTTCGGAACGGACTTCGACGTCTTCTTCTCGGAGGCGACGCTCCACGAGTCGGGAGCACTGAAGGCCGCGATCGAGAAGCTGCGCGAGCACGGCCACATCGAGGACCGAGAGGGCGCCGTGTGGTTCCTGTCGACACGGTTCGGGGACGACAAGGATCGCGTCGTCATCCGGGCGAACGGCGAGCCGACGTACTTCGCCGCCGACATCGCCTACGTCGAGGACAAGTTCGCGCGCGGCTTCGACCGGCTGATCTATCAGTGGGGCGCGGATCACCACGGCACCGTCCCGCGCTTTCTGGCCGTGGTGGAGGCGCTTGGTCACGACCGCGCCACCGTCGAGATACCTCTCGTCCAGATCGTTCGTCTGGTGCAGGGCGGCGCCGCGGTCAAGGGCTCGAAGAGGGCCGGCATCATCACCCTGCTCGACGGCCTCCTCGACGAGGTGGGGAAAGACGCCGTCCGTTACACGTTCCTCACGCGGTCGATCGACGCACCGCTCGACTTCGACATCGAGCTGGCGAAAGAGCAGGCCCCCGAGAACCCGGTCTATTACGTGCAGTACGCGCATGCTCGGATCTGCTCGATCCTGCGCCGCGCCGAGTCGGAAGGGATCGGAGTCGCTCCGGGGGCCGCACCGTTGCAGACCCTGCATCACGAGAGCGAAGACGCCCTGATGCGCAAGATCGCGTCGTACGAAGAAGTCGTGCCCGAAGCGGCACGGTTCCGCGCGCCGCAACGGATCACGCGTTATGTCGAGGAGCTGGCGTCGACCTTTAGCGCGTTCTACCGCGACTGCAAGGTGATGACGGACGACGCCGAGCTGACCCAGGCGCGGCTCGCGTTGTGTGTCGCGACGAAAGCCGTGATCGCCGACGGTCTCGGCTTGCTAGGCGTGAGCGCGCCGGAGCGCATGTGAGCGTGGAGTTCTATCAGGTAGACGTTTTCGCCGAGGAGCCGTACGTGGGGAACGCCGCCGCGGTGTTCCCCGATGCGGGCGAGCTCTCCAAGGACCAGATGCAGGCGATCGCGCGCGAGATGAACCTTTCCGAGACGGCGTTCGTCATGCGACACGACGCCGAGTCTTATGACGTGCGCATCTTCACGCCCGGCGCGGAGCTTCCGTTCGCAGGGCACCCGACGATCGGCACCGCATGGGTCTTGCGGCACCTACAGCTCGTCACCTCCGAGCGCGTCACGCAGCGCTCCGCCGCAGGAGATACGGAGGTGACCGCCCGCGACGGGCTGTTGTGGTTCACGCGTACCGGCGTAGCCGAAGCCGACCTGGTTGCGCGGGATCATTCGACCACGCGACGCATCGCGGCGGCTCTGGGTCTCGACGAGGGCGACATCGGTTTGGAAGCACGTGAACTCGGTCGACCAGGCCGTTTGATGCCCGCGTTCGCGGATGCCGGGCTGGCCCACTTCCTCGTCCCGGTCAAGGATCTCGAGGCGCTCGGCCGCGTGAATGTACGCGCCGACTTACTCGCCGAGTTCCGAGGGTTAGGGGTGTACTGCTTCACGGCGACCGCGGCCGGAGCCGTACGCGCGCGGGGGCTGTTCCCCCTATACGGGATCGATGAGGACCCCGGGACCGGGTCGGCGGTCGCTGCTCTCGGCCTCTATCTCATCGATCGGATCGAAGACATCGATCTCGACGTCGTTCAAGGGGTTGAGATCAAGAGGCCGTGTCACATCGGGATGCGCGCGCGATCCGGCAGCGTCGAGGTGGGTGGGAGCGCGGCGCTCGTCTTCACGGGACAACTCGAGAGCCTGCCGTAACCTGTTTGCATGAACGAGGTACTTCCCGACAACGCGCGCCAGAACGACGCCGGTCATCTCGAGATCGCCGGGTGCGATGCCGTCGAACTCGCGGAGCGGTTCGGCACGCCGGTCATCGTGCTCGACCGAGGGACGCTGGAGAGCCGGGCCCGTTCGTTCGCGTCAGTCCTCGAGGCTTCGCGCGTCTATTACGCCGGAAAGGCGCTCTGCTGCGTCGCCGTCCTCGAGGTCGTGAAGGAGCTCGGCCTCGGCCTCGACGTCTGCAGCGGCGGCGAACTGACGACCGCTCTGGCGGCGGGGTTCCCGACCGAGCGGATCATCTTCCACGGCAACAACAAGTCGCCGCAGGAACTGGACCTCGCGCGCGACACGGGGGTGGGACGGATCGTCGTCGACTCGTTCGAGGAGATCGAGCGCATCGCAGACGCGAAGGTTGAGACCAAGCTGCTGATCCGCGTGACGCCGGGTGTGGAGGCGCACACGCACGAGTTCGTCCAGACCGGACAGGAGGATTCGAAGTTCGGGTTCTCGCTCACCGACGGGATCGCGATGGAGGCTCTACGACGAGCGAGCAAGGTTCCGGGCTGCACCCTCACCGGGGTTCACGCGCACATCGGTTCCCAGATCTTCGAGATGTCGGCGTTCGAGCTCGCGATCCAGCGCCTCGCGTCGTTCCTCGCGTTGGCCCGCGACGATTTCGGTTTCGAAGCAACCGAGCTGAACGTGGGCGGGGGCCTGGGCATCGCTCACACTCACGACGAGATGACGCCCGACCCCGCCGAGTCGGTGGAGCGGATCCTCGTCTCCGTCGATCGCGAGTTCGGGTCCAGCAGTCTGCCGGCACCGGACGTGTTCATCGAGCCGGGGCGTGCGACCGTCGGGTCGTCGGCGCTGACCCTTTACCGGGTCGGCACCGTCAAGCGCATCCCCGGCGTGCGCACCTACGTGTCGGTCGACGGCGGCATGTCTGACAACCCGCGACCGGTTCTCTACGGCTCTGGCTACGAGGCATTCCTGCCGCGCGCGACCGACGCGGCGCGTCCCAAGCGCGTCACGAT
>JBOGWY010000218.1:0-4286 GCA_050694015.1 Actinomycetota bacterium | reverse complement strand
GTGTTGCACCGAGATCGTCCACTGCTCTTCCTTGCCCGGCGTTACGTAGACGTCCCGGTTGAGCATCCAGTACCAGAACGCTTCGAACAGCGAGTCGTCGACCTCGAGGAAGTCGCGGTAGCGCTCGATCGGCCGATCCCGGAACGTGATCGAACCCTTGCATCCGAGATCCGTCGTGATCGCGGGGATGCCGGCGGCGTCGGCGGCCTTTTGGCATCCCTGCGCTAGGCGCGTGCCGAGACGTGACAGGTGCTCGTAGGCATCCGGGGTCAGGACCTCTTCGAGCGTCGCGACGCCCGCGGCCATCGACAGCGGGTTGCCGTTGAACGTCCCGAGCGCGGCGACGCCGTGCTCGATCAGATCCATGATGTCGGCCCGGCCCCCGAACGCGCCGACCGGCGTTCCCCCACCGATCGCCTTCGCGAGACAAACGAGATCGGGCTGCACACCGAACATGTCCGTCGCGCCACCGGGAGCGACGGTGATCCCGGTCTTGACCTCGTCGAAGATCAACACGACGCCGTGCTTCGTGCACAGATCGCGCACCTTCTCGAGGTAGCCCGGCAGCGGCATCACGATGCCGGCGTTCATCATGATCGGTTCCATGATGAGAACGCCGATGTCGTCGCGCTCCTCGAGCACACCCCTCAGCGCGTCGATGTCGTTGAACGCGACGATGGTGGTCGAATCGGCGGTCTCGGCCGGGATCCCCTTCGAGAATGGGACCGTCGGGGGCCGTTCGCCCTCACCGCTCGAGTCGAGCGACGGGACGATCGAATACATCACTGCGTCGTGATGACCGTGGTACGAGCCCTCGATCTTGAGCAGCACGTCCTTGCCGCTGAACGCGCGGCCCAGACGCACCGCGTCCATCGTCGCCTCGGTGCCGGAGTTCGTGAAGCGCACCTTCTCGACGCCGAAGCGCGCCTTGATCGCCTCGGCGAACACGACCGCCGCCTCGGTCGTCGCCGCGAAGTGCGTCCCGGTCGCGGCCGCTTGCTCGATCGCAGCTCGGATCTTCGGATGCGAGTGTCCGACGACCATGGCCCCGAAACCGTTGTGGAAATCGATGTAGTCGTTGCCGTCGACATCGACGACGTGGCTACCGGAACCCGACACGAGATAGATCGGGTGAGGGTCCCCCGCCTGGAACGAAGAGGTGACCCCGAACGGCATCGAGGCCGCGGCGCGCTCGAACATCGCAGCCGAGCGGGGCGTCCGCTCGACGAATCGAGCCGTCTCCTCTTCCAACATGCGCGTGGCGCGTTCTGCGAGTCGAGGGTCGGGATGTCCCATATACAGATCTCTCCATTCCGAGGTAGCGAGCGGCACCGGTCGCGTTGGTGCCGAGATTAAAGGGCCACCGGAACTAAAGGAAGTGGGACGATCGACAGATGCGGGTAACGAGACCGGGACAGCCATCGTACGCAGGCGGAATCACTTTCCACCAGGTTGAGCTCGCGCTCGACGTGAGTGGACTAGAGGATGCCGACGTCGTGGTTTTCGGGGCCCCTATGGACGATTACGTGACGAATCGACCCGGAACGCGCTTCGGGCCGCGCGCGATCCGCACCGCATTCGACGGCGGCGGCAGCGAAGGATGGCACATGGACCTCGGCGTGGATCCGTTCGCCGAGTTACGGATCGTCGATCACGGCGATGCAGAGGTTGCTCCCGGTGACCCCGAACGGAGCCACGCCGCGATCGAGGCGATGATGGCGCGGGTCGTCGCAACCGGGGCAGTACCCGTCGTGCTCGGAGGTGACCACTCGATCGCGTACCCCGACATCAAGGGGTTCATGACGAGCCATTCCCCGGGTGAAGTCGCGATCGTCCAGTTCGATACGCACGCGGACACCGGCCTCGAGAACTGGGGCGTCACGCGCGCTCACGGCACACCGTTCCGCCATCTCGTCGACGAAGGCGTCATCCGGGGCGATCGGCTGATCCAGGTCGGTCTCCGCGGCTATTGGCCGTTCGCGAAAGAGTTCGCCTGGATGCGCGGCGCCGGCGTCCGGTGGCACCGCATGGACGAGGTCGTCGCCGATGGGATCGACACCGTCATCGCACGCGTGCTCGACGAAACGGCGGACGCGAGCCACCTCTTCCTCTCGGTCGACGTCGACGTCCTCGACCCGGCGTTCGCGCCTGGAACCGGTACGCCCGAGCCGGGAGGCATGTCGTCGCGCGAGCTCCTCCGGGCGGTGCGGACGCTAGCGGTCGAACGCGGTGTCGCCGGCATCGAGATCGTGGAGGTATCGCCGCCGTACGATCACGCCGACATCACCGCGCTGGTAGCTGATCGGGTCGCGATGGAAGCGATCTCGGGTCTCGCCCTGCATCGCTCCGGACGCGGGCCGCGCCCCGAACAGCCGTAACTACCGTCGTATCCTCACGCGATGCTCATGGCCGTCTGTCACAGCGCGGAGAAGGGTTGGGAAGAGGTCGGCGATCTCGCGGATCTATCCGACCTGCGCGTCGAACGCGGCAACCTCCTCTGGGCCGAAGCCGACATCGCGAACCTGACCGGCGCGGACATCGAGACGATCGCGGAAGAGTTCGGCCTCGCCGAGCTCGCGGTCGAGGACGCGATCCACTCGCGCCAGCGTCCCAAGATGGAGAACTACGAGCATCACCTCTTCGTCGTCTTCCACGAGCTCGACGAGATCGACGAACAGCTCGAGCCGCGCCAGATCGCGTGCTTCATCGGACGGCGCGAGGTACTTACCCTCCACAACGGCGCCGACCGAACGCTGGGAGCCGCGAAAAGGCGGTGGAACCAGGATGAGACCGAACTCAAAGAGGGCCCGGCCTATCTGCTGCACACGCTGATGGACGTGATCGTCGACGACTACCAGTTGATCGCGGACCGCCTCGAAGACGAGATCGAGAACCTCGAAGAGATCGTCCTCGAGACCCCGACGGCGCCGGTACAGAAACAGCTCTACAACGTGAAGCAACGCACCGCGCGGCTGCGTCGCTACGTTCTACCGCTGCGCCGCGTCCTCGAGGTCCTCCTCGACCCCGAGTATGGAGATCAGATCCCGGATGAGACGCGCGAGCTGTTCCGCGACGTCGAGGACCACATCCTTCGGATCGGCGACCAGGTGCGCAACATCGACGACCTCGCCGACGCCGCGATCGACCTGACCCGCTCGGCCGAGACGGCCGCATTGAACGACGTCACGAAGAAGCTGACCGGATGGGCCGCGATCATCGCGGTGCCGACGTTGGTCTCGGGTATCTACGGGATGAACGTGGGGATCTACCCGCACGCCGGGAGTCGCCCGGCGTTCTGGGGGCTCGTCGCGTTCATGGTGGTCGAGACGATCTTCCTGTACACGTACTTCAAGCGGAAGGGCTGGATCTAGTGCTATGTACGGGGCGAGCCTCTAGTAGGCTCATCCGCTATGGCTGAAGGAAAACAGAAGAAAGTCACGCAGAAGATCCACCTCGACATCTACCTGACCTCGCCCGAGGGCCGCGTGCGTAAGACGTACGCCGGCGAGCTGCGCAGGCTGCAGCGCCTCGGCTTCCGTGAGGTCGACCGGCGCCTCGGGACGCGCGAGGACCAGGTCAAGGTCACCCTCGAGCGCGAGATCGACCGCTACCCCGGCGTGCCACTCCCCGCGGTCCCGCCGTACATCTCGTAGCCGGGAGCTCCCCGATGAGGAAGCTGATGCTGCTTGCGGCGGCAACTGTTCTCGTCGTCGCGCCCGCGTGCGGGCAAGAGGGCGAGGACGCCGGCGCCGCGGTATCGCAGACCGTCGCGGTCGAGGCGTTCGACTTCTACTTCGAGCCGACCTCGCTGCTCGTGGAACTGGGGGCCCGGGTCACCGTCGAGTTCACGAATAACGGCAGCGTCAGTCACTCGTTCAGCGCGCCCGATCTCGATGCGGAGGTCGAGGCCGGCAACGGGCAGGACGCGACGGTGACCTTCACCGTGCCCGATCAGCCCGGCAGCTTCGATTTCTTCTGCAAATACCACGCCGACCAGATGACGGGCACGATCTCGATCGGCGGCGGCGACGATCCACTCGAAGAGGACCCGGACGACACCGACGACGATGATGACGAAGACGTCGAGGTCGACGTGGACGAAGACGACGACGCCGGCGCCGGGAGCGACGACGACTATTAAGCCGACAACTACTAGGTAGCCTGGTTTACGACGGCGATCGCGAAGCCGTCGTATCCCTTGCTCCCGACCGTTTGAAGTTCGGTCGCGCTGACGCTCGTTTCCGACGCGAGCAGCTCGTTCAGCCTCCGCACCCCCAGCACCGCCT
>JBOGWY010000217.1:0-4297 GCA_050694015.1 Actinomycetota bacterium | reverse complement strand
CAGCTTCGATGTCTTCTGCAAGTACCACGCCGACGAGATGACGGGCACGATCTCGATCGGCGGCGGCGACGCTCCCCTCGAAGAAGATGTGGACGACACCGAGGATGACGAGGACGTCGATGTCGATGTCGATACGGATGAGGACGCCGGCGTCGGGGGCGACGACAACTACTAGACCACCGGGTTCACCACGGCGATCGCGAAGCCGTCGTATCCCTTGCTTCCCACGGTTTGTAGTTCGGTCGCGCTGATGCGTTCTTCGGCCGCGAGCAGCTCGTTGAGCTTGCGCACCGCTCGAACCGCGTCGTCGCTGCTGTCCGGATCGATCACCTCGCCGTCACGGATCACGTTGTCGATGACGATCACGCTGCCCGGCTTGGTCAGACGCAACGCCCACTCGAAGTAATCGGGGTTGCCGGGCTTGTCGGCATCGATGAACACGAGATCGAACGGACCGACGCCCTCCGCGGCGAGCTCCGGGAGGGTATCGAGGGCGCGGCCCTCCCGCACCGTCACGACGCGGGCCAGCCCGGCACGCGCGACGTTCTCGCGCGCGACCTCGGCGTGATGAGGATCGACCTCGAGGGTGATCACGCGGCCCCCATCGACGAGGCCGCGTGCGAGCCAGATCGTGCTGTAGGCGCCGAGCGTCCCGATCTCGAGGATCGATCGCGCGCCGTGGATACGCGCGAGCAGCATCAGGAATTTGCCCTGGTTCGGCGTCACCGAGATAGCGGGGAGTCCCGCGGCATCGCTCGCCGACAACGCGGCATCCAACGCCTCGTCGGCACCGACGAGCATCTCGCAGATGTAGCGGTCCACGGCCTCCCACCGCTCGTGCATCACGGGCTCCACAGGCCGCGCGCGTCGTCGCCGACGAACGGGTTCGAACGCCGTTCCTCGGCGATCGTGGTGGCGGGACCGTGTCCGGGATAGACCGGGAGCGTCTCGTCGAAGCGGAAGAGTTTGTTGCGCACCGCGTCGACGAGCGTCTGGGTATCGCCGCCGGGCAGATCGGTGCGTCCGACCGAGCCCGCGAACAACGTGTCTCCGGCGAACAGCGCGTCCGCGTGCACGAGCGAGATCGAGCCCGGCGAGTGTCCCGGGGTATGGATCACCTCGAGCTCGACGCCACCGGCGATCAGGCGATCGCCTTCATCCGGCGTTGTGTCTACGTCGGGCGGGGGTGGCAACTCGATGCCGAGGAACATCTGGCCCGACGCTTGCAGCCATTCGAGGACCGGTTTGTCGGCCTGGTGCAGGTAGAACGGCGCGCCGGTCTTGGCGCGGATCGCATCGGCGGCGAGGACGTGGTCGAAATGCGCGTGGGTCGCGATGACGGCTGTGATCGTCAGACCGGCAGCCGCGATGTCGGCTTCGATCAGCTCGGGGTCGCCTCCGGGATCGATGACGATCGCTTCCTTGGTCTCGGTGTCGCCGACGACGTAGCAGTTGCACGCTAGCGGCCCCACCTCTCTGTGACTGAAGATCTTGAAGGCCATCTCTAACCTGCTCCCTTCGGGCTCGATCTCGCGCGCGCGGCCAGTCGCCATCCGAGGGTGCCGCCCGCGGCGCCCCACAGCAGTGCGAGGAGCAGGGTGCGGAACGCGTGCACCGAGATGTGCGCGACCCCGCGGCCGGCCAGGCCGCCGCCCAGCCGCGCATCGCCTAGCAGCGCGATGAGAAAGAGCACCACCGCGAACGACGCCGCCGCCCACGCGATCGTCGGGAGCATCGGCGCGCCGGCCCCCTTGCGGCGCGCGTAGAAGCCGCCGGCCACCGTCGCCACCAGAGGGACGGCGAGCAGCAGGAAGACGTACACCGGAGCGGCGTCACCACCCCACGAGAACATCGAGATCTCCTCGAACCGTCCGACGGGCGAGCGGGCGATCGTCACCCGCGCGCCGACGTCGAGGGCGGATCCCATCCCGAGCGCGGTGATGATCCCGAGGATGTTCGGTGCGAACGCGATCAGGTACACGACCGCCGCGAGCGCGTCGCCGGCACCGAAGTCCCGGATCGGCGTCCCCCGCATGAGCCCCACGATCACCCACAACAGCAGGGCGAAGGCCGACAGAACGGCCGCGCTCGCCAGCATCACGACGCCGGCGGAGATGCCGACGCGCGTCGCGCCCTCGGGTCGCTCCGGCAGCACTTTCGCGCGGATCGTGCTCCACAGCGGCGCATCCCCCAAAACACCCGCAGCCGCGCCGAACAGTGCTCCCCATACAAGTGCCCAGAACAACGTCCCCCACGCGCCGGCGAAGATCTCCTCGCGTCCCCGGAAGCGGAACGACAGCGACGCGACCCAGCAGATCAGTGCGAACGGGATCGCGATGCGTACACCGCGCAGCGCCGCTCTACTCTCGGTTCCCCGATCGCGGATCGCGGCGCGGGCCGACCACAGGGTGCCGAGCGCGACGGCGGCCAGCGCTCCGAGCGGGAGCACGGTCACGGTCACGTTCCCGAGATGGATCGGCGCTCTCAGGATCGCCAGTGCCACGATCGCGAGGCCCGTGAGGACCTCGATCGCGTTCGCGCCTACGCCGAGCGCCGGGTACTGCAACTTGGCCCCCAACAGCAGGACGCCGCCGATGCACAGCAGCACCAGGAACGCGAGGCATGCGGCGGCGGTGACGTCGAGCCACGAACTCGTGAGGCGCGCGCCGATCGTGCCGAAGAGGTCCCGTACGAAGGACCGCTTCGCGGGCGCGGCGGCCACGGGCTCCGGTTCGCGCTCGACCGGCGGGGGTGGGGGCGGCGGCTCATCGATCACCGAGGGGGGCGGAGGGGGGGGCGGGCCCGTCGCTCCTTCGGGCTCGGGCTCGGGTCCCGTCTCGCCGACCGGTGAGCGCAGCTCGGTCGTGCTCGAGGTGGCCGCGACGGTTTCGGCCACCGTGTCGGCGTCGAGTTCGGTCGTCGCCTCGCTCTCACCCTCACCGAGCGTCGTCCCGCAACGTGAGCAGAACAGGCCCTCGGGATCGGTGTTCTCGTGGCCGCAATTCGGGCACCGCATCGACGGCATCCTAGGGGGCGCTGGGGGCCGATAAGGAGCCCGCCGCCCTAGACTCGATCCGATGTCTGATCAGCGCACGAAGATCTTTCGCCTGATCGAGACCGCGGACAATTTCGTCAAGTATTCCCAGCCGGGCCGGGCCGACCGCGGCGCCCGGCGAGCTCGCAAACGACTGGAGAAAGCGCAGGACCTCGCGGTCGCCGCGGGCGATCTCGAGATGCAGGAGCAGATCCGCCTGCGACTGGAGGATCTCGAGCGCAGGGCCGCGTTGCCCGACGACGCGACCGGACCTGATGTCACCGGCCCCGACAACGCCGACTCGCTTACCGCGGCGCTCCCGGAACATGCGGCCGCGCGCGTACCGCCCGGCCAGCGGCTCAAGAAAGGATGGCCCGTCCTCCACGAGGGCCCCGTCCCGAAGTTCGATACGCGCACGTGGCGCCTGTCGGTGAACGGTCTCGTGGGACGATCGCTCGAGCTCACCTACGAAGAGCTCAAGGCATTGCCGAGCACCGAGATGACCTCGGATTTCCACTGCGTGACGGGATGGTCGAAGCTCGACAATCTGTGGCGCGGCGTGCAGACGAAGGTGCTGATGGACATGGCGCAGCCGGGTGCCGGCGCACGCCATGTCACCGTGCACGCCGAATACGGCTACACCGCCAACCTTCCGCTCGACGTTCTGATGGAAGACACCTCGATGGTCACGTGGTCGCACAACGGGGCCGACCTCGCGCCCAAGCACGGCTATCCCCTGCGGCTCATCGTCCCGCGCCTGTACGCGTGGAAGAGCGTCAAGTGGGTGCGGTCGTTCGAGCTACTCGACGAGGACCGTCGCGGTTTCTGGGAGGTGCGCGGGTATCACAACCGCGCCGATCCGTGGTTGGAGGAGCGCTACTCCTACCAGGAAGGAAACAAACAGGAGAGCTGACTACTCGACGGTGACGGTCCCTTTCATGCCCGCGTCGTAGTGACCGGCGACGTGGCACGCGTAGAGGACCTCACCGGCTTCGCTGAAGGTCCAGGTGACCTCCTCGGTCGCGCCGGGCTCGAGCGACACGCCGTTGTCCTCGTGATCCATGCCCTCGGCCATCGCCGCTTCGTGCGAGTCCTGGTAGGCCTCGTCGCCGAGAACGAACTCGTGCGGGATAGACGTGTCGTTGGTGACTTCGAATGTGATGGTCTCGCCGTCGGTGACCTCCAGCGCCGGTGGGTCGAACTTGAGGTCCTCGGTCGCGACGACCTCGACCGTGCGATCGGCGTCGGCAGGGTCGCCGGGCT
>JBOGWY010000216.1:0-3451 GCA_050694015.1 Actinomycetota bacterium | reverse complement strand
GAGCAGGACCGCGACTTGATGTGTGTCGTCGATGTCGGACGACTGATGGCGGCCCCGCTCGAAGACCACACGCGCCTGGACGTCGCGCTCGACGCGGTTACGGCGATCGCCGCGGTCGCGAACGTCCTCGGCGATCGCTGCGGCGCGCTCGCGTTCGACAACAAGATCCGTCGCCGCGTGTCGCCGCGTCGCAGCGGTGGGGACGACGTCGTCCGCGCGCTGTTCGACCTCGAGCCGAGCGATATCGACAGCGACTACGAGCTCGCGTTCCGCAGCGTGTCCGGATCGAAGCGCTCTCTCGTGCTCGTTCTGACGGATCTTCTCGAGGATGCCGCGGCCCGTCCTCTGATCGAGGCGGTGCCGGTGCTGGCGCGGCGCCATCTCGTGATCGTGGCGAGTGCCTCGGACCCCGATCTCGACGCGGTGATCACCGCACCCCCGACGTCCGAGCGCGACGTGTATGCGGCCGCGGTGGCTCTGGACGTGGTGAGTGCGCGGCGGCGGGTCGCGGTTCAGCTCCGGCGCAGCGGCGCCGAGGTGGTCGAAGCGGCACCGAAGCGATTGGGGGCCGCGTGCGTCGGTGCCTATCTGGCGGCTAAGGCGCGGGCTCGTTTGTAGGGGTTGCCGGGGTTCGGCCCCGCCACAACACGAGCCCCCAGTAGATAAGACCTAGCGAAACGCCGACCCCGACCACGGCTTCGAAGCCGATCCCGGCGGGCGTGATGAAGCCCTCGACGAGCCCTGCGAGCACCAACCACGGCGCGGTCCCAAGGACGATCGCGACCGCGACCTGCGCCTCTTTCACGAGCGCCTGCGAGCGTTTCCCCGGCCCCGGTCTCACGAGCGCGGCCCCCATCCTCATCCCGGCCGCGGCCGTGACGACGATGCACGACAGCTCGAGCACGCCGTGCGCGGTGACGAGTTCGAAGAACGAACGGCCATAGCCCGCCTCGAAAGCGAGTCCCGTGACGGCGCCGAGGTAAGTGCCGTTGTAGATGAGCACCAGAGCGGTCCCGATCCCCGCCGCGATCCCGGCGGCGAACGCGAGGAACGTCACCCGGATGTTGTTCGTGAAGATGGTGGTCGCGAACGCGGACTGTTCCGCGCCGGACAACCCGAGGTCGCCGGCTTCGACCCCACCGAAGCCGCCGGGAACCAGTCCCACCGCCGCCGCGGGATCGCTCTTCGCCCATAGCGCGGTCAGAGCCCACGGGCCGAACAGGAACAACGCCGACAGCAGCAGGAAGCCGGGCCGCTCTGCGACGCGGCGCCAGTACGTCGTCCCGAAGAACGTCGCCACGCTCTCGCGCTTGCCCTCGCTGTCGTACACGAGGGGCCGGGCGCGCGACACCAGCTCCTCGAGTCTCGCCGTCAGCGGATCGCCCGACCATCTGCGCCGCGCGATCGCGAGGTCGGCGGCGGCGACGCGATAGAGCTTGCCAAGCTCGCGCACTCCGCCCGGCCCGAGACGCTCTGGACGACCCTTCGCCGAGGCGATCGTCTGATCGAGCCGAGCCCAAGCAGGCTGTCCGCGCTCGACGAACCGTTCTAGATTCATCGGGTGCAGTACGAAGACCGGGTCACGATCCCCACCCCCGAAGGCGTCCACGTCGAGATGACGCTCGCCGGCATCGGGTCGCGTTTCATCGCGCAGGTGATCGACTCCCTCATCAAGTTCGCGGTCATCACGGCTCTAATCATCGCTCTCTTCGGCTTCGCCGGCTTTTCCAGTCAGTTCGAGGTCGACGCCGGCGGCGACGCCACGATCGTTGGGTTCGCGGTCCTCATCGTGGCCGTCTTCCTCATCAACTTCGGTTACGACGTGCTGTTCGAGACGCTCGCGTCGGGAAAGACGCCCGGGAAGCGCTGGACGGGCCTGAGGGTGGTGAAGGTCGGCGGGAGCCCGGTGGGGTTCACCTCGAGCTCGGTACGCAACCTGCTGCGGATCGTCGACATCCTGCCCGGCGCGTACGGCGTCGGCCTGATCGCGATCGTTGTCACGAAGCTCAACCAGCGGCTGGGCGACGTGGCCGCGGGAACGGTGGTCGTGCGCGAGCGGCGCCATACGGTTCCGAGTCCTGCGACGACGTCGATGTTCACGGCTCCTCCTCCGACCCCGGTCGAAGACCTCGCCACGTGGGACGTCAGCGCCGTCACCCAGGAGGACCTCGTGACGATCCGGCGCTTCCTCGAGCGCCGTCACGAGCTGACACCGGTCGCGCGGGCGAACCTCGCCGCCGACCTCGCCAACCGCATCCGGCAGAAGGTGGCAGGCGCCCCGATGCTGACCGCGGAGAGCTTCCTCGAACAGGTGAGCATCGCGAAAGCGCAGCGGTCCTAGTCGCTGGCGCTCCGGTTCCTAGGCGGCGCGGCGGCCCAAAGGGTCCTTCCCTCCGGGGGGTCCAAGGATTAGGGTTCACGGTGCTGTTGAGGGGAAACCCCGATCCGCGGGCCCATGAGGTGACATGCTTCGGGCGCGCGCGAACAAGCAACGCAAGCCAGTAGCCGTTCGGAAAGGGAAAGGAGAGGCATGGCACAGCAAACGCCACCGCCCGGGCCACCACCTTCGGGACCGCCACCTGGGGGTCCGCCGCCGGGCCCACCTGCGACTGCACCCGCGGGAGGACCTCCCGCAGCTCCTCCGATGGCCGCTCAGCCCGTCGACGCGCAGGGCCGCGTCCTCGCTCACTGGTGGAAGCGCGTCGTCGCCGCCTTGATCGACGGTGTGATCCTCTGGATCGTCAACCTGATCCTCGGCGCGATCCTCGGCGGGGTTCTCGACTTCACGGAAGAGCCGTCGATCAACCCGGTGACGGGTGAGCTCGAGGGCGGCACCGGTTTCTTCTTGGCACTGATCCTGGGGAACGTGATCCTGTTGCTCGTCGGTATCGCCTACTACGTCTTCTTCAACGGATCAGAGAAGGGACAGACACCCGGAAAGATGGCGATGAAGATCCAGGTGCGCGACGAGGCAACCGGGGGGCGAGTCAGCTACGGCAAGGCTGCTCTCCGTTACATCGTGGGCGCGCTGCTCTTCGTCCTCTGCTTCATCCCGGGGATCATCGATCTGCTGTTCCCGCTGTGGGATCCGAAGCGTCAGACGATCCACGACAAGGCGGCGAACACGCTGGTCATCGACCTGGCGCCGTAATCGGTACAGAAACTCGTCACTTGGAGGGGCCCTTCGGGGCCCCTCTTCACGTGGCCGTTTCCTCTTTGCGGAGCCACTCCACGAAGCGCTCGTTCTCCAGGGCGTGGCCGTCGCCGCGTTTAGCGCGGACAAGCTCGATCGCTTCCTCGGGGTCCTTGCCCAGGGCGATCAGCGTGCGCGCGCAGATCATGCCGGAGCGGTTGTGGACCGAGCGGCAATGCACCAGCACGTCGATCTCGCCCTCGAGGTCCACGACCGCATGGACGTGGTCCTTCAGGAAGTCGCTGGCGTGGTCGGGGT
>JBOGWY010000215.1:0-2655 GCA_050694015.1 Actinomycetota bacterium | reverse complement strand
TCGCCGCAGCCAGGCGTTCGACATGTTCGAGAAGCTCGAGCTGCCCGATCCCAAAGGTGAGGAGTGGCGCTACGTCGACGTGCGCCGTTTCGACTTCGAGATCTTCGATGCACCGGTGGTGACCCGGAGCGCGCCCGAGATCCCGGCCGAGCTGAAGGCCAAGGGGGTCTTGGTCGTCGACTTCCCGACCGCGGCGGCCGAGTATCCGGATCTGCTCCGCGAGCACTTCTTCACCGAGGTCGCGGTCGACGAGCACAAGTTCACCGCGCTGCACGCCGCGTTCCAGTCCGACGGTGTCCTCGTGTACGTCCCCCGCGGGGTCGAGGTCGAGGTGCCGATCGAGGTGTCGCGCCACATCACCTCCGGCGGTTCGACCTTCCCCCACACGACGATCGTCGTCGACGAGCAGGCTTCGGTGACCTTCGTCGATCGCTTCTCGTCGGGCGAGTTCGATACTCCCGCGCTGAGCGCCGGTGTCGTCGAGGTCGAAGCCCGGCGCGGCGCGACCGTGAACTACATCTCGTTGCAGGAGTGGGGACGTCACGTCCACCATTTCCAGACGCAGCGCTTCACCGGCTATCGCGACTCGACCGTGCGCAGCCTGGCGGTGAACCTGGGCTCGATGTTCGCGCGGACACAGGTCGAGAGCGTCCTGCGGGGCGAAGGATCGTTCTCCGAGATGCTCGGGCTCTACTTCGCCGACTCGAACCAGCACTTCGCGCAGCGGACGCTCCAGAGCCACGCGGCGGAGCACTCCACGTCCGACCTCCTCTACAAGGGCGCGCTCAAGGAAACGTCGCGCTCGGAGTACTCGGGTCTGATCAAGGTAGAGAGGGGAGCGCAGGGGACCGACGCGTACCAGGCGAATCGCAACCTCGTCCTCTCGGAAGAGGCGATCGCACGCTCGATCCCGCAGCTCGAGATCGAGGCGAACGAGGTGCGCTGCACGCACGGCGCGACGGTGTCGCCGGTCGAAGAGGAGCATCTCTTCTACCTGATGAGCCGCGGCATCGACCGCATCACCGCCCAGAAACTCGTGGTGTTCGGGTTCTTCCGCGACGTGCTCGACCGCATCCGGGTCACCGCCCTGCGCGACGAGCTCTCCGAGTCGATCTCGAAGAAGGTCGAGGGCGAGCAACGCTTGGAGGTGGCCGTATAGAGATGGCCGACTTCCAGACCGTCGCGAAGCTCGATGAGATCCCCAAGGACGGGATCAAGCAGGTCGTCGCACACGGCGACCTCGTCGGCCTCTACCGCGTCGGTGACGACGTGTTCGCGATCAACGACATCTGCACCCACGAAGAGACCGAGCTGTCCGGCGGCGAGTTCGATGTCGACGACCTGGAGGTCGAATGTCCACTTCACGGCTCCCGGTTCTCGGTGGTCGACGGAAGCGTTCGCATCCTTCCGGCGACGAAACCGGTCGACATCTATCCCGTCAAGATCGAGGGCGACCTGGTGATGGTCGGCCCGCGGCAATCATCTAAGTGAGGAGCTGATTAAGACGATGGCCGACAAGCTGCTGCACATCGAGGACCTGCATGTCGAGGTCGAGGGCCGCGAGATCCTCAAGGGGCTGAACCTCAGCCTCGAGTTGGGCGAGATCCACGCCATCATGGGCCCGAACGGCTCCGGCAAATCGACGCTCGCGTACGTGCTCACCGGTCGTCCCGGCTACGAAGTGACCGCGGGCAAGATCTCCTACAGGGGCGAGAACGTCCTCGCCCTGGCGCCCGACGAGCGCGCCCACCGGGGGATCTTCCTGGCGTTCCAGTACCCGACGGAGGTCCCCGGCGTGTCGGTCGTGAACTTCCTGCGCACCGCCTACAACTCGATCCACCCAGACGACCAGAAGTCGGCGATGCAGTTCCGCCTCTACCTGCAGGAGAAGGTCGACCTGCTCGAGATCCCGACCGAGCTCGTGGACCGCTACGTGAACCAGGGTTTCTCCGGCGGTGAGAAGAAGCGCAACGAGATCCTGCAGATGGCCGTTCTGGAGCCGGAGCTGGCGATCCTGGACGAGACCGACTCGGGGCTGGACATCGATGCGTTGAAGCACGTCGCGGCCGGTGTGAACAAGCTTGCGTCGCCCGAGGTGGGCATCCTGCTCATCACGCACTACCAGCGCCTGCTGAACTACATCCGGCCGTCCGTGGTCCATGTACTCATGGGCGGGAAAGTGGTGAAATCGGGAGGGTTCGATCTCGCCGAGCGCCTCGAGGCCGAGGGCTATGGCGGGATCGCCAAGGAGTTCGGCCTCTCCGAAGAGGAGCTGGCCGAGGTGGAAAGTGCGGAAGGAGCAAAGGTCTAGATGACAACCCCCCTCAACGCCGAGGTGATCCGCAAGGATTTCCCGATCTTCGAGACGACCGCGCGCGGCAAACGTCTCGTGTATCTGGACTCGGCGGCGACGTCGCAGAAGCCCCGTCAGGTCATCGACCGGATCGTGCGCTTCTACGAGACCGAGAACGCGAACATCCATCGCGGTGTCTACGAGCTGTCCGAGAAGGCGACCGCGGCATACGAAGGTGCACGCGACGCCGCGGCTCGGTTCATCGGGGCGCGCAAATCGCGCTCGATCGTGTTTACGCGCGGTACGACCGAGTCGATCAACCTCGTTCGCTTCACGTGGGCCAAGGAGAACGTACGCGAGGG
>JBOGWY010000214.1:0-15487 GCA_050694015.1 Actinomycetota bacterium | reverse complement strand
TCACGCCCACGCGTTGCTCGCCGAGCGCGGGACTGGCGTGCGCGTGCCGGTCCTGAGCGCGCACCTGGTGCGGACCCAGGACCTGAAGTCCGTGCGGGTCGCCAACTACTGGCGCGGCGAGTGGGCGCAGCAGATCGAAAACTTCATGGACACGCGCTACAACGCCGACAAGACGACGAACGTGACTGTGATCGGTGGCGACTGGAACGTCGACCGCTGCTGGCAGGGTTCGCTGAGCACCTGCCGCGTCGCGAGGTTGTGGAAGATCTTCACGGCCGCGCCGCACGCCTTTCACGACGCGCTCTACGAGCTCGGTGTCGAGGCAGGCGTCGACATGTTCTTCACGCACTCTCAGGTCCACGCCGGCGGGTGGGACAAGGAGGGCACGTTCCGGCCGAGCGATCGCAAGCGCTACTACTCCGATCACCGCTTCCGTTGGGTAACGGTCGGCTCCTAGCTTTGAGCTCCTGTACCCACCTCTCCGGTGGGTATAGCTCCCGAATGCGAAGGGGGCAACCTCGGCGACGAGCGTGGGGCCGCCGCAGCCACATCGACAGTTCCTAGGCGGTGGGTGAGGGCGAGATTTTCGCCCTCACCCGTCAAGCTTCTTAGTTGCCCTGTTCGCAGGACCGGAGTCGGTCCGCTCCGCGACCGCTGTCGCACGAGTCTCGACCGGTGCCCCCATTGAGACGGTCGGAACCTTCGTCCGCGACGAGTCTGTCGTTACCGGTCCCACCCGACAGTCCGTCGTTGCCGAGACCGCCGAAGATCTTGTCGATCCCGCTTTCGCCGCGGAGATCGTCTCCGCCCGGGCCGCCGTGCAACGCATCGTCACCGCGGCCGCTCAAGAGGGTGTCGTTCCCGCGGCTACCGCAGAGGATGTCGTTTCGGCGCGTCCCGCTCATGTGATCGTCTCCGAGCGTCCCGATCTTGGTGCACTCGACCAGCTGCCCCGCGAGAGATCGCTCGACCGTGCTGTCCTCGGTCACGTTGCTCCAGTAGAAGCGCACTTCGAAAGCGGCGGCTCCCTGTTCCAGCCCTTCCCCCGAGTAGTCGGTGTCCGTCTTGCCCTGCCACTCCTGGGTACCGAGACAGTTGTCCACGTTCAGGTAATCCGTGGCCCGATACGTGTTGTTGCCCCGCTCCTGCGAGACCATGATCTCGATCGAGACGCTGCCGGGCTCGGGGCAGGAAACGGTGCCGGAGACGGTCGCCGAACCCGAGATGACGTTCACCCACCCGGTCCGATCCACCATCGCGGTGAAGTCCTGCGCCTGAACCGGTGCGGCCAGCGCACCGATGAGCGACAGGGGCATCGCCAGCAAGATGCTGATCTGCTTGAAGTTGAGTCTCATCTTCTTTCCTCCTCTGGAACCTCTGTGCGGTTCGAAACGTTCGTCTAGGTCGTTGCGGTCGTCGGAGCTGTTCGTTCGCATGTCACCTCCTCTCGGTGCTGCAGCTCGACATGGCGGCGCGTTACTCCAAGGACGTTCAGAAGAGACAGGAAGTCCCCTCGCAGCGGCGCGCGATCTGTACGCGTACCGAAAGTTCGGCGAGCGTTTCCGCGGATGGCTCGTTACCGTCGATGCGGTCGGCGAGGACGTTGCGCAGTTGCCATGGATCGTTCGTCAGGTCGTAGTACTCGCGGAAGATGCGTCGACCGTCATCGTCGTAGTACTCGGTGTACTGATACTCGGTCGTCCTGAGGGAGGCCCAGTCGCGTATCTCTCTCTGGGTTACATCGCGCCAGTACTCCGAGAAGACCGTGGTGCGCGTACCGTCGTGCAGCAACGACTCGCCGTCGAGCAAGTCTCTGGGCGCCACCTGCGCGGCCTCGAGGATCGTGGGCGCTAGATCCACGTTCGACGTCAGTCGTGGATCGACGCGTCCGGCCTCGATCGCGTTCGGCCATCGCAGGAGCAACGGGAGTTTCATGGCCTGCGTGTAGGGGAGTCTCTTGTCGCTCAGGCCATGCTCTTGCCAGTAGAACCCGTTGTCCGACGTGTAGATCGCGAGGGTGTTGTCGGCTTCACCGAGTTCTTCCAGGGTTGCGAAGAGGCGGTCGACCATGTCGTCGACCGACATCAGCGCGCGGAGTTGGCCGCTTCGCACCCGCCGGTCGTCGAGGTTCACGGTCGGTGCCTGCACCGCTGCGGGCTTGTCGCCGAGATCCTTCTCGAGTACCGCCGGGTTGCGGTCCCATGCCGGGATGGGTGCGTTCGCATAGGCCGGTTCCGGTGCGAAGGGTCCGTGCGGTGCCAGGGGGGCCAGGTACAGGAACCATGGCCGGTCACCTTCGGACGAATCGCGGATGAACGAAACTGCTCGATCCGAGATGTAGTCGGTGACGTACCTCGAAACCGTCCTCGTCCGGCCTTGGACGTTGAAGACGGCGCCGTAATAGCCGCGGTCCGAGATGGCCCAGCGGTCGAACCCCGGCGGGTCGAGGCGAGTGGGCCAGTCGTTGAAGAACTTGCCGACTATCCCGGTCCGGTAACCGGCGTCGTCCAACTGACGTTGGATGGTGACGCTGTGGTTGAGTGATCTGACGGCGTCCTCACCGTTGTTAAAAACGTGATGGGTATGGGAATAGCGGCCCGTGAGGATCGATGCTCGGGATGGGCAGCACAGTGGCGTGGCGGCGTAGGCCTCGGGGAAGCGCGTCCCGTGCCGTCCGAACCAACGACGTACTCCGGGCATCACCGAAAGCGTGTCGTGACGTTGGTCGTCGGTCACGATGAGTAAGACGTTGGGACGCTCGGCCGGAGGCTGAACGACCGGCGTCGCCTCCGCCTGGATGAGAGGCGGAGCGGTCAGGAGAGCGCCCGCGAGCAGAGCGAACGCGAGCGCGATGCGTAGAGCGAGCGCGTGGGGTCGTTCTCGGGTGCAGCGTGTTTGGGTCGTCCGTTTGTTTTCCATGCCCCCAAGACGCAGGAGGCGCGCAGAAAGTCCCCTCGGTTACGCGAAGCGCGTTCGAAAAAAACGCGCCGTGGTGCCCTCGGCAGGATGTTCGGAACTCGTTGGCTTGCTGGGCCACGGATCCTGCCGATGGCGCAGCTTCGCTGCTTGTGCCCTCGGCAGGATTCGAACCTGCGACACCCGGTTTAGGAAACCGGTGCTCTATCCCCTGAGCTACGAGGGCGCGTACTCCATAGCCTAATGACGCCGGTGGCTACCGCGACATCTGGCGCAAGGCCTGCACCGTCGGAGCCCCGTTAACCTGACTCTGTGACTGAACGCCTTGTGGTGATAGGAGGCGATGCCGGCGGGATGACCGCGGCGTCGCAGGCGCGCAAACGCCGCGGCCGCGACGAACTCGAGATCGTTGCGTTCGAGCGCGGCCACTACACCTCGTATTCCGCCTGCGGGATCCCCTACGTGTTGGGTGGGGTTGTCGACGAGCTCCAGGACCTGGTGGTCCGATCGCCGGAGGTGTTCAGGGATCGCTTCGACATCGACGTCCACACCGGGTACGAGGTGACCGAGATCGATCTCGACAAGCGGGCCGTGCAGGTCCGCAACGGTGACGGCGACCAGATCTGGGAAGGCTTCGACCATCTCGTCATCGCCACGGGCGGGACGCCGCGACGCTTCGACTGGCCCGGGAGCGATGCCCGAGGGATCTTCGGGGTGCAGACTCTCGACGATGCCGTCGCGATCGAGAAGTATCTCTCCGACGAAACCCCGAAGAACGCTGTGATCGTGGGCGGCGGCTACATCGGCCTCGAGATGGCCGAGGCTCTCGTGAACCGCGGTCTCACCGTGGCCCTCGTGGAGGCCGCCCCGCAACCGATGAACGCACTCGACCCCGACATGGGGGCGGTGATCGCCGACGCTCTCAAGGCCATGGGTGTCGAGGTGCATCTGACGCGGCCGGTCGACGGCTTCGAGTCGACGAGTGGGCGGGTATCGGGGGTGGTAACCGACGACGGCGTCGTCCCCGCAGACATCGTCGTGCTCGGTCTCGGGACGCGCCCCAACAGTGAGCTCGCCGAAGCTTCCGGGGTCCCGATCGGGCCGAGCAAGGGGATCAAGGTCGATCGCCGGATGGAAACGGAGATCAAAGGAGTGTGGGCGGCGGGCGATTGCGCCGAGAAGTTCCACCTCGTGTCGCGCGCGCCGGTCGCGATCGCGCTCGGCACGCACGCGAACAAGGAGGGTCGCGTGGCCGGCATCAACATCGCAGGTGGGTACGCGACGTTCCCCGGCGTCCTCGGCACCGCAGTCTCCAAGGTCTGTGGCTACGAGGTCGCCCGGACGGGGCTACGGGAGCAGGACGCGCGCACGGCGGGGTTCCGGCATCTGACCGCGACGGTCGACTCGACGACGAGGGCCGGGTACTACCCGGACGCCGCGCCGATAAAGACGAAACTGATCGTCGAGCGCCGCTCCGGTCGCTTGCTCGGCGGACAGATCATCGGCAAGGAAGGCGCCGCCAAGCGCATCGACACGGTCGCCACCGCGCTGTGGAACGAGATGACCGTCGACGAGATGATCCATCTCGACCTCGGCTACGCGCCGCCGTTCTCACCGTTATGGGATCCCGTGCTGGTCGCGGCGCGCAAAGCGTGGGACAAGGTTCAGGCAACGGCGAGCGACCTGCGCTAGACGAAGATGGCTACGACGTAGCCTACGATCAGAAGCAGGCCGGTGAACAGGTGGAGCATGATGTTCTTGCCCATCGCGCCCATCAGTTCGTAGGGGCTCTCGTAGTACGAGTTCAAACCCTTGTAGACCTGGAGCGCGAGCGGGATCGTGGCGACCCCGGCCAGTGTCCAGATCGGCATGATGCCGGTGAGGGCCCCCACGACGATGAGCACATAGGTAGCGATCACCGACGCCGCGTACCCCTTGACGATCGCGCTCTTGCCGAGCCGCACCACGATCGTGCGCTTGCCGGCCCTCTCGTCGGCGGGCCGGTCGGGCACCTGGTTCACGTACAAGACGAGCATGATCAGCAGCGCTACTGGTAGGGACGCGTAGAACGCCTCGAAGGTCAGTTGCTGCGCGATGACGAAGTAGGTGCCGAGCACCATGATCGGGCCGAACCCGAGCGCGACCGCGATCTCTCCGAGACCGCGATGCACGAGCTTGAACGGGGGAGCCGTGTAGAAGATCGAGAGGAACACGCCGGCGACGCCGATCCAGAGCAGTTCGATGCCGCGGGTCGCGGTGAGGAATAGACCGATCGCGATGCCCACGGCGTAACAGGCGGCCGCCGCGATCCGCATCGTCTTGAGACTCACCATCCCGTACTGGATCATCCGGGAGCCGCCCGAGAACATCGTCGGGTTCACGTTAGCGGCGTCGGCGCCGCTCGTAGCGTCGGATACGTCGTTGGCCACGTTGAGGCCGAGGTGGATCGCCGAGCCCCCGATCAGCGCGAGGAGCATCAGCCACCATGAGGAGAAACCGTCGTCGCGCGCGATCATGGCGCCGAGGAGGATCGGAACGAACGTTGCGGTGAGGAACGGGACGCGCGTAGCGAGGAAGATCAACCAGCCCAGCGATAGCGTTGCCTTGACCGGCTCCCCGCGTTCTTCGCTCAACTTCTGCATGTAGGCGTGCGCCACCGGGACGCTCCGCTCGCACAGCTCGAAGAACGACATCCGGTCTTCGTCCCAGCCGTGCGTCCGCGCCGGCGTCACCTCGAGCGTTCCGTTGCTCTGCGTGACGGTGCCCCACACGCTGACGTAGCGACGCTGGTCGTAACCCACGCCCGGGTAAGGGCGCACGTGACTGAAGATCACGTTCACCTCGGTATCGGGGGGGATGTTCGACGGCAACGACGGGCGGTCGAGTTCGATCGTTCCCTTCTCGGGATTCGGTCGGAAGTTCGCCGCTGCGTTAACGGGATAGCCGCTCTCGTCTATGAACGCGAGAACGGCGTGGTTGAAGGTCGAGATGTCTTCGAGAAGTGCGTCTTCGCGCACGGTCGAGCGTGCCATCTATGTCGCCGCCCCTTCGAGGGTGAACGTCTCCGGAGCCGCGTCCGTACGACCGTCCTTCCACAGCAACACCCGGCGCGGAGTGATCTCGATGATCGAGCGCTCCCAGAACAGCGGCATCGCGAAGCGTTTCTTGACGAGGTCTTTGATGATCGGCTCTTTCGCGATCCACAACGGAAGGAGACGTTCCCAGCCCGAGTGCAGGTTGTCCTCGACGATGCGAGCGTCACCCTGGATGGTCATGCGGCGGAAGGGGTCGATGGGAGCCGCGACCGGATCGGTGATCGTCACCGCGACGCGCGGGTTGAGTTTGATGTGCTCGAGCTTCTTCGAGAAGAGCACGCTCGACGTCATATAGACCTTCTGGCCGTCGTATAGCGGGATCAACGGGTAGGTGACCGGACGTCCTTTCGGATCGATCACGGTGAGTTCCGACACGAGCGCTACTTCGAGGAGTTCTTCGACCGGCTGCGGTAGGAGTCCCATGCACTGAGGATACGAACGCTCGCGCAACTCTGCTCTGAACGTGCGGCCACAGCGGTTGAACGAGTGACTAGTGCGAGGACCCGTCACACATAAGATGCGCGTTCGTGAACCCCACCGACCTCCTCGACCTCGCTCGGCGCGCCGCTCGCGGCGCCGGTGAGTTGCTCCTGGAACGCTTCCGCGGAGCCCCGCGAGGAGTGGAGTCGAAGTCGACGCCCACAGATCTCGTGAGCGATGCCGACCTCGAGGCCGACCGGTTCCTGCAAGCCTTCATCTCCACCGAACGTCCGGACGACGGATTCATCACCGAAGAGAGCGCCGGCAGGGACTCGACCTCCGGACTCGTATGGGTCCTCGATCCATTGGACGGTACCGTCAACTACTTGTTCCGCATCCCCTGGTGGAGCGTCAGCGTCGCGGTCGAAGACGCCGACGGGATCGTAGCGGGGGCCGTGTTCCACCCGAGCCTCGACGAGATGTTCACGGCAACGCGGGGCGGCGGCGCGTTCCTCAACGGAGAGCCGATCCTCGTCAGCGAACGGGACGACCTTCCCAAGGCGATGATCGCCACGGGCTTCAGCTACGACGCATCGGTTAGAGCGGTGCAGGCCAAGCTCCTCACGCATCTGCTCCCGCGCGTCCGCGACGTGCGCCGGAACGGCTCCGCCGCGCTGGATCTCTGCGGCGTCGCGTGTGGGCGCTTCGACGGCTACTACGAGAGCGCGACGAATCACTGGGATACCGCGGCCGGCTCGCTGATCGTGCGCGAGGCCGGCGGGTCGTACTCGGAGACCGTCGGGCCCGGTCAGTTCGTGCTCGCGACGAACGGAGAACTGCATGACGAGCTCTTGGCTCTCGTTTCGGGATAAGAGGAGGTTGTAGATGGACATCGTTCACCCCGCCGTCGAGCGCTACATGGAGGGACTCACGCGCGACGATGACGAGCCCGTACTGCTGGAGATGGAAGCGCGCGCGAAGGAGAAGGGTTTCCCGATCATCGGGCGGTTGTGCGGCCGGTCGCTCGAGATACTGGCGCGCTCGATCGCGGCCAAGCACATCTTCGAGCTCGGCTCTGGCTACGGGTACTCGGCCTACTGGTTCTCACGCGCGGTCGGGCCCGACGGCGAGATCCATCTCAGCGACGGCGACGAACGTAACGAGAAGCACGCTCTCGACTTCTTGGGACGCGCGGGGCTCGACGGCCCGATCACCTTCCACGTCGGCGACGCGTTGACCTCGTTCGCATCCGTCGAGGGCGACTTCGACATCGTCTACTGCGATGTGGACAAGGACGGTTACCCGGATTGCTGGGCCGCGGCGCGCGATCGCGTGCGCGTCGGCGGCTACTTCATCTGCGACAACATGCTCTGGAGCGGCCGCGTCACGGGGGAGGCCGACGACGAGGACGTGCGCCCCGGCTGGACCGCGGCGATCGACGCCACCAACCGCGCCATCTTCTCCGACCCGGACTACCGGGCCTGGATCAACCCAACGAGAGACGGAGTAGTGATGGCCCTCCGCACCTCCTAGAAACGCGTTTTGAGCGCCCTTACCCGGCTATATCCCGGGTGCAAGCGCTTAGAACGCGTTTGCCGGGGCGGAATCCGGGCGGCGCGAGCATTGTTGGGAGAGACCGGAGCAAGCCCCTAGAACGGAGAGCGATTGGCACGTAGAGGAGGACACCGGCTCACGCCGCCCGACCGGCCCGAGCAGCCCGCCCGGGCCGGCACCTTCCGGCGGATCCTGCACGTCTTCCGCCCCTACCGGAAGCGCATGGCCCTGGTCGGGGTCCTGATCCTGGTCACCTCGGGACTCGGGCTGATCAACCCCCTGTTGATCAAGGTCGTGTTCAACGACGTGATCCTCGGCGACGGCTCGACCGACGAGCGCCTCCGCCTCCTTCTGATCGTCGCCGGCGTGATGGTCGCGACCCCGATCGTGTCCGGAGCGCTCGGCCTGTGGCAGACCTACACGAACAATGTCGTCGGCCAGCACGTGATGCAGGACCTGCGCAACTCGCTCTACGCACACCTGCAGCACATGCCGCTCAGATTCTTCACTTCGACGCGCACCGGCGAGATCCAGTCCCGGCTCTCGAACGACGTCGGGGGAGTCCAGTCCGTGCTCACCGACACCGCGTCGAGCATCCTGGCGAACATCACGATCGTCATCTCGACCGTCGTCGCGATGGCGATCCTGAGCTGGCCGCTCACGGTGCTGTCGCTCGCGATCCTGCCGTTCTTCATGATTCTGTCGCGCAAAGTCGGCAAGGTGCGGCGCGAGGTCTCGGGCCAGACGCAGGAATCGCTCGCCGACCTGACCGCGATCATGCAGGAGACGTTGTCGGTGTCCGGCATCCTGTTGTCGAAGGCGTTCGGTCGTCAGGCGTACGAGATCGATCGCTTCCGCAAAGAGAACCAGCGTCTCTCGAAACTCGAGATCAAGCGCACGATGGTGGGCCGCGGTTTCTTCGCGCTGGTGCAGATCTTCTTCTCGATCACGCCGGCGTTCGTCTACCTGCTCGCCGGGTGGCTGTTCCTGCGCGGCAACGTGGGCCCAGAGATCGTCGGAACGATCGTCGCAGTCACGACGCTCCAGAGCCGTCTGTTCTTCCCGATGGGTCAGCTGCTCAACGTCAACGTCGAGATCCAGTCATCGCTCGCGCTCTTCGACCGCATCTTCGAGTACCTCGATCTCGAACGGGACATCGTCAACCGGGACGGTGCGCTCGAGCTCGACCCCAGGGAGATCCGCGGCGAGGTCGCGTTCAACGATGTGTGGTTCCGTTACGACCGGCCGACCGGTGAACGTCCCGAGGACAAGCGACTGTGGACGATCGGTGGTGTCGACTTCACCGTGGAACCCGGCGAACTCGTCGCGCTTGTCGGCCCGTCGGGTGCGGGCAAGACGACACTCACCTACATCGCACCCCGGCTCTACGATGTCGACCGCGGCAGCGTCACGATCGATGGGATCGACGTGCGCGATATCAGGCTGGAGTCGCTCGGCGAGATCGTCGGGATGGTCACCCAGGAGACCTATCTGTTCAACTCCTCGATCCGACGCAACCTCAGCTACGGCAATCCCGAGGCGACCGAAGAGGAGCTCGAGGCCGCCGCGCGCGCGGCCCACATCTACGAGCGGATCGCGGAGCTCCCCGAGGGCTTCGACACCGTAGTGGGCGAGCGCGGCTACAAGATGTCGGGCGGCGAGAAGCAACGTCTCGCGATCGCGCGTGTGATCCTCAAGAACCCATCGATCCTGATCCTCGACGAGGCCACCAGCGCGCTCGACACGCATTCGGAACGGCTCGTGCAAGAGGCCCTCACCCCGTTGATGGAGGGCCGCACGACGATCGCGATCGCGCACCGTCTCTCGACGATCCTCGCGGCCGACACGATCATCTATCTCGACCGCGGCCGCATCATCGAGCGCGGCTCCCATACCGAGCTCCTCGCCCGGGACGGTGCCTACGCGGCGCTCTATCACGAGCAGTTCTCCGACGGGCGCGTCGAGACGAGATGCGAGGATGGGCTGGTGCTGGCGACCGGTGAAGTCGTTCCCGGCGTCACCGAAGAAGCCGTCTAGATAACCGAAGAAGCCGTCTAGATAAACGAACGGAGGTCTCGTGAACGTCTCGGGGAGGGTCGCGCTCGTCACCGGAGGGGCGTCCGGGCTCGGCCTGGCGACGACCAAGACCCTGCTCGAGGCGGGTGGGTCGGTCGTCATCGTCGATCTGAGCTCGTCGAACGGCGAGGTCGTCGCCAAGGAGCTCGGCGATCGGGTGCGCTTCGCGGCAGCCGACGTCACCAACGAGTCCGAGGTGCAAGCCGCCGTCGACGTCGCGGCGAACGACTTCAGTGGTCTGCATATCGTCGTCAACTGCGCCGGCGTCGGGTTCCCGGGCCGCGTGCTGACGCGCGACGGCGGTCCGATCGATCTCGAACGCTTCGAGTTCGTAGTGCGCGTGAACCTGATCGGAACCTTCAACGTGATCCGGCTCGCCGCGGCGCAGATCGCGAGGCAGGAGCCGGACGGCGAAGAGCGCGGCGTCATCGTGAACACGGCGAGCATCGCCGCGTTCGACGGTCAGATCGGCCAGGCCGCGTATTCCGCGAGCAAAGGCGGCATCGTCGGCATGACGCTTCCGATCGCGCGCGACCTCGCGAGCAAGCTCATCCGCTGCGTCTCGATCGCGCCGGGCACGTTCGACACACCCATGCTTTCCGGGCTCCCGGAGGAAGCCCGGCAAAAGCTCGCCGAAGGCATCCCCCACCCGCACCGGCTCGGCAACGCCGTCGAATTCGGAGCCCTCGTCCGCCACATCGTCGAGAACCCGATGCTGAACGGCGAAGTGATCCGCCTAGACGGCGCGCTCCGCATGCCCCCGAAGTGACGCACGCCGCCGTTCTGTCTGCACATGACCACCACCTGGAGGGGTCAAGTGCAGACAGAACGAGGTCGGAGCGGTCGATAATTCAGATGTGAGCGACTGGCTGTTCGGCCCCGGCTCGATGATCTGGAAGGTCAATCGCGAGTCCGTCCTCCTACTCGGAGGCCGGGCCGCGCTGCTGATGCAGCTCGCGCATCCGCTCGTTGCTGCAGGTGTCGCCGAGCACTCCGACTTCCAGAGTGATCCGTTCGGTCGTCTACGACGAACGCTCGACGTCATGCTCACGATCATCTTCGGCACCAAGCAGGAAGCCGCCGAGATGATGCGCCACGTCAACGCGGTGCACGCGGAGGTAAGAGGAACCGCGGAAGACGGCCGCGCCTACTCCGCGCACGACCCACACCTCGCGCTCTGGGTTTTCGCGACGCTCGTCTACACCTCCACCGCGGTCTACGAAGCGTGCGTGCGCGAGCTCGTCGACGACGAACGCACCCAGCTCTACGACGAGAGCAAGGTCGTCGCGCGCATGTTCGGCATCCCCAACTCCTTGATCCCCGCGACGAGCGACGCCCTCGCCGCGTGGATGGACGAAATAATCGCCTCGGGCGAGGTCGTCGTCACTCCGCTGGCGCGCGAGCTCGCGGCCGAGATCATCCGACCGATCAGGCTCGTTCCACGCCGGCTCGCGGAATCGACGGCTCTGATCGAGATCGCGCTGTTACCGAAGGAGATCCGAGACGGCTACGGCCTGAAGGCGGGACTCCCAACGAAGGCCGCCGTACAAGTGGGCAGACGCGCGGCCCGCACGCTGCTCCCGCTGATGCCCCAGCCCCTGCGCGTGCTTCCCCAGGCGCGCGCGGCCCTCAGGAGCAGTGTTTAGCGCGAAGCCGGCGTTCTCTTCTGCAACTTCACGCCTGAAAACGCGGCTATGTGCTCACAAAAGGGTTGGCATGAAAAAGGCGGCCTAACGGCCGCCTGCGTCGACGAGCTCCGGGTCGGGCTCCTCGAGTAGGTCCTCTTCCCCCGTTTCGGAGGAACCGGCCTCCCCGGAGGACGCACGGGTCGCCGCCGACTCCTGGTCCAGTTCCCGCCATTCCTTCTCGGCCCAGCGGAGCTTTTCAACCGCTGAGGCGAGGTCGAGGAAGTGAACCGGCACGATCGAAGCTCGGGGCCTGAGATAGGCGTCTCCGATCAGGGCGTCGAGCTCCCTGCGGGCCTCGATCATGCGGGCGTGGATGCGCCCCAAGCGCTCGCGCTGCTCGCGCGTGTAGAAATCGTGGTCGCTGGTCAGGGTCGAAACTCCTTTGCTCTCAGACTGGGAAAACGCGGTGTCGCGGGGTTTTCGCCGTGGTTTGCGGTAGCAGAGTACAAGACCAACGCGCTTCCGCACAAGGGCACGAAGTCCCACAGCGGTAGTAGTCGGGCCGGGCTTAGGCCCGGCCCCCGTGCTGCAAGTCGTGCGGCGAGGCCGCACGACAAGGAGTAGTCGGGCCGGGCCTACGCCCGGCCGCCGGGAGTGGCCCGGGGCGCGAATATCCTGCGCCGGTGCTCGACGAATCGGTCATCAAGAGAGTGCTCGCCGAGGCGCTCGCCAAGGGCGGAGACATGGCCGAGATCTTCGTCGAGGACCGCCGCTCCAGCGCTCTCAGGCTCGAGGATTCGAAGGTCGAAGACGTCGCCTCGGGCCGCGATGCGGGGGCCGGGATCCGCGTCCTCTCCCGCGAGCGTGCCTCGTATGCGTACACGAATGTCCTGAACGAGGACGCCCTTCTCGAAGCGGCCCGCGCCGCCCGCGCCGGTCTGGACGAGCCTGGTCCCGAACGGGCGATCGACCTCCGCCGCAGTGTGCCGCCCGTCATGCACCCGGTAGGCATCGACCCCGTCGGCGCTGCCACCGTGGACAAGGCCACCGCGCTGAAGACGGCGGACGGTGCCGCTCGCGCGACCGGCACCGAGATCCGCCAGGTCGTTGCGTCGTACGCCGACGTCGAGCAGAAGGTGTTGATCGCGAACTCGGACGGCTTGTTGGTGGAAGACACGCGCACGCGCGTCCGCTTCGCCACGCAAGTGGTCGCGGCGCGCGACGGACGTATCACGACCGGTTTCGACGCGCCGGGGCACTCCGGCGGCTTCGAGCTTCTCGAACGACGACCGCCGGCATCGGTGGGAGCGAAGGCCGCCGAGAAGGCGCTCAAGATGCTCGACGCGAAGCCGTCGCCGGCGGGAGAGTTCCCCGTCGTGCTCGCGCCGGGTACCGGCGGAGTGCTGATCCACGAAGCGTGCGGGCACGGCCTCGAGGCCGACACGCTCGTCAAGGAAGCGAGCGTGTACGCGAACCGTCGCGGCGAGCGGTTCGGTTCGCCGAACGTGACCATCACCGACGACGCGACCGAGATCGGTTCGTGGGGTTCGCTGGGCGTCGATGACGAGGGAACGCCCGCGCAACGCACGGTGCTGTTCGACCAGGGCGTGCTCGTCGGACATCTGAGCGATCTGCAGTCGGCGAGGAGGATCGATGCTCCGCCGACCGGGAACGGTCGCCGCCAATCGTATGCACACCTGCCGATCGTGCGGATGACGAACACGAATCTCCTTCCGGGCCCCGACGACCCCGACGAGATCATCCGTTCGGTGCAGCGCGGCGTGTACGTCGCGACGTTCGCGGGCGGCGAGGTGAACCCGGCGACCGGCAACTTCGTCTTCGGGATGTCGGAGGCGTACATGATCGTCGACGGCGAGATCGCGTATCCGATCCGCGGCGCGAACCTGATCGGAAACGGCCCCCAGGTGCTCGGCGTGATCGACGCGATCGCGGCCGACTACGACCGCAAGGAAGGCGTCTGCGGCAAGGACGGGCAACACGCGCCCGTCACGAACGGGATGTCGACGGTGCTGCTCGGGAAGATGACCGTGGGCGGGACGGAAGCGTGAGCGACCTTCAGAACATGGCCGCGATGCTCGTCGACCGGGCGCGCGGTGACGAGTCGTTGGAAGCCTTCGTCACCCACTCACGCGATTTCACGGTCAAGGCGTACGGCGGTGAGGTCGAATCGCTCTCGTCGGCGGAGCCTCGGGGAGCCGGCGTCCGGATCATCGATAGCGAACGGGTCGGGTTCGCTCATACGACCGTCCTCAGCGAACGAGGCCTCGACGAAGTCGTCGCAGCGGCGCGCGAGAACGCGCAGCATGCGAGCGCAGACCCGGCGGTGGCGCTGGCCCCCGCGTGGGACGCGTCGCCTCCGGACATCGCCGGACTGATCGAAGAGTCTCAGGAGAACGTCGAGCCCGATACCAAGGTTGCGTTCGCCCTCGATCTCGAGCGCATCACCCGGACCTTCGATCCCCGGATCCGCACGGTCGAAGAGGCGTTGTACTCGGACTCGATCTCGGAGGTGGCGATCGCAACGTCGACCGGCATCTCGGGCGCCTACCGCCGGACCGACGCGTGGTGCTACTCGCTCGCGATCGCGACCGAAGGCGACGAGACCCAGATCGGTTTCGAGTTCGATCTCGCGCGCAGCCTCGGGAATCTCGATGCGGAACAGGTCGCGACACGCGCCGCCGAACGCGCCCTGGCGACGCTGGGCGCGACCAAGGTTCCGTCCGCGCGTATGCCGATCCTGCTCGATCCCTATACCGCCGGGCAGTTCCTCGGCGTCATCGCGAGCGCGCTCACCGGCGAGGCGGTGCAGAAGGGACGCTCGTTGTTCGCGGGACGGATCGATGAGGCGGTGGCCGACGCGAAGGTGACGTTGATCGACGACGGTCGCGTCGAAGGCGCGCCGGGTTCCTCTCCCTGGGATGCAGAGGGCGTGCCGACGCAGCGAACGCTCGTCATCGAGAACGGTGTGCTGCGCTCGTTCCTCTACGACCTGACGAGCGCGAATCGCGAGGGCCGCGAGTCGACCGGGAACGCGTCGCGTGCCGGGTTCAAGTCGGGGCCGGGCCCGTCACCCTCCAACATGGCGTTCGAACCCACCGGCGAGAAGCGCGACGAGTTGCTCCACCGCGCCGATCGCGCGCTCCTCGTGCACGACTTCCACGGCGTCCACTCGGGAACTAATCCGGTATCGGGCGATTTCTCGGTGGGAGTCACGGGCCATCTCGTCGAGAACGGAACGATCACGAAGCCCGTCAAGGAGGTCACGATCGCGGCCCCCATGCTCGACATCCTGTCGCGCATAGAAGGAGTCGCCGACGACCAACGGTGGTTGCCCTTCGGGGGTTCCTACGGCGGAGCCACCACGCTCATCTCCGAGATGACGGTGGCCGGCAGCTAGCGAACCGGTTCTTTCCAGATGTCGGACCGCATACCGGCCTCAGATCTGGAAAGAAGCTCGCTGCCGAGGTCGTTCATAGTGTCCGCGAACTTTCGTCCGAGCGACGGCGTCTTAACGGCGTGACCGCGCAAGCACTGGCCCGGGCCGACGCATATGACGAGCGGCGGCTCTGCGCCCCGCGTTCGCTTGGAGCGGGACTTACTCCCGACGAGCGGCGCACGTTCGAACGTGAGGGTTACCTGCTCGTCGAGGATGCGTTGTCGCCCGATCAGTTACGCGTTTACCTCCAGTTGCACGAACGCATCTATCGGGAGGAGGCGGAACTCGGCCGGTTGACGCCGGCCGGCGGCAGGTCGCATCGCGCCGGCGCGATGCACAGC
>JBOGWY010000213.1:0-3796 GCA_050694015.1 Actinomycetota bacterium | reverse complement strand
ATCTCGGAAGGGTGCCTGTGCCCGAAGGGCTCGGCGACGTTCCAGCTCGTTACCGGCGCTCATCGCGTGCATGACGTCCTCTACCGGCGCTCGAACGGGACCGAGTGGGAAGTCATCCCACTCGAGCGTGCGATGGACATGGTCGCCGAGCGCGTCAAGAAGACGCGCGACGAGCACTGGCAGGACCACGATGCCGACGGCACCAAACTCAATCGCACGATGGGTTTCGCCCACCTCGGCGGCGCGACGCTCGACAATGAGGAGAACTACCTGATCAAGAAGTTGTTCACGGCACTCGGTGCCATCCAGATCGAGAATCAAGCGCGCATATGACACTCGTCGACGGTCCCCGGTCTGGGGATCTCATTCGGTAGGGGAGGGGCCACCACCTTCCAGCAGGACCTGAAGAACTCCGACTGCATCCTGATCATGGGCTCCAACATGGCGGAGTGCCATCCGGTCGGGTTCCGGTGGCCGATGGAGGCGAAGCGACACGGTGCGAGGCTGATACACATCGACCCGCGCTTCACTCGCACGAGCGCGATGTGCGACCTCCACGTTCCGATCCGGGCCGGCTCCGACATCGCGTTTCTCGGCGCGCTCGTGAACCACATCATCACCAACGAGCGTTACTTCAAGGACTACGTCGTCAACTACACGAACGCGCCGGCGCTAGTGACCGACGAGTTCCAGGACACCGAGGATCTCGACGGGCTGTTCTCAGGATGGAACGAGGACGAAACGACCTACGACCCAACGTCGTGGCGTTACGAGGGCGTGGACGACGTCGCTCCCGCCGCCGGTCAGCGCGAGATGTTCACCGGCGAGCCGAAGTCGGAGCGGGGGACGCAGAGGGGTTCCGTGCATCACGACTACGAGCTCAACGATCCTCGCTGTGTCTTCCAGATCGTCGCGCGGCACTACTCGCGCTACACGCCGGAGATGGTCGAGGAGGTGTGCGGGATCCCACGCGAGATGTTCCTCGCGGTCGCCGATGCCCTGTGCGACAACTCCGGGCCCGAGCGGACCTCTGCGATCTGCTACGCGGTCGGATGGACGCAGCACTCGATCGGGGTGCAGTACATCCGGACCGCGGCGATCGTGCAGCTCCTGCTCGGCAACATGGGGCGCCCGGGCGGCGGGATCCTCGCGTTGCGGGGGCACGCGTCGATCCAGGGCTCGACCGACATCCCGACGCTCTTCAATCTGTTGCCGGGATACCTCCCGATGCCGAAGGCGTCGTACGACTCCGACCTCGACGCCTACATCGGCTACAACTCGTCGAAGAGCGGCTGGTGGAGCGAGTTCGAGAAGTACATCGTGTCGTTGCTCAAGGCGTGGTGGGGTGATGCCGCCACGAAGAACAACGACTGGTGCTACGACTACCTGCCGCACCTGACCGGCGACCACTCACACATGACGACGGTCGCCGATATGGCCGACGGCAAGGTCAGGGGTTACTTCGTGATGGGCGAGAACCCGACCGTGGGATCGATGAACGGCGCGCTACACCGGAAGGGACTGCGCGCCGCCGAGTGGGTCGTCGTCCGTGACTTCGCGCCGACCGAGACGGCAGAGTTCTGGCGCGATGGGGCCGAGATCGAACGCGGCGAGGTTCGGGTTGAGGACATCGACACCGAGGTCTTCTTCTTCCCGTGCGCCGCGCACACGGAGAAGGACGGCACGTTCACGAACACGCAGCGGCTGTTGCAGTGGCATAGCAAGGCCGTCGAGCCGGCGGGAGACGCGCGCAGCGAGCTGCACTTCATGTACCACCTCGGCCTTCGGCTCCGGAAGCTCTACGAGGGCTCGACCGATCCCAAGGACCGGGCGGTTCTGGACCTCACGTGGGATTACCCGGTCGCGGGACCGACGCAGGAGCCCGACGCCGCCGCCGTCCTTAAGGAGATCAACGGTTACTCCGTCGCGACGGGGGCGCCGATCGATGCGTTCAAGGATCTGGCGAGCGACGGTTCGACCGCATGCGGCTGCTGGATCTACTGCGGCTGCTACGCGGGCGACGAGAACCAGACCGCGCGACGGAGACCGGGCCGGCAGCAGAACTGGGTCGCTCCGGAGTGGGGCTGGGCGTGGCCGGCGAACCGGCGCATCCTCTACAACCGCGCCTCGGCCGACCCCGCCGGGAAACCGTGGTCGGAACGCAAACGTTATGTCTGGTGGGATGCCGAGGAGGGTCAGTGGACCGGGGAAGACGTGCCCGACTTCATCCCCGACCGGCCCCCGGACTACCGCCCGGAAGAGGGTGCCGAGAACCTCGACACGATCGCAGGCATCGACCCGTTCATCATGCAAGCCGACGGCAAGGGATGGCTCTTCGCGCCGAACGGGTTGCTCGACGGCCCTCTTCCGACCCATTACGAGCCGCACGAGAGCGTGATGTCGAACCCGCTCTACGAGCAGCAGTCGAACCCGGCGCGCAAACAGTGGCAGCGCGGCGATAACCGCTACCACCGCGCCTTCGACGACCCTCGTTATCCCTACGCGATCACGACCTACCGACTCACCGAACACCACACCGCGGGTGGGATGTCGCGGTGGCTGTCGTGGCTGTCGGAGCTACAGCCGGAGATGTTCTGCGAGGTATCGCCCGAGCTCGCCGCGGAGAAGGGGCTCACGAACGGAGGATGGGCGACCGTCACGACGGAACGGGGAGGGATCGAGTGCCGCGTGCTCGTCACCGCGCGCATCGCACCACTTCGGCTCAAGCGACGAACCGTGCATCAGATCGGACTGCCGTACCACTGGGGGAGCCGCGGCCTGGCGCGCGGGGACTCCGCCAACGAGCTGATCTCGTTCGTCGCCGACCCGAACGTCTTGATACAGGAGTCGAAGGCGCTGACCGGCAACATCGAGCCGGGACGGAGGGCGCGCTAGATGACCACCGGGTTCTTCACCGATACCACCGTCTGTATCGGTTGCAAGGCGTGCGAGGTCGCGTGCAAGCAGTGGAACGAGCTGCCCGACGACGGCCTGAACTTCAGCGGCATGAGCTACGACAACACGCTCGAGCTCGGTGCCTCGACGTGGCGTCACGTCTCGTTCATCGAGCGACCGGTGCCGCTCGGCGGGCAGACGACCGGGCTCGGCGACTTCTCGTGGCTGCTCATGTCGGATGTGTGCAAACACTGCAAGAGCGCGGCGTGTCTGGAGGTATGCCCGACCGGGTCGATCGTTCGGACCGAGTTCGACAGCGTGTTCATCCAACCCGACGTCTGCAACGGCTGTGGCATGTGCGTCGCCGCGTGTCCCTTCGGCGTCGTCGACCGTCGTGAGGACGACGGCCGGGCGTGGAAGTGCACGCTCTGCTACGACCGCCAGCAGGACGGCATGACGCCGGCGTGCGCCAAGGCATGTCCCACCGACTCGATCATGTTCGGCGACATCGACGAACTGAAGGAGAAGGCGCGCGCTCGCGTCGACGAGCTCCATGAGCGCGGCGTCACCGAGGCGTACCTCTACGGAGCCACCGCCGAAGAGCAGCCCGGGACCGACGGGCTCAACGCGTTCTTCCTGCTCGTCGACGAGCCCGAGGTCTACAACCTCCCCCCGGATCCGGTCACTCCGACCAAGCGCGTCGGCGAGGCATGGGCGGCGCTCGGTAAAGCGATGGTCGGCCTCGCCGCGGTCGCGCTGGGGGCCGCGATCGCCGGACGCCGATGAGCGAGAGTCAGACCTACTACGACCGGCCCACGCTGAAGGAACCGGTGTGGATCTGGTCGGTGCCCGCCTACTTCTACGTCGGGGGCGCGGCAGGTGCGGCCGCGGTACTGGGTGC
>JBOGWY010000212.1:0-22338 GCA_050694015.1 Actinomycetota bacterium | reverse complement strand
GGCTCTACGAGGACCTCACGGCGCGCGAGAACCTCGCTTTCGTCGCCAGACTCTGGGGCGTTGTCGAGCCGGACATCGACGAAGCTCTCGCGCGGGTCGGCCTGCTACGGGCGGCCGACCTGCGCGTAAGCATGTACTCGCAGGGGATGCGCCAGCGCCTCGCGCTCGCGCGCACCGTTCTGCGTGCGCCCCAGTTGCTGCTCCTCGACGAGCCCTTCGCGGCACTGGACGCATCGGCGCGGGAAGCATTGACCTCGATCGTGGAAGACGCGATGCGGCGAGAGGCGACAGTGCTGATCGTCTCGCACGACGACTACGCAGACGCGCTCGCGACGCGCACCGTCGATCTCACGAACGGCCGTATCGTGCGCGACCTCGATCACCGGGCGGAGGTAGCGCTGTGAGCTCGGCGCTGAGGATCGCGCTCGCCGTCGGCAGCAAGGACCTGCTGATCGAGACGCGCGGCCGGAACCTCCTCGGGACCGTGCTGCCGTTCGCGATGACCCTGTTGATCGCGTTCGGGCTCGCGTTCGGCCCCGGCATCGGCACGCTATCCGAGATCGCGCCCGGCCTCCTGTGGGTGGCCATCCTGTTCTCGGCGGTCCTCGTGATCCGTCGCTCGTACGAGATCGAGGGCGACAACGCTGCGCTCGAAACGTTCGTGCTGGCGCCCATCGACAAGGCCGCGCTGTACCTCGGTAAATCCGGAGCGATCGCGCTGCAGTTGATCGTTCTCGAAGCGCTGCTCGCGATCGCAGCTTCGGTGCTCCTCGGCCTGACGCCGACCGCGCAGATGTTCGTCTTCGTCGGGGCGCTGCAGCTCGGCACCGCCGGTCTCGTACTCGTCGGCACACTCTTCGGACTCGCCGCGCACAGTTACCGCGCGCGCGAGGCGCTGTTCCCACTGATCGTCTTCCCACTCGTGACGCCGGTGATCGTCGCCGGGATCGAGGCATCGCAACCGAACGTCACACCGTCGGAAGCAGGCAGCTGGTTGCTCCTGCTCGTCGCGTTCGACGTCGTCGCGGCCGTCCTCGGCTGCGCGCTCTACGGATTCCTGCTGGAGGACTGAAGTGGACATCAGAGATCTCCCATGGGCATCACGCCATCCGTCAGCAAGGGGGGACGGAAAGGAGAGGAGCCTCGTGCTCAAAGGTAGAAAGGAGCCTCGTTCCAGAACCAGGCGCGCCGTGAAGGTCGGCCGTCTGGTTCTGGCAGGTCTCCTGGTTGGTGCAACGCTCGAGATCGCGGGCGTGTCGTTCGCAGAACATACGGCGCAGAAGCCCACGCGGTTCAACCGCACGATCGCGAACAATGCGAACCAGCTGTTCCGTGAGGGACGGCGGGTGTTCCGTCACTCGACCTTCGCGAGTGAGGGATTCTTCGGCGACGCGCTCAAGCTTCACGAAGCCGTCGTCGGTGAGCGCTTCGGCGGTGTCGGCCCGGGTGTCAGCCCGGAGACCGCGCTCGCCGTTGGGCTGAAGGTCGACTCCGATCGGCTGCCGAAGAGCGTCAAGGACGCGATCGCAGCCGGAGAGGTCGATCTGAAGGACCCGGCGACGACCGTCGCGCTGCTCAAGCTCGACGCAGTAGTCGGCGTCAAGATGAAGTTCGACGAGCAGGGCAACGCCACCACCATGGGCGTGACCTGTGCGTTGTGTCACTCGGACGTGGACGACTCGTTCGCGCCGGGGATCGGGAAGCGACTGGATGGGTGGCCGGCCCAGGACCTTGACGTCGGCACGATCCTGAGCTTGTCGCCGGACCTCCAGCCGGTTGCGGACTACCTGCACACCGATGTCGACACCGTGAAGACGGTGCTGACCAGTTGGGGCCCGGGCAGGTACGACGCCGAGGTCTTCCTCGACGGCAAGGCGTTCCGTCCCGACGGCGGGAACGCGTCGACACTGATCCCGCCGGCCTACGGCCTCGCGGGCGTCAACCTCCACACGTCGACCGGCTTCGGTTCGGTCACGTACTGGAACGCGTTCGTCGGCAACCTCGAGATGCACGGCAAGGGGAGCTTCTACGACCCCCGTCTCGATGACGCCGAGCAGTTCCCGCTTGCGGCCGAGTACAACCTCGGTCACGTGCAGACGCCGCCGGATCAGGACGTCATCACCAAGCACCTCCCGGCACTGCACTACTACCAGCTGTCGATCCCGGCCCCCAAGCCGCCCGCAGGCTCGTTCGATGCTGCGGCAGCTCAGCGTGGTGAGGTCGTGTTCAACCAGAAGGCCCAGTGTGCGACGTGCCACGTACCGCCGATCTTTACCGAGCCCGGACACAACCTGCACGCTCCGTCCGAGATCGGTATCGATGCGTTCCAAGCCGATCGTTCGCCCACGCACGCGTACCGCACGACCCCACTCAAGGGTCTGTGGTCGCACGACGAGCGTGGCTTCTACCACGACGGCCGTTTCGCAACGCTGAACGATGTCGTGAACCACTACGACGACTTCATGGAGCTTGGTCTCAACGACCAAGAGAAGTCTGACCTCGTTCAGTACCTGCTGTCCCTGTAAGTAACGACACGAACTGAGCGAGAGGAGTGCACCGATGACTAGACCAGAGCGGATGATGGCCAAGCTGTTGTCGAGGAAGTCCGAGAGGACCCTAGGGAAGCTGACCATCGGAGCCTTGGCGATCGGCGCGCTTCTCTCGCTCGTCGTCGCACCTGCGGATGCCGTGCAGGGTCAGGTCCAGCGACTGATGTACATCCACGTCCCGTCGGCGTGGCTCGCCTACCAGGCGTTCGGCATCGTGTTCATCGGTTCGATCGCGTACCTCAAGACGAAGAACCGCCGGTGGGACGAGATGTCGGTCGCGGCCGCGGAGCTCGGCGTGATGTTCACCGTGCTCACGATCGTGCTGGGTTCGCTGTGGGCGAAGCCGACGTGGGGCACCTGGTGGACGTGGGACCCGCGTCTCACCACCACCGCGATCCTGCTGATGATCTACGTGTCGTACCTCGGCATCCGCCGGATGACCGCCGACAAGCAGCGCGCGCGCAAGTGGGCCGCGGTGCTCGGGATCGTGGGCTTCATTGACGTTCCGATCATCCACCTGTCGGTCGTGTGGTGGCGGACGATCCATCAGCAAGCGTCGGTGATCCGTCCCGACGGACCGACGATGGCTCCGATCATGCTGTGGACGTTGCTCGCCATGTTCGTCGCCTGCATGCTCCTCTTCAACTACCTGCTCGTCGTGCGCATGCGCGTCGGGCGTCTCGAATCGCAGATCACCACTCAAGCGATCGCGGCACGGATCACCTCGGCCGAACGCATCGCCACCCAACTGGGCTCGACGCCTGAGCCCGCGACCCAAGGAAGGGCCTGATGGAAGACCTCGGATTCCTCGCAGTCGGTTACATCGTCTTCAAGTTCACCGCCGGTACGTACCTGATCCGACTCTGGCGCCGGTCGCGCCGCGCGAAGCGTGAAGCGATCGCCGCACGGCAGGCGGCGTAAGCAACATGTCCAGGAAACGTCTGATCGTCGGCGCCGCGCTCGTGGTCGCCGCACTCGCGTGGGTCGGCGCGCAATCCATGGCCGACACGCTGGTCTACTTCAAGACCCCGCGCGAGGTGTTGGCCGGCCCGCGCAGCGAGGACCCGGTGCGCGTCGGCGGATTCGTCGAGCGCGGCACGATCGAGCGGGGCGGGTCGCTTATCCGTTTCGTGGTGTCCGACGACGGGACCGAGCTCCCCGTCGAGGCGAGCCGTGGAGTCCCCTCGCTGTTCGAGGACGGCCAGGGAGTCGTCGTCGAAGGCGTGCTCGGTGACGACGGTGTGTTCCACGCCGACTCGGTGCTCGTCAAGCACGGTTCCGAATACGCGCCGCCCGAGGGTGGCGCGCCCAAGCCCGAGGAGCTTTCTCGCTGATGGCTGCCATCGGTCGCTTCGCCCTGCTGCTCGCCCTTGCGTTCGCCTTCTACGGGTTCGGCGCGTCGCTGCTGGCGCGCCGGCGCAAGGACTCCTCGCTGGGCGCGAGCGGACGACGGGCGGCCTACGCCGTGCTCCTCGCGGTGCTGATGGCGAACGCCACGATGCTCGTCGCGATCATGTCGAACGACTTCTCGGTTGCGTACGTCGCCGAGAACTCGAGCCGCAGCACCCCCGGCTTCTTCAAGGTGCTGTCGTTGTGGTCGGCGGACGAGGGCTCGCTGCTGTTGTGGAACCTGATCCTGTCGGGCTACATCGCGGCGGTGGCGTTCCGGTGGCGGGCCAAGGATGAGGGCGACTTCCCGTTCGCGCTGACGATCCTGTTCGCCGTCTCCGCCTTCTACCTGATGCTGGTTCTCGGTCCGACGGCTCCGTTCGCGGAGCTGACGCCGATACCGGGCGACGGCCGTGGGCCGCTGCCCCTGCTGCAGAACCATCCGTTGATGGCGGTCCACCCGCCGTTCTTGTACCTCGGTTACATCGGCTTCACGGTTCCGTTCGCGTTCGCGCTCGGCGCGATGTTCGCCGGCAACTCCACCGACACGTGGCTGACGTCGACCAAGCGGTGGGCGTTGATCGCGTGGTGGTTCCTCACGATCGGACTGCTCCTTGGCGCGCTGTGGTCCTACGGCGTGCTCGGGTGGGGTGGCTACTGGGCGTGGGATCCCGTCGAGAACGGCGCGCTGTTGCCGTGGCTGATGGCGACCGCGTTCATCCACTCCGCGATGCTGCAGGAACGGCGCGGCATGCTGCGGGTCTGGAACGCGAGCCTCGCGATCGGCACGTTCGTTCTCGTCACGTTCGGCTCGTTCATCACGCGCGGCAGCATCCTGTCGTCGATCCACGCGTTCTCGCAGTCGCTGGTCGGTCCCATGTACCTCGGCCTTCTGATGACAACGATCGTCGCCGGGTTCGGTGCGATCGTCTTCCGGACGGCGAAGATGCGCTCGAAGGGCAGGATCGATTCGGCCCTGTCGCGCGAGGCCTTCTTCGTGGGCAACAACCTGATCCTCGTCGCCCTCACCGCGATCGTGCTGGCCGGCACGGTGTTCCCGCTCGTCGTCGAGGCGATCGCCGGGCGCAAGGTGAGCATCGGCGCCCCCTATTTCCGTCAGACCACGGCCCCCGCGATGGCGCTGCTGCTGTTCCTCCTCGGTGCCGGACCGCTGCTTCCGTGGCGCCGCGGCCGGTGGGAGCGCGTCCGAAGCGTCGTGCTTCCGCCGGTTATCGCTGGGGCCGGCACGTTCGTGGCGCTCGCCGCCGCCGGCGTCCGCAACGTCTACGCACTCCTGGGATTCGGGCTGGCGGCGTTCGCGATAACGGCGAACGCGACAGAAATCGTGCGCAGGTTGCGTCCCCACCTGACGCGGCCCACGCACAAAATGCAAGCGGTGTGGCGCGCGGTGGTCACGAACCGCCGCTCCTACGCCGCTTACGCGATCCACATCGGGCTCGCGATCCTCGCCGTCGGCATCGTGTGGTCGTCGTCGTTCGCGCACGAGCGGCAGGTGACCCTCGGCCGCGGCGACAGTGTTGATTTCCGGGGCCGCACGATCACCTACGAGGACCTCGATCGTCGTGAGGAGGAGCACCGCACCGTCCTAGTAGCGCGCGCCACTGTGCGCGAGAACGATGGCACCACGGTCCGCGAGGACGGACGGGCCGGGGTCCTGCACCCGTCGCTGAACCTGTATCCGAACGCGAACGAACCGGTCGGCACGCCGTCGATCCGGTACGGCGCGTTCCAAGACCTGTACTCGTCACTGATCGGTGTCGAGGGTGGCGGCGACACCGCGACGTTCCGATTCCTCGTCAACCCCGGAGTGAGCTGGATCTGGGCCGGAGGCACGCTGATGGTGCTCGCCGGGATCGCCTGTCTCGTCCCCGGCGGCCGCGTACTCGCTCGTCCGCTCGCCCCGCGCACCCAAGTGGAGGCGGCATGAAGAAGAGATTCCTCGTACTCGGCGTGGTGAGCGCGGTGCTGTTCGCGCTGTTCGCCTTCGGCCTCACCCGCGACCCGTCGGCACGTCCGTCGGCGCTCGTCGGTAAGCAGGCACCCGATTTCGAACTGGCTCGCCTCGACACCGACGGCACTGTGTCCCTGAAGGACCTGAAGGGTCAGATCGTCGTCGTCAACTTCTGGGCGTCGTGGTGCACCGAGTGCATCATCGAGCACTCCGACCTCGCCGGTGCGTGGCAGCGCTACCGCGATGCGGGGGTCACCTTCGTCGGCATCGCGTTCGAAGACGATCCGTCGGCGTCGCGCGCGTTCATGGCCGAGCGCGGCGGGGACTGGCCGATAGTCGGCGATCCCGAGTCGGAGACGGCGCTCGCCTTCGGTGTCTACGGGATCCCCGAGACGTTCTTCATCGATCGTTCGGGTGAGGTCGTCAAGCGACACGCCGGCCCCGTGAACTACGACCTGCTCACGCAGCAGATCGACGAGATGCTGAAGGAGGCGGCGTGAACAAGATGACCGTTGCGCTGGCTCTCTGCATCGCCGGGGTTGCCAGCGCGGCGATCTGGCTATCCATCGCGCCGAACGAGGCGCCGAGGTTCGATCAGCGAGTCGACGCGGTCGCGTCCGAGCTCCGTTGTCCGGTCTGCGAGAGTCTGTCGGTCAAAGACTCGACCTCGGACGTGGCGGGCGAGATGCGGGCTCGTATCGCCGCAGGCCTTCGGTCCGGACGCTCGCCGGAGGAGATCAAGGCTGCGTTCGTCGAGTCCTACGGCGAGTCGGTGCTGCTCCGTCCCGAGCCTCGCGGGATCAACCTCCTCGCATGGGCCGTCCCGGTCGTCACGCTTCTCGGTGGGGGAGCGCTGGCGGTCTTCGTCGTACGGAACTGGACGCGCCCCGAACGGAGGACGGCATGAACGTCGTACTCATCGCGGCCCTGGCGCTCGTCGCGGTGGCCGGGCTCGGCGCCGTCGGCGTCTTCACCCGGGCGACGCGCCTCATGGCCGTTCTGCTCGTGCTGTCGTTCGCGTTCGCGAGCGTTCCTTCGCTGATGGCGGACGAACAGCGGACGGCGGAAGCGTCGGAGACGCCCGAGCGGCAGAACCCGATCGATTTCTTCGCCGACCGCGTCGCGGAGCGCCCCAACAACGTCAGCGCGCGCCTGGACCTTGCGGCGGCACTCCTGAGCGCCGGCAACTTCCAAGGTGCGATGACCGAGTACCTGTCGGTGTTGCAGCTCGATCCCAACAACGCCACCGCGCACGCTCGCGTCGCGCTCATCCTGTTCCGCGGGGGCCTGACGAAGCAGGCGCTCGGCGCGGTCGACAGGTCGCTCGAGATCCAGCCCCAGCTTCCCGAGGCCCTCTACGTGAAGGGACTCATCACGATGATGGGTCTCGAGCGACCGGCGGAGGCGAAGGAACTGTTCCGCACCTACCTCGAGGTTGCTCCGTTCGGTGCCTACGTCGCCGACGTCGAGCGGCTGTTGGAGATGGCGCGATGAGCACGCTCGCAGTGGCCGCGATCACGCACGCAGATGCTCCCCTCAACGTGCTCGAGCGCGTCTCCTACGTCGGCGACGACGTGGGCGCCGCTCTGCGCAAGTTGCGCGCGCAGGCCGGTGTCCGGGAAGCAGCGATCGTCGCGACTTGTAACCGCACCGAGATCTACTCCGTCCTCGACGGGCCCGCCGAGGCATCACGGCTCGGCTGGTTCATGGCCGAGGACCGGGGGGTGTGCTGGGGCGTACTCCGTTCGATGACGAGACTGCACTCCGGCGATGACGCGGCCGCGCATCTGTTCCGCGTCGCGGCCGGCGTCGAGTCGCTGTCGTTCGGCGAGGCCGAGATCATCGCCCAGATCAAGGCCGTGCACGCGGAGCTGGCCGAGTCGGGTCAGGTCGAGCTGCTCGGCCTCTTCGAAGCCGCGATCCGCGCCGGTCGTGCCGTACGCCGCGACGTGAACATGGGCGAGGCCGGAGCATCGTTGGGTGCCGCTGCGGTGACCGCCGCGACGCGCGCACTCGGTGGGGCACCTCGCCGGACGCTGTTGGTGGGGGCCGGGAAGATCGCCCGCTCCGTCGTCGACGCGCTCGCGCCGTCGGGTGACCTCGTCGTCGTGAGCCGGACGCTCCAGAGCGCCGAGAACCTCGCGGGCGCCACCGGACGTGCCGCTCCCATGAGCGCACTCGCCGAGGAGCTCGCCGCGGCCGACGCGGTGTTCTTCTGCGCCTCGTCCCGCACCCCACTGCTCGACGCCGATGCCGCCGATGCGATCACCGCGCACAGGAGCTTTCCGCTCGTGCTCATCGATCTCGGCCTCCCACGGAATGTCGCGGCAGAGGTGCGTCGCGTCGACCGTATCGAGCTCGTCGACCTTGATGGTTTGCGTCGGCATGTGAACAGCCCGGCCCGCATTCGCACCCTCACCGAGGTTGATCCGCTGATCGCGTGGGAGGTGGCTCGATATCGCTCCGCTCAGATCGCACGGTCGGTCGCTCCTCTGATCGAAGGTTTGCGGACGAGGTTCGAGGAGCTCGCCGCCGCTGCGCTCGATGAGGCGTTCGGCGACGCGGGTAGCGAACGTGAACGTGCCGCCAAGGCTCTGCGTCGCGCGCACGGCAAGGTCTTACACGATGCCATCTCCGAAGCGCGGCGGGCGGCGCTCGCGGGAGAGAACGAAGTCCTCAGCGCACTCGAGCGAGCCTTCGGTCTCGCGCCCACCAACACGCATACCCATCATGTCGTCGACATCGGTCCCCGGATGAAGGAGGAAGTTGCATGAACAGTGATCAGGTCTACACGTACTACTCGGCGTTCAAAGCGCGACGTGAGGCACCGCAGTCTTTGCCCGACGCCGCACACGAGGCAGAAGCGGTGCTGAAAGAGCAGCAGGACATCGACGTGCGGGGCACGTACTCGGCCGTCGGCTTCCGACCCGACGCGGACCTGGCCATGTGGTGGGTGGCAGAGTCGATGGACGCGGTGCAGAGTGCCCTCGCCGCGTTCCGGCGAAGCGAGCTCGGACGCGCGCTCGACCAGACCTACGCGTTCGCCGGCGTGCACCGTCCGCCCGAGGTCGCGAAGGACCACGTTCCCGCGTTCCTTAAGGGCGACGACCCCGGGAAATACGTCTGCGTGTACCCGTTCGTGCGCACGCTCGACTGGTACCTCATCGACAAGGCCGAGCGCGCCGCGCTGCTCCGCGAGCACGGCGAGATGGGCCGCGAGTTCCCCGACGTTCTCGCGAACACAACGAGCGGCTTCGGACTCGGCGACTGGGAGTGGATCCTCGCCTTCGAGGCCGAGGACCTGACCCAGATCGTCGATTGTCTGCGTCGCCTCCGTGACGCCGAGGCACGACGTTTCACCAAGGAAGACACCCCGTTCATCACCGGGATCCGCAAGCCGCTGTCGGAGATCGTCCATGACCTCTGGTAGCGCGGGGCTTCGCATCGGGACGCGTCGTTCTGCGCTGGCGATGGCGCAAGCGACCAGCGTCCGGGACACGTTGACGGCGCTCGGTCACGCCTGCGAGATCGTTCCGATGTCGACCCGCGGCGATTCGGGAGCCCCGATCGAGGCGGGAAGTGCCGGGCTGAAAGGCCTCTTCGTCGACGAGATCGTGAACGCACTGATCCGCGGCGACATCGACGTCGCGGTGCACTCCGCGAAAGACCTGCCGGCGTTCGATGTCGAGGGTGCCGTCGTCGCTGCGGTCCCATCGCGCGCCGACGCCCACGACGTGCTCGTCACGCGCGAGCCGTCGCTCGTGTCGTACGCTCACGTCGGAACATCGAGCCTGCGTCGCCGCGCCCAGTTCCGTCGCTCCCGCCCGGAACTCGAGATCGTCGAGCTCCGCGGCAACGTCGATTCACGTCTCAAGAAACTCGAGGCCGGGGATGTCGACGGTCTCTTGCTCGCAGCGGCGGGTTTGTCCCGGCTCGGGCTCCAACCCACCAACGTCGAGACGATCGAGTTCACGGAGATGTTGCCGGCGCCGGCGCAGGGGTTCCTCGCGCTGCAGACGCGCATATCGGGGAGCGCACACGACACCGTAGTGGCGCTCGACGATCCCTACGCTCACCGGGCGTGGGAAACGGAGCGATATCTCGTGCGTCTGTTGGGCGCGGACTGCGCTCTCCCCGTGGGGGCACACGCGATCACGCAGAACGCTTCGCTCTCTCTCGTCGCGGCGGTCTTCTCCCTCGACGGCGCGACCCGTTTGATCACGCACCGGGTCGGCGCCGCGCCTGCCGACGTTGCACGCGCCGCGGCCGAGGATCTCCTCGCGCAGGGCGCCGGCGATGTCCTGGCCCCCTACCTGACGCAGGCGGAAGCGAGCTGACATGGCGTTCGCGTTCATGGGGGGCGCCCTTGCGATCCTGAATCCGTGCGGCTTTCCGCTGCTCGTAGCGCACCTTTCTCTGTCGATGGGCAGCGAAGGGCAGCGCGGCGGGGCGGCGCGCGAGGGGCTCATCCGCGGACTTGCCGTCGCGCTGGGATTCGTGGCGACCTTGGTGGCGCTCGCCGTGCCGCTGGCCCTTGGGCTGCATGGAGCGGTTCGCGCGGTTCCGCGCGCAGGGCTCGTCGTCGGCGTCGCTCTCGTCGGCGTCGGCATCCTGATGCTGACGGGACGCTCAACTTCGATCTCGACCCGGCTCCGCATGCGACCGGTGAACGGGTCGTTCCGTTCCTACGTCGCGCTCGGTGTGGCGCAAGGGATCACCGCACTGGGGTGCACGCTCCCGGTCTTCCTCGCCGTCGTCGGTGCTGCGAGCGCAACCGACGGGATGAGTGGGGTACTCGCGACGGTCGCGGCGTACGCCGCCGGCGCGGCCATGTTCCTGGTGATCCTGTCGATCGGGGCGACGTCGATGGGACACGCGCTGCGAAGCAAGCTGCACTCCGCGATGCGCCACGTGCGCGTGGCCGGCGCGCTGCTACTCATCGTCGCCGGCACCTACATCACGTATTTCTGGTGGCGTCTCTCGTTCGCGCCCGGTGCATCGCTCGCATCGGACCCGTTGATCGGAGGCGTCCAGTCGTTCAGTTCATGGATCTATCGCTCTGCAAGCGGTGGGGGAGCGACGCCGTCGGCTCTCACGCTTGCCGCGCTTCTGCTGGTAGTTGGTGCATCGATGTTGTGGCGGAGTCGGGGCGACGGCGTTCCGGCCCCCACATCAAGGAAGAAGGAGGAGTAACCGATGAGCAGTGCATTCCTGCTGATGTTGCGCGAGGGCCTGGAGGCGGCGTTGATCGTCGCGATCGTGCTGGGGTACCTGAAGCGTCTCGGTCGCGAGCGCGACTTCGGCACCGTGTGGCTGGGAACGGCCGCGGCGGTAGTGGTGTCGTTGATAGCGGGCGCAGTGGTGTTCGGCGTCGTCGGCGAGCTCGAGGGCACGGCGGAGGAGGTGACCGAAGGCATCATCGCCTTCACGGCAGCCGGCGTCCTCACTTGGATGATCTTCTGGATGGGCCGTCAGGCGCGCGCCATCAAAGGAACGCTCCAGGCCAAGGTCGATGCCGCGGTGCAGACCGGGTCGGCGACCGCGCTGGCCGGCATCGCGTTCGTCGCCGTCGTCCGGGAGGGCCTCGAGTCTGCGCTGTTCATGCTGTCTACGACCGTCGGGTCGGAGTCGAGCGGTGAGCAGTTCGTCGGAGGGTTGATCGGCATCGCGATCGCGGCCGGCGCCGGATACCTCGTGTACCGCGGTAGCCGCCACGTCAACCTGCGCGTCTTCTTCCGCGTCACCGGGGTTCTCATCATCGTGTTCGCGGCGGGTCTGCTGGCCAAGGGCATCCACGAGTTCCAGGAGGTCGGGTTCATCGCCACCGCGAGCGAACACGTGTGGAACCTGACGTCGGTCGCGCTATTGAACCCAGACGTGAGCCAGACCGGGGAGTTTCTGAAGGGGATCTTCGGCTGGTCGCCGGATCCCTCGATCGAGATGGTGGTCGCGTACTTCACCTTCCTCATCCCGGTGGCGACGGCCTTCATCAGGGGCACGCGTTTCGTGCCGCGCATCGCGACGGTCCGTCCCGCGGTTCCCGCAGAGGCATCGGCGGGGCAGCGCGTTGCCTAGTGTCTCGGGCGGGCAGACGGTCAGCGTCTGCCTGCCCGCCCTCGATGAAGAGGCGACGATCGGCGCGATCTGCAGTTCGATCCGGACGTCTCTGATGCCGCGGGTCGTCGACGAGTTGATCGTCATCGACAGCGGGTCTTCGGACGCCACCGCGGTCGTTGCCGAAGAGTCCGGCGCGAGGGTGCACCATGTCGACGACATCGCTCCCCGGCTTCAAGCCGGGGGCAAGGGCGAGGCTCTGTGGAAGAGCCTCGCCGTCGCGCGCGGCGACATTGTCGTGTGGATCGACTCCGACATCCGCAACTTCACTCCCGCCTTCGTCACGAAGCTCGTCGGACCACTCGTCCGGTCGCCCGAGCTGGTCATGACGAAGGCCTTCTACCGGCGACCTCTGCTGCTCGAGGACCACGAAGGTTCCGGGGGCCGCGTCACCGAACTCGGCGTCCGTCCGTTGCTCAACCTGCTGTATCCGGAGCTCGCGCACATCGTGCAACCGCTCTCGGGTGAGTACGCGCTCCGTAGGGACGCGGCCCTCGACCTGAACTTCTTCTCCGGGTACGGGGTAGACATCGGGCTATTGATCGATGCCGTACGGAGGTTCGGAACCTCGGCGCTGCGTCAGGTCGACCTAGGTACCCGCGTGCACAACCACCGTTCACTTCACGACCTCGGCCGCACGTCGTTCGAAGTGCAGAAAGCCCTGCTAACGCGCATGGCCGATGTCGGCCGCGTCGCTCTCGACCGGGAGATGGCCGATCGCCTCGTTCAATTCGACGCAGACCATGCTCCCCGCGTGACGTACGACGAGATGGTCGAGCTTCCATCGAGGAACGCGGTCGCGCACGCGCTCACCATCGATACCCACCTCACTCGAAAAGGACGTGACGATGTCGAAGCTGCATGAACTGAAAGCCCGAGGCCAGAGCATCTGGGTGGACAACCTGCGCCGCGACCTGGTGTCGAGTGGGGAGCTCCAGCGGTTGATCACCGAGGACGGCGTGAGCGGCGTCACGTCCAATCCCACGATCCTCGCCGCGGCGATCACGGCCTCGCCCGACTACGACGGCCACATCACGGAGCTGGCGCGCTCGGGCGCCTCGGTGATCGATCTCTACGCGTCGCTGGTTGCCACCGACATCCTGAGCGGGTGTGATGTGTTGCACCCGGTGTGGGAGGAGTCGAACCGTCTCGATGGCTTCGTCTCGGTCGAGGTATCTCCGGCGGTTTCGAACGACACCGACGCGACGGTGGCCGAGGCGCATGACTGGATCAAGCGGATCGACCGTGACAACCTGCTGGTCAAGGTCCCTGCGACCGAAGCCGGAGTTGCTGCCATCGAGCGGCTGACGGCGGAGGGTGTGTCGGTCAACGTCACGTTGATCTTCTCGCTCGCGCGCTACCGCGATGTCATCGAAGCGTATCTCGCAGGGATCGAGCGCTTCATCTCGTCCGGAGGAGACCCGCGCAAGGTTGTTTCGTTCGCGTCCTTCTTCGTATCCCGCGTGGACACCGAGGTCGACCGCCGCCTCGACGAGATGGCCGGTGCCGAGCGCGCCGAGACGGTCGCATTGCGTGGCAAGGCCGGGATCGCGAACGCACGCGTCGCGTACGGCATCTTCACCGACGCGTTCTCAACGGAGCGGTGGGCGCACCTCGCCGCCGCGGGAGCTCACGCCCAGGAACCGCTATGGGCCAGCACGGGCGTCAAGGACCCCGCCTACCGCGACACGATGTACGTCGAGGAGCTCATCGCTGCCGACACCGTCAACACGATGCCCGAAGCGACGATCCGCGCGTTCCAGCATCACGGTGACACGAGCCGCACGCCCTTCACGATGGATGACATCGCAGAAGCGCGTCAGGCCCTGGATGCGCTGCGGGCGATCGGCGTGGACGTCGAAGACATCGCTACGAACGTGCTCGAGCCTCAAGGCATCGACAAGTTCGCACGCTCCTTCGACGAGCTCGTGGCGCGGCTGGAAGAGAAGAGGTCGGCACATTCGTCCATTCGCCCGCGGGGGCCGCGCTGAACGATTGATCCCCAGCAACACAAGCACTTCGATCCGGACCCGTAACTCCCACGATGTTGTGTCGTTGGACAGTCATGGGATGGGTAACCATGGGCCGACCATGGGCTTAGGCAGCGGGTTCGAAGACATCCTCGAGGCCGCGCGCGCCGGTGGGGACTGGGCGTGGGCGGCGATCTATCGCGATCTTGCCCCGGCGGTCACCGGCTATCTGGGTGCTCGGGGGGCGGCGTCGCCCGACGACCTAACCGGCGACGTCTTCCTCCACCTGGTCCGGTCGATCGACAGCTTCGAAGGCGACGAGGGCTCGTTCCGGTCGTGGGTCTTCACGGTCGCGCATAACCGGCTCATCGATTCGGTTCGCTACGAGAAACGACGTCCCGCCGAGCCGGTATCCGACGACCGGCTCCAGGCCCTCGGACCTCGCTATCCCGATCCCGCGGAGCACGTGTCCGTCTCGCTCGAGGTCGAACGAGCCCGCCGTCTCATCGCTCGCCTCACGCCCGATCAGCAGGATGTGCTCCTCCTGCGCCTGTTCGGGGACCTCACGTTCGAGGAGGTGGCGGCGACGCTCGGTAAGCGGGTCGTAGCCGTCAAGGCGCTCCAGCGCAGGGGGCTTGCAGCGCTCCAGCGAGAGATCTCGGCACAGGGAGTATCCCGATGAGCTTCGACGACGCTTGCTACAACGAGATGGCAAAACTTACCGAACTCAACGACGGTGAGGTGGAGCGTCTGCTCACCGGCCGCTACGGCGAGGGCCCTAACGAGGGGCTCGTGCGGGCACTGGAGGACATCAAGGCATGTCGTCCCGCCGCGCCGGACGCGACCGTCGAGCGGGAGCACCTCGCGGTCATGTCGGTAGAGGCGCGGCATCTCCGAGCGGCCCGTCCGGTCGTTCGTGACGTGACCCCTGTCCGCCCAACATGGAGGAGAGTGATGAACCGAACCGCGCGCATCGCATTGCAGACGGCCACCGGCGCCGTTGCCCTGTCGCTGTCGATGATCGGCCTCGCCTACGCCGGTGTCGACCTGCCCGGGACCGCGACAGAGGACACGCTCGAGACGATGTCCGGGCTCGAGCTTCCGAACCAGACCGAGCTCGTCTCCGATGACGCGACGACCGAGGCGAGCGGGTCCGAGCAGAGCTCCGAGAACGGCAAGTCGGTCGCCGAAGACGTCAAGGCCGTGATCGAGTCCTCCACCGAGAGGGGCTGCGAGTTCGGCCAGGCCGTCGCCGAAGCCGCGAGCCAGAACCGCCAGGGCGCGGGTGGCTCGGATCAGGACCCGTGCACCCACGGCGATGAGGCCACCACGGGCGATGACGACGCGAGCACCCACGAGGCGAAAGGCAGCCGGGCGACCGGAGAGGAGCACTCGACGGGCGCAGGCTCGACCAAGAGTGAGGAAGCGTCCGGATCCGAAGACGACGACGCCGACGACGAGGACCCGTCGACCACGGGTGCCGAGCGATCGGCCGAGGGCCGCGCGCACAAGCCGTAAGCTAAAACCGCTTCGAGCTTCGGGCGTAACGGGTGCCGGGGGACTCCGTTGATCCATGGATGCCTCGGAACGCGTGGACCGCTCGATCCAATGGCTTAGCCCTGCTTGGGGTCTTGCTGCTCGCCCTGCTTGCCGCGTGCGCCGGGACTCCGGCGGCGCCGTCGTCGCAGGCCGACGATTGGACCCGGTGCCTATGAGATCGAATGCCTCGTCGATGGACACGACGATATGGGCATGGAGGGCGTGCTCGAGGTTCGACGCGGGGCTCCGTTCGTGAGGGTCGAGCGCGTGAGCGGGCCGGACGTCGTCGCCATCCAAGACTTCTCGTTCTCGCCCGCGACGAGCAAGGTACGCGCAGGGACGGAGGTGACGTGGCGGAATGCCGATCCCACCGACCACACCGTCAGCGCCGTCGACGGAGCATTCGGTTCAGACGCCTTGGCGTCGGGGCAGGTGTTCTCGTTTCGGTTCGACGAGCGAGGAACGTTCGCCTACCGATGCACGATCCACCCGGACATGAAGGGAAGGGTGCAGGTCGAGTGACAGACGTTTCAGCTTGAGGCGCCGACCGCCTGACGGACCTGGAGCTCGGTCAGCAACTCGGCAACGATGTCTCTCATCGCGGAGGTCTTCTCGAGATACAGATCGGCGCCCGACTGCCATACCTGCTTCCCAAGGGTCTGCGGGCCTATCCCGGAGAGAACGGCGACCAGGCTCGACGGCGTGCACGCCCGCAGGGCCGGCAGCACATCGAGGCCCCCGCGCTTGGGCATCGAAAGGTCCAGCATGACCACGTCTGGATCAAGTCGCTTCGTCGCGGCCAACGCTTCGTCGCCGTCTTCGGCTTCGGCCACGACGCGAAAGAACCCGGACGCCTCGAGGCCCCTTTTCATCGCACCTCTAACGCTCGTCTGATCATCAACCAAGAGAACGGTGAATCGATGGTCTTCCGGACTGATCGACATCTCTTTATCTCCTCGGTAGGGGGTCTCGGGAATCTGCACGAGCGTCATGTCAGACGAGTAGCCCGCGCGAGGCGCGCTCGTCGTTGAGCATCGTGGGCAGATCTCCGATACGGCTCTTAGGGATGAAGAAGTCAGACCAGTACGGCGCGCTTACCAGTCCTGCCGAGAAGGCGATGATCGATGCATCTGGTACCAGCTCGTGGATCTGGCAAGCGGTGCGTTCACCGTCCAGTCCGGGCATCATGTAATCGAGTACCACGAAATCGGGTGCGTGATCCATAGCCACGGTTACACCCTCGGCTCCGTCCTCGGCCTCAAACACCGTGAAATCTTCCAGCTCCAGCATGAGGCGCACGACTCGCCGGACAGCTCTATCGTCATCGATCACGAGCACCGTCATCGATGAGCCATCGGAGGAAACCAGGTCCTCGGGCGCCACGGGCATTGTCCACTCCTTACGTTCGATCGCGTCGTCGTTATCTGTCACGTAAGGGTGGCAAGCGAACGCTCCTAAGTCGATACGCAAATGGGGTCGAATCACCGCCATCACCGCGCGGCGTTTGTCCGGTTTTCTCAGGGGCATCTGTCTGGTCAAGAGGCTCCCGGCGGAAGGGACATTTCGGACATGATGACTAGTCGGGCCCTCTCGATCATCTGAGATCGAGTGGAGCGAGCCCGAAACTAGCGGGTCGATAGCGTCCTTCCAGGCCGCGGCGGCGCGCCAGCCACACCAGGGGCGCCATCACCGCACGTACCAGTCTCGCCGGGACGAACGGCGCTCGCACCTCTGCTTCGAACTCGCGCATGAACAGCGCCAGATCGAGCGGGTAGGGCATACCCGTCGTCATCGTCCGGCCGTCGGCGGCCAACGACACCGCGGATTCGAATAGGCGTTCCATGTTCAACGCGGGGCGCACTTCGACGCGTACCTCGGCCGTGCCGTCGCCGGAGTTCTCGAACCGGTGAACGATCCCGGGCGGCACGACGACCCGGTCGCCGGGACGAGCGATAACCGTCTTGAAGCCCTTCCGGAACTTCATGGTGCCTTTCAATATCTCGAAGCGCTCCTCCTGGAGCGGGTGGACGTGAGCTCCGGGGACGCGTCCGTCAGGAGTCAGCTCAACCTCGAATGCGAGCAGCCGTCCGTTGGTGTCCGCCCCGGTTTCCAGGAACGTGAAGCGCTCCCCGCTAACGGGATTTACGAGGACCTGTCCTGCGTGCGCCATCGATGAACCTCCTTCGATCGGCCGACTCGGTGCCGGCGTTTTCGGGCGCACTCAGGCAACTGGAAATCTCGCTCGTAGTCGTCGTGCGAGGGGCGAGTCTTGGGATGCGCTGCCGGGCGCACGACCGGTCAAGAGTTGTACCGAGGAGGTTGTGGTTGGGCACACACGCGTACGCGTGTCGCCGTAGGACGAGTTTCCTAGAGATGCTGCGGCAGGTACCTAGTCTGATCCGGGCCGTGCCGTGACGAGACCCGTTTCGTATGCCAGTACCACCAGCTGCGCGCGATCGCGGGCGTTGAGCTTGGTCATCGCTCGGCTTACGTGCGTGCGTGCGGTAGCCGGACTAACGACCAGCACGTCTGCGATCTCATCGTTACTGAGTCCACGGGCCACGAGGGCCATGACCTCCCGCTCGCGCGCGGTCAGGATCTCGAGTTGATCGTCAGACGTCCGACGCGCCTCACTCAATGTCGTGAATTCGGCGATGAGACGTCGGGTGACGGAAGGAGCCAACAGCGACTCGCCGGCCGCGGCGACGCGTACGGCCTTCACCAGGTCCTCCGGTTCGGTGTCCTTCAGCAGGAACCCAGATGCTCCGGCGCGCAGGGAGTCGAAGACGTACTCGTCGACTTCGTAGGTCGTAAGGATCAGAACGTGAACATCCAACAGGTCGGGATCGGCAGCGATCTGTCGCGTCGCTTCGACCCCGTCGAGCGACGGCATGCGGATGTCCATCAACACCACATCCGGTCTCCTGCTCTTGGCCTCCCGTACCGCCTCGGTGCCGTCGATCGCCTCGCCGACCACCTCCATGTCATCTTCGGAATCGATCAGTACCCGGAAGCCGGCGCGAACCAGCGCCTGATCGTCGGCGAGTAGCACCGTGATCATTTCGTCACCTCGTGGGGCAGCTCGGCGTGCACGCTGAAGCCCCCTTCGGCGCGGGGGCCGGCACTCAGCCTCCCACCCAGTAGAGCTGCGCGTTCGCGCATCCCTTGGATCCCGGTGCCTGCCGAGTTCTCTCCTTGAGAGTTCGCCCCCCGGCCGTCGTCGACCACGCGCAGCTCCAATCGGTTCGGTGCGTATGTGAGTGACAGCGTGACCCTGGACGCGTTGGCGTGGCGGATGACATTGGTTAGCGATTCCTGAAGGATGCGATACGCAGCGAGGTCGACGGACGAGGGCAGGTCGCGCTCCTCCCCGCTTACATCGACTTGCGTTTCGAGGCCCGCATCGCGCGCCATCGTCACGAGGTCGGGCAGCTGTGCCAATCGTGGAGAGGGCGATCGCGACGCTTCATCGACATTGCGAAGCATCCCCAGCGTCGTACGCAGATCCCGCATCGCTTCGGCACTGGCTTGCTTGATGGCCACGAGAGCCTCGCGTGCCTGTTCCGGTCGCTTGTCGAGGACGTGTACCGCGCTCCCCGCTTGAACGTTGATCGTCGCGATCAGGTGTGCCACCGTGTCGTGAACGTCGCGGGCGATACGAAGTCGCTCCTCGTCAACGCGACGTCTAGCTTCTTCCTCCTTCGTTCGTTCCGCTTGTTCGGCTCGATCCCTGGCTTCGGCGACCAACTGGCTGCGCGTCCGCAACCAGAGACCGAGGAGCAGTACCGTCGTCATCCCGATGACGGCCGGCAGCGTGTCGCCCTGCAGTCCGTCCCCGTCGGTGATGTCGGCGCCGATCAGCATCAATGCGCTGATACCGGCCGCGCCCACGGTCCAGCGCCACTTGCCTTCCTGCGTCACCAGCAGAAGCGCAGCAAGGATCGGCACGAACTCGACGCCATCCGGATAGTCCGCGGCCACGTACGAGAAGTGTGCGACAAGGATCGTGAGGAGGACGGCGACCGGCCACCTCCGGTAGAAGGCAAGCGACAGCCCGGCGATGGTCAACAACCCGTAGCCGAGTGGATCGGGCGTGCGGCCGGGCTCGAAGTGACCGGCCATCAGCAGCACCAGCGTGGTGACCGCGACCGCGATCGTCGCCGGAAGCACCGATCCGAGCCGTTCGCGGAGTCCCTCGTAGCTTGTCGCCATGCTCCTACTTTAGTGATCGAAGTCGCGAGAACCATCCGTGCGGAGGCGACTGGATCCGTACGCTTCGCGACGTATCTCGCAGCTCATCTCTACGTCGGTGAGCGCAGGCGGGTGTTGCCGTAGCCCGCACCCTCCGTATCCAACCTCGTCCTGTCTGCACGCGTGCGCGCAGAAGAAGAGACGACCGCCGGCGGACGACGCGGGCCGATCCAGATCTCAGGATGGATCTCGTCAACAGGGACCGATCGGCGTCGTTCGAAGTGGCGCCGCGGTTACGTGCACGAAGGAGGAGGCGATGTTGTCGCTACGGGAACGATTCGAGAGCAACTGGAGTCGGGGCGCGGTCGGAGTCGTCATCGGCCTGCTGGGTCTGACGCTGCTGGCTGCATGCAGCCAGTCGTCCGAACCCTCGGGTGAGGTGGGGACGGGGTCGGCCCCCGGAGAGGCGATCGACATCGCGATCGACGACTCCACGTTCCATCCTGAGGTCGTCGAGGCCCCCGCCGGTGAGGAAGTGACCGTTGAAGTCACGAACAACGATGGGATGCCACACGACTTCGCGATCGAGAGCCTGGATCTCAACACCGGGACGATAGAGAGCGACGGCAGCGCCTACGCGACGTTCACCGTCGGAGACGAGCCCATCGAGTTCGTTTGCACCTTCCATTCCGACATGAAAGGTCGCATCGAGCCGCAATGAGCACGAGGGCCGGCACGCTGGCGCCGGGAGTACGTAAAGCGATACTCACCGTGCGCATCATCGCTTCGGTCGCGTTGCTGGGCGACTCGGCGGGTTTCGTGGCGGTCGCAACCCGAGCGGCGTTGACGAACGATCCCGACACCGCGCGTGCCTCGTACGAGATCCTGAACATGTTCAGCGTCGTGTTCGGGATCCCGCTCTCGGGCCTGTCCCTGGTCACGGGTGTCGTTCTCGGCCTCGGAACAAAGTGGGGCGTCTTTCGTTACCCATGGGTGATGACGAAACTCTTGCTGAACCTTTCGGTCATGTTGGTCGGGTCCTTCGTGATCGGTCCTGCCGAGCAAGCGGTATCGCAAGGCAGCGGCGATGCCGGAAATCTGCTCGTCGCAGGGGGCGCATATGACGTACTGGCCTTGGGGGCCGCGGTGACCCTGTCCGTTTACAAACCCGGACGGCGTTTCTCGACGAGACGACAGAAGGGGGTCCCGCACCGCGATGAATACGCGGCCGCCGGGCGGTCTAATCCATACGACCTTCAGATGAAAGGAACGCGGTGATGGCATCAGATACCACGATCTCGATCTCCGAGCTTCGGTCGAGGTTCCGCGGACGCGTGATCGCGCCGGGTGACTCGGATTACGACGAGGCTCGAACCGTCGTGTACGGCGGCATCGATCGGCGACCCGCGGTGATCGTGCGCGTCGCCGATGCCCAGGACGTCGCCAAGGCCGTCGACGAAGCGCGCGCCACCGGCATCGAACTCGCCGTTCGTAGCGGCGGACACAGTCTTGCCGGACACAGCGTCAGCGATGGCGGCCTTGTGATCGATCTCCGCGACATGAAGGGCCTGGAGGTCGATGTCGAAGGAAAGACGGCATGGGCAGAGACCGGCCTCACCGCAGGCGAGTTCAGCAGCGCGCTCGGAGAACACGGACTGGCGGTCGGGTTCGGAGACACCGGGTCCGTCGGGATCGGCGGGATCACGCTGGGCGGGGGCATCGGGTTCCTGGTTCGCAAGTTCGGGATGACGATCGACAGTCTTCTGGCGGCCGAGATAGTTACCGCGAACGGCGAGGTGATCCACACGGATGCCGACAACCATCCGGATCTGTTCTGGGCGATCCGCGGAGGCGGGGGCAACTTCGGCGTTGCAACACGTTTCAAGTTCCGCCTTCACAAGGTCGGATCGATCGTTGGTGGGATGCTCTTCCTTCCCGCAAGCGCCGACATCATCACCGGGTTCATGGACGCGGCCGACTCCGCGCCGGAAGAACTTTCGGGGATCGCCAATGTCATGGTCGCCCCGCCGCTGCCGTTCCTGCCCGCGGAGCTTGCAGGGCAGTTGATCGTGATGGCGTTTCTCGTGTACGCGGGAGACGCGGAAGCAGGGGAGCGTGCGATCGCGCCGTTCCGTGCGCTCGCCGCGCCGATCATGGACATGATCCGCCCGATGCCGTATCCCGAGATCTTTCCGCCGGAGGACGACTCCTATCACCCGACCGCGGCTTCCCACACTATGTTCGTCGACGCGATAGATCGGACCACCGCAGAAACGATCATCGGCTATCTCGAGTCGTCGGATGCGTCGTTGCGGGTCGCGCAGCTGCGGATCTTGGGGGGCGCGATGGCGCGCGTTGGGGAAGACGCGACCGCATTCGCACATCGGAAGAGCCGGATCATGGTCAACGTCGCTGCCTTCTACGAAGGTGCCGAGGATCTTCCGAGACGGCAAGCATGGGTCGACGAGTTCGCCGGTGCGCTACGCCAGTCTGACGCCGGTGCCTACGCAGGGTTCTTGGGTGACGAGGGCGCCGAACGTGTGCGGGCCGCCTACCCCGGACGAACGTGGGACCGGTTGGCCGCGATCAAGGCTAAATACGATCCTCACAACCT
>JBOGWY010000211.1:0-5843 GCA_050694015.1 Actinomycetota bacterium | reverse complement strand
GTCTCGCGGATCGCGTACGCGTGCGCGTAGGGACCGTACATCTTCACGCCGGGCTTCTTGCGACCACGCATGACCAGCGCGCGCGGCACATCTTCACCGACCGTGATCGCGAGGTACGGGTAGCTCTTGTCGTCGCGGTAGCGGACGTTGTAGCGCGGCCGGTGCTGCTTGATGAGGTTGACCTCGAGATGGAGGGCCTCGACCTCGTTCTCGGTGACGATCCACTCCACGTCGACGGCCGCCTCGACCATCGCCATCGTCCGAGGATGGAGTTCCATGGCGAAGTAGTTCGAGAGCCGGCTCCGGAGGTTCTTGGCCTTGCCCACGTAGACCACGCGCCCATGAGGGTCCCGGAACAGATAGACGCCCGGTTTGGTCGGTATGGAGCCCTTCTCGGGCCGCTCTATACGGGTGCTGGAGATGCTGGTGGCCATCCCCCCATTGTCCCGCGCCGCTAGGCGCAAGAGCGGACGCCGGTAGGCGCAAGAGCGGACGCGGGGTCACCGCCTAGCGAGGAAGCGTTCTTTCCGGATATGGGTCCGGATAGAGGCCCGAGATCTGGAAAGAATGCGCGCTTCTCCTACGGCGGGATCAGCCTGATCCATCTGTTGGAGCGTGGGTCGTAGACCGCGCCGTCGCCATGTGCCATGTGGCCGAGGTCGTCGACTCCTCCAAAGACGAACATCGATGACCCGGTCCATAGCGCGGTGTGACAGCACCGTCGTGCGATGGGCGCGGACCGGATCCGCCGCCACGAGTTCGCTATCGGGTCGTAGGCCGCGCCGTCGCGGAACGAGCGGTCGTAGTCGTATCCGCCGAAGACGATCACCTCCGTTCCGGTCCACACCGCCGAGTGGTAATGCCGTCGCTCGAGAGGAGCGGGAGGGAGCTTCCGCCACCTATCGAGGGCCGGGTCGTACGCGGCCCCATCGGCGCGCGACCGGCTGATACTCGACCCTCCCCAGACGATGACCTCGCGACCGGTCCACACGAGCGGAAGCCATTGCCGCGGCGTTACCGGGGCAGGTGCGATCGCACGCCACGTGTCCGTCCTCGGGTTGTAGGCGGCTCCGTCGGCCAGATCGCTGTTGGAATTACCTCCGCCCCATACGATCGCCTCGGTGCCGGTCCACACGATCGCGTGTGACCACCGTCCGCTCACCGGAGCGGGAGCCGTCGGCCTCCACGTTTCCGTGACCGGGTTGAAGAGCGCGCCGCGGCGCCGCGCGTCGGCGGCGTGATCGGGCCCGCCCCAGATGAAGAGTTCTGACCCCGTCCACACACCTTCGAAGCCTCCCCAGAGCCACAGCGGCGAGGGCAGTTTCCTCCACGATCGATCGGCGTGGTTGTACGCGGCCGCGTCCACACCGCGACCGTGCATCGTGCCGCCGACCACGATCAATTCCGAACCCGTCCAGACATGTACCTCGGGCCGGACGGGCCGGCCGGCGACCTCGGGTACCTGAGCCCACCGACGCTCCTTGGGATCGAACGCAAATCCGTGGGCGATCACATCCGGATACGTGAAGAGGCCTCCTCGATCCCCGCCCCACAGCAGAACATCGTCTCCGGTCCATACCGCGGCGTGCCCCGTCATCGCGTGGTCTCCGCTCCCGTCGGTGCAAGAGGCGGGTTCGTTGGCCGCGACCACGCTGTTGTCGGCGTACTCCTCGTAGAAGGCGCACGGGCGTTCTCTCGCCTGGACGATGCCGCTCATACCGAGGAAAGTGATCGAGCACCCTTCGGTGATCGCATCGAGCTGCGTCGCGACGCTCTCGATCCCGCGCGTGCGCAACGCATCACTGCTTCGGACGAGAAACATCTGGAACCCGTCCTTCGTCGGATGGAAGGCGCCGTAACCGGCCGATCGAAGACGATCTCCGACGCTCCACCCGGCCTCCGCCCACTCCTCGACGGACGCGAACGACTCGTCACCCGAATACGCCGAGGCCACGACGTCTTCGATCGGAGACGCGGTCACGAGTTTCGTGAGGGCGTCGCGGTCGCGGTCGTTGTATGCCGTCATGAACTCGTCCAAGACCCGATCGGGGAACGGCTGGCACAGACCCGGCTTCGGCGTCGCCGTACGGATCGGGCTCGGCTCGAACGCCCCGCGCGATACGGGCGTTGATTCGGTGGAACACGCCGTCATGAAAGCCATGCAGGTGCCGACCACGAGATACCGCGTTACCCGGGAGGGGTTCACGTCTTATCCGACTCTCGTACGGGCTCATCCGTTCAGTGGGCCGGATATCCCTGCTCGGCCAGGTAGCGACGGAAGCCGCGGAGCGCTACTTGGACGGCCCAACCCTGGGCCCACACGAGCACCGGTCGCGCGATCCGGATCACGGGTCGGATCACCGGGCTCGCGATCTCGACATCCCACCCCACGCGCACGCGGCTCCCATCCCCTTCCGGGCTCAGAGTAAGGAACGCGGTGCCGTCGAGGTCGCCGGTGACGCGGCCTTCGAGGTGCTTTCCCTCGGTCGCATCGGTGACGAGGACCGAGATCGCCATCCGGTACGGCACCGGCGGATCGATCGTGAACGAGATCGTCGAGCCTTCCGTGAGGGCCTCGCCGTCGAGTTCCACGTCCTCGATCCATTGCCACCAGGACTCGAAGAGCTCGACCTTCTTCAGCGAGTCCCACACGAACCGAGGCGGCGCGGGGAACGAGACTCCGGTCTCGTAGGAGATGTGGAAATGACTCACGGCCCGGGAGCCTAGGCCGCGGGACTAAGGGGTCGGGCTCGCCTCGGGGGTCGCCGTGGGGGCCGGGGTCGGCACGGTGTTCGAGTCCGTCGTGCCGCCGAGGTCCTCGAGGAGATGCCCCAGTGCATCGGGGATCTGAACCGACGCGGGCAGGTCGAGCGTTTCCTTGGCTTCGTTGCGCTCGCGCTCGGTCATCGGGTCCAACTCCGGGCGCGCGTTCGCCCACTCCGTCAACGCCGCGACCAGAGACTCGATCAATAGATCCTCTTCGGCCGGCGGGGTCGGCAAACAGGTCATCGTCGTGATGGGATCACGGGCGGCACGTTCGAACTGGTAACGCTCGTAGCCCTCGGGGAGCTTGTACTTGCACGGCCACGTCGAGCGCACGTTGTCGTACACGTACCCGACGCGGATCCGATAGAAGAAGCGACCGTCCGGCGAGCGCCACGGCACCGACGCGTCCTCGATCGCGTGCAGGAACTGCGGCAGGTGCACGAGGCCCTGCGCGATGTCGACCTTGATGTCCTCCTGGTAATCGACGAAATCGGCGAGAGCGCGCACTCCCCCGGCGAGCTCGTCGCCGCGCCTGGCCAGTAGCGCGCTGGCCTCGCGGGCGAGGCGATCGTTCGCCTTGAACAGGGCCGAGAGCTCCTCCGGCTCGTCGCCGATACCGGCGAAGACGTCGTCGGCTGCAGCCAACGCGGCCGCGAACTCGTCCTTCGTGCGCAGGAACTCGCGACCGGTCTGGGTCGCGTTGGACAGGAGTCGCTTCTGCTCCTCCGCCACCGACGCGAAGCCTCCCGACAGGGTCGAGAGCGAATCGATGATCGTGGCGATGTCCTCGCCGCGGCCCCGCAGTGCCACGGCCAGGTTCTGCGAGAGGTTCCGGAGCTGATCGGGCGGAACGTCTTCGAGGACCCGATCCAGCGATGCCAGTAGCTCCTGGAAGTCGACGGGCAGCGACGTGTCCTCCCGCGCGATCGTGTCCCCGTCCGCGAGCGGCTCGGAATCGGGATCGATCGGTGTCAGGTTGACGAACTGCTCGCCCACTGCGCTCTTGCTCTGCACGGTTGCGGCGACCGACGACGGGATCCGGCCCTGCCATTGTTCGTCGATCAACAACTCGATGTCGACACCGTCGTCGTTGAGGGACATCTCGCCGACCTTCCCGATCAGCACGCCGCGGTAGGTCACCTCTTGGTTCGTGAAGACGCCGCCGGAGGCCGCGAAGTCCGCCGTCACGACGAACGGCTTGTTGAAGAAACCCGTGCCGATGATGTTGGAGACGACCCACGCGGTCATACCGATGCCGAGGGCCAGCACGATGAGCATGTTCACGTAGAGGCGCGTCGACATCCTCACGAGCCTTCACCGGGCACGTCGCCCTTTTCCCCTCTGGTGTGACAACGGTTCAGCTGCTCGCAGAGCACGGCATCGACCTGGATGTAGTCACCTTGCAGGTTGCCGCCCGGCCCCCCGCCGAGGCTCTGCGGGAACAGCCGGATGAAGTCGTTGAGCTGCGCAAGGTCGGTGCGAAGCTCGCCCTGCGAATCCGCGAGTGCATCGAAGATCGGCCGTAACGCCTTGAACTGTCGGTTGATCGCGCTCTCGTGCCGCGCCAGGAAGCGCGCGTTGACACGTCCGAACCGTTGGAGCGACACGAACAGGGTGCGGAGCTCGTCACCCTGGTCCGCGAGCAGCACGTTCGCGTCCTCCAAGGAGTCCAAGAACTCGTCGAGCGTTTGCTGGTTGTCGGCGAGCGTGCCGGTCGCGCCGGCGAGGTCGTCAATCGCGGCCTCCACGTCGAAGCGCCTCTTCGCGAGTACGCCGGTGAACGTCTCCAGCTCTTCGATGACTTCGCCGAACTTCTTGCCCCGGTTCTCGAGGATGAGGGCTTGGGCGTGCGTGAAGCGGTTCAGGTCTTCGAGGCCCCCGCCGCCGATGAAGCCGGACAGGTCGCCGAGGAAGGTCTCGATGTCGACGCGCCGGTCGGTGCGCTCGATCGGGATCGTCACCCGTTCGTGACCGACGTACGGCGCGCCGGACGACTCGGGCACCAGCTGCACGAACTGCTCACCGAGCAGCGAGGTCTGCCGGATCAGCGCGGTGAGATTCTCCGCCGGGATCTTCTCATCCGCGTCCACGTCCATCGTGACCTCGGCCAGCATCTCCCCGTCCCGCAGCACGAGACCGATCTCGGTCACGGTTCCGATCTCGATATCGGCGACCTGGACCGTCGCACCGTCGACGAGGTCGCCGACGTCGTGGAAGTAGGCGACGACCGGCTGCGACTCGTCGCCACCGAACGAGCACGAGGGCCCGGCTGCGAGGAGCCCCAGGGCCACGAGGATCGTGAGGGCGCGCCTCATGGGCGGCCACCCGTCTCGTAACCCTCGAGGAGCCAGCGCGCGAGCATCTTGTAGAAGCGCTTCTCGCCGACGCGCGCCGCGATCCGACGCACGATCTTCGCCGACTCCTCGTCGAGGACCGGGCCCTGGTAGTCGGTGCAGAACGGGACGAGCTCTTCGACCAGGAACTCGAGATCGTCGACGTAGACCTCGGGGAAGAAGTTGAGGACGGTGTCGGCGATGTCCTCGATGCTGGCATCGGGGCGCACCGACAGGATCGATCCGCCGACGATGCGGAAGCGCTCGCATCCGACGGTGTCACGCGAGTCGAGGCGGTAGTTGTACGCGGCGCGCGCCGTTCCCGGAGGAGCCTGGCGACCGGAATACGCGTAGACGCCGCGGCCCGACGAGGTCGTCTCGCCCAGAGCTTGCGCAACGACGTTGGCCCACTTGATGCCCTTGGTGAGCGAGGCCTCGTGCTCCAGGACCGTGTCGAGAACGCGCTCGAGCCGGCCGAGGGAGCGGCCGAGGTCGTCGCCGCTGTCGGAGATCAACGTGGCGGTCTCATCCGAGAGGAACGAGAGGTTCTCGAGCGTGCCTTCGAGGTTGGCCTGGTCGGCGGCCAAAGCTTCCGCGACCAGAGCGAAGCGCTCGTTTAGGAGCGCGATCTGGCTGCTGCGGTTCGCCAGCGACACGAACAGGTGATCGAGGTTCGCGACGAGCGCCTGGATGTCGGAGTTGGTATCGGCGAGGTTCTCGAGGACGACGGCGCTGCCTTCGATC
>JBOGWY010000210.1:0-4855 GCA_050694015.1 Actinomycetota bacterium | reverse complement strand
GATCCGGACCGCGCTCGAATGGGACCTCGTGAACGAACTCGTCCTGTCGATCGGACGCCGACATGGGTCGTTCTCGATGCTGCGCTACGACGATCTGGTTGCCGACCCGCACCAGGCGCTGCACGAGGTGCTTCGATGCGTGGACGAGGACGCGACGGTGCCGCCGCTCGATGATCAAGGGCACATCGAAGTGGGTAACAACCACATGGCGGCGGGCAATCCGGTTCGCTTCGAGCGGGGAGCGCTCGAGATCCGCTCCGACGACGAGTGGAAGCGCAAGATGCCGTCTTCCACCCGGAGGGTCGTCGGCACGCTCACGTGGCCGGCGCTTCGTCGCTACGGATTCACGGGACACGCGATCGAGCGGTGACCATCGATGACTAGAGGTAAAGGGGGTGGCGTGTGGATGAGGGTCGGACGTGCAGGCGTAGTCGTACTGCTTGGCCTCATCGGCGTCACCGGCATGCTGCGGCCCTACGAAAGCATCGCGCGCGAAGGGGACGCGGTGCAGCGAAAGGTTCGGAGGGAGCTGCGGTCGTTCACCGACTGGCTTGAAGCCAACCACGCCCGGGGGTACATCGGAGAAGTGGGGTGGCCGGCGAGGAACTCGTCCGACGACGGCCGCTGGAACCGAGTGGCCGAGGCCTGGTACGACGATGCGGACGCCGCGGGGCTCTGGGTCACGGCGTGGTCAACCGGCGAATGGTGGGGAACCAACTATCCGCTGGCGATCTACGAGGACCGTGCGCGGGGCCGGGCGGTCGATTCTCCGAATCCGCAGGCGGTCGTGGTGGAGCGCCACAACCGGCGCCGCGGGTACAGGCGCGGCGTGAACGTCGCGGGCGGCGAATTCGGGACGCCGGTGATCCAGCCGACGAGCGAGTTCTCGAACGCGAACCCCGGGATGTACGACCGCGACTACCACTACGACTCGCGCAACACGTTCGATTTCCTCGCGTCGCGCGGGATCAAGCTGGTCCGCATCCCGTTCCGGTGGGAACGCCTACAGCGCTCGCCCGGCGGAAGGCTCAAGGCGGACGAACTGGAGCGCATCAAAGACGTAGCGCGGCGCGCCCGCAGGGCGGGACTCAGGATCGTCCTCGACATGCACAACTACAGCGGGTACTACCTCGACAACGGCGACGAAGGCGTACGACGCGCGATCGGTTCGGAGCAGGTGACCATCGGGGACTTCGCCGACGTGTGGCGGAGGATCGCGCGAACCTTCAAGGAGGTGCGTGCCGTTAGAGGCTTCGGGCTGATGAACGAACCCGTTGAGCTTCCGGCCACGGGGGAGCGCTCGGCGGCCGAGTCATGGGAGGTCGCATCCCGACGAGCCGTCCGCGCGATCCGACGCGCGGGAGTGACCAAGGTGGTGTTCGTTCCCGGTTATATGTGGGCGGGGGTGCAGACCTGGCAGCGGCAGCATCCCGACGCGTGGATCTCTCGTCGATTGGGCCCGATCCGTTATGAGGCACACCATTACTGGGACTGCGATCACTCGGGAAGATACGAACGCAGCTACGACGAAGAGCAGGAATGTGCCGAGGGCCAAGGATGGCCCGCGATCTGGCTGGTTAGAGAGTTACGTAGCCTGGCCCCCGGTCGGCCGTGAACATCCGCATCAGCACGTAGGGCTCCATGTGCGCCTCGACGAACCGGAAGCGAGGACCGCGCGATGACGAACCTTTCACGAACACGGGACCCCGGCGCGCCTCGCCCAACGTGTTGAGCTGACGTCCGAACGACGGCAGGTTGTAACGACGCTTGATGATCTCCGAGAGCGGATCGCGGATGTCGTCGGCGGCGAAGTAACCCTTGTCGTCCTTGGGGGCGAGCGCGGCCCCCAAGAGGACCTGGTTGTAGATCGCTTCCCGCCCACCCGAGGTCGCGCGTTCGTAAGCCTCTCGTATCCACGCTTCGATCCGGTGGATAGCCTTGCGTGTCCCGATCTCGAAGTCGCGGATCCCGATCTGCATGCGACCGTCTTCCGCCGCGACGCGAGCCGCTGCCTGCGTCAGGACGTGCGCGAAGTGCGGGAATCCCTGTGACATCTCGGAGATCAGATCGATCGTCTCCGCGGCGATCTCCATGTCCACTTTCTTCAGCCCGCGCCTGACGAGATCGCTGAGCTCGTCGCTCGTCATGCGCGGCATGTGGACGCCGACGAGCGAACGGTTGATCGATCCGTGTTCGGCGAGGAGCTCGTCGAGGTTATCGGCGACCCCGACGACGATGACCGTCGCGGTGACTGATTGATCCGAGAGTGTCTTGATCGTGTCGGCGAGGAGACGCGTGACGTCGTCGTGCAGGATCGTGTCGAACTCGTCGAGCAGGATGACCGGTTCGCGGCTCGTGGCGACGTCTCGGAGCATCCGCCGGACGTCGTTGGGCACGAGCCGCTCGGCTGCCAGTGAGCGTTCGACGGCATCGCGACCGAGCCCGGTCGTGGGAAGGATGATGTCCAGCTCCTCGACGACCTTCTTGAAGATGCTCGTGAAGTCGTCGCTCGCGTCGCAGTTCACGCGCGCGACCGCTTTGGTCGCGTCGTCGGCGAACAACGCGGTGACCATACGCGCAAGCGACGTTTTGCCGACGCCCCGCTCGCCGTAAACGATCGCGTGCTGACCGTGCTCGTAAACGACGTCGATCAAGGCCTCGAGCTGAGCCTTCCGTCCGGCGAAGAGATCGAGGCGCGTCACCGGCGCGGCCGGGGTGAACGCCTGCGCGATCCGCACGCGGAGCTCGAGCGCCGACGGCGCCGCGGGATCGTGAACCGTAGGCGCCGGCGGCGCGACCGACAGCGTCGAGGCTTGAGGCTGGAGGCGAGGACCGCGCGCGGAGGAGGACCTCAGGCCGCGCGTCATACGCATGAACCGCCCCCTTTTCTCAGCCGCCCGCGATGCCCACCGGGACGCCCGTAGAGTACGAAAGTACCGTGGATGGTGCGAGCTTGCTTCGCTTGCTGCCCGGGAGCCTAGCCCGCACCTTCCCTCGCCGCCGTGACGGCGGCGGCCACCGAGCCGGCGAGGGCGTGCCCGCCGAGGTCGTCTAGGGGGGCCGGCAGCGGGAGCGACCAGTTCGGCCTCTGCTCGGTGCTCGTGCCGGGGATGTTCGGTCTCCGCGTCGCGCGCATGGCGTCGTCGAGCGTCGCGATCGTGATCATGCTCGGGGCCGCCGCCAGCCTCGCGTTCGCCCCGCGGATCACGTCGTCGAGATCGTCGACATGGTCGGCGCCGGCGGCGTTTCGGAGCCGGTCCCCCAGCTGGATCACCGAGTGCTCGTCCACGTAGAGCCCGAGGTCGCGCTGTTCGTCGAGATCCGCGCCGGTCCACACTCCGGCGATCGTGGGGAGATCGTGGTTGGTGACGGCCGCGAGTGCGAGACGTGGATAGTCCTCGGGAGGACCTTCCTCGAACCAGAGCACTCGGTACGACAGCATCTTGCGGGCGAACATCTCCTCGCGCACGCCCTCTTCGACGGTCCCGAGGTCCTCACCGACGATTAGTGAGCGGGCCCGTTGACTCTCGAGCGCGACGATGTTCAGCAGATCATCGGACGGGTAGCGCACGTACACACCGTCGGCCGCCGACATGTCCTCCGGCACCCACCAGAGTCGGAACAGGCCCATCACGTGATCGATCCTCAACCCGATCCCGTGCGAGAGCGCGCTGCGGATCGTCTCGACGAACGGCTGATATCCCGCCGCACGAAGCTTCCACGGATCGAAGGGAGGCAGGCCCCAGTTCTGCCCCGTCGCGCTGAAGTCATCGGGCGGCGCGCCGACGGTGACGCCGGTCGGAAGGACGTCCTGCCACAACCATGCGTCGGCCCCACGCGGGTCGATACCCACGGGGAGGTCGTGGACGAGGCCGATCTCGGCCGCAGCGGTTTCCAGTTGGCGATCGAGCAACCACTGCAACCAGATGTGGAACTCGACGCGCTCGCGGTTCTCTTCGGTCCAGCGGACGACCGCCGATGCGTCGCGCTCGCGCAATCCTTTCGGCCACTGCGAGCGATGGTGGCCCAGCCGTTCCGCAAGCGCCATGTGCGTTGCGAGGTCCTCGAGACCGTCGTTCTGTGCACGGAAGTCATCCAGGCCCCGATCGTCGCGGCGCCGCGACCACAGCCGTTCGAGCGCTGCCATCTTCACTTCGTAGACCGCGGTGCGATCGATCGTGTCCGACGCGTTCAAAGCCCTTCCGGCCGCGACGACTTCTTCGAGGTCGTCGAGCTCTTCTGCACCGGGCACCTCTTCGACCGCGATGTAGAGCGGATCGCGTACCCGACGGCTCGTCGGGTAGTACGGGCTCGGTTCTCCCGTGCCCGGCGTCGCCGCATGCAGGGGGTTGAGCAGCAGGACGTCGGCCCCCACATCGCGGCTCCACGTGGCGATCGTCCGAAGGTCGGCGAGGTCGCCGATGCCCCAGCTCCGAGACGAACGCGCCGCGTACAGCTGTACCGCCCACCCCCAGACGCTCAGAGCGGCGGGGAGCCAGCATCGCCCCGGCGAGACGATGAGGGCGCGCTCCGTCCCGTCGCGCGCGATCCCCACGTGGTAGCCGGGAGGAAGCACGCGCGGCTCGTCGTCGGTGAGATCGACCTCGACACCGTCCTCGAGGCGTACCTCGACGATCTCTTCGGGAACGACTCCGTCACTGCGCATCACGATCGTGGTGGCATCTAGGGGCGCGTCGTCGACAGCTCCCATCGCATCGAGGACCGCCGTGATGGACTCGTCGCTTGCCTCGTGCCGCTCCCCCCGCGCGTCGGTGTACTCGCGTTGGATCCCCCATCGCCGAGCGTCGCGCATGGCCGCAGCGTAGTGGTTCGACGCTGCCGTTCAGATCGTGCG
>JBOGWY010000209.1:0-2399 GCA_050694015.1 Actinomycetota bacterium | reverse complement strand
TCTCCGATCTGCAATCCGGGGATCACCGGCCGGCTGCCCTCCTCCCCCATGATGCTGAGCGCGCCCGCATACCCGATGTAGTTGACGTCGTGGCCGGCCTCCTGGGCCCGGGGGCCGCCCTGGCCGTAGCCGCTGATTGCGCAGTACACGAGGCCCGCGTTCTCGGCCCGCAGGGCCTCGAAGCCGATGCCCAGCCGGTCCATCACTCCGGGACGGAACGACTCGATGACGACGTCGGCGCCGCGCGCGAGCCTCTTGAAGGTGTCGCGGCCCCCATCGGTCTTCAGGTTCAGCGTTATCGATCGCTTGTTGCGGTTGAGCGCGATGTGCGATGCCGAGAACTCACCGACGATCGGAGGCGTCCACCGGATGTAGTCGCCCTTGCCCGGCTCCTCGACCTTGATCACATCGGCGCCGAGGTCCGCCATGATCATCGTTGCGTAGCCACCGGGCAACAGGCGCGTGAGATCGAGGACCTCGATCCCCTGTAGCGGTTGTGTCACGCCTGGCGCGGCTCTAGCTCGGGGTCTTCGACGATCGCGTCGGCCGAGCCGCACCAACGACACACGATCTTCTCGATGTCCCGTTCGAGGATCTCTTCCTCTTCGATCGCGTCGTCGCCCCCCAGCGTGAAGTGATGGAACGTCCGCACGCGCTTCGTCTCGAAGACATCGAAGCGGGTCTTGTTGCCGCAGGCGTCACAGCGATAGCTCATTTCGGCGCGACCCGGCATCCAAGAGTGAGCACGATCGTGTCGTCACCGATGGTGCCGAAGTCCTTCGCGTCTTCCCACAGACGCCGGGCGAGCGCGTCGACCCCGAAGCTGGACGCGTAGTGTGCCAGGGCCTTCTCCAGACGCCAGCGACCGTAGAGGCGGGGCCCCTCGCGCGCTTCGACGATGCCGTCGGTGTAGGCGACGAACACATCTCCGCTGCTCAGGTCGACCGTGGCCTGGTCGTAGTTCTCGTCCTCGAAGCAACCGAGCAACGAGCCCGGAGGTTCGATCGCGTCGACGGTGCCGGTTGCATAGCGATAGACGAGCGGGGCCGGATGTCCGCCGCGCCCGATCACCATGCGATTCGTGACCGGGTCCAGCACGCCGTAAGTAAGTGACAGGAACTTGTCCTCACCGAAGCTCTTGTAGAGCGAGTTGTTGAGATGGAACAGCGCGGACGAGGGGGCCGAGTTCCTCGTTGCGAAAGCGCGCAGCATGTACTTCGCCATCGCGGTTTGAGCGGCGGCTTCCGCTCCCTTGCCGGACACGTCGCCGACCGCGATCGCGATACGACCGTCGGGGAGGTCGAACACGTCGTAGAAATCGCCGCCGATCTCCTCGTCGCCGCCGGCCGGCTCGTAAACGGCGCCGAACGAGTAATCCGGCAGCGTCGGCATGTCGGTGGCCAATAGGCCTTCCTGGAGTCTGCGCGCGACGCTTTGCTGGCGCTCGAACCGTTGCGCGTTCTCGAGCGCCATCGCGGACTGACCGGCGAGAACGCTGAGGGCCTCGACGTCATCGGCGCCGAGCGTGAGATTGCGATCGAACAGCACCAGCACCGCTCCCAGCAGCGACGTAGTCCCCGGGATCGGTGCGATCACCGCGGACATCGGGCCGGTGGGATGGGGGACGACTTCCTCGACGTGGGTTATCGGGATCGCCTTGCCCTGGGCCAAGGGACTCCATATCTCCGTGGTGATGTCGATGTGGGCGAGCCCCTCGACCGGCAGCGGGTCGTGGCCGGTGACGACGAGCGATCGGCTCGATGGGTCGAGGAAATAGATCCACGCTCCGTCTCCGTGCAGCAGTTCGCGCGCGCCGCGTGCTACCTCGGTGATGACACGCTGGAGCGATAGCTTGGCCCCCACGCGTTCACCGAAGAAGCGCAGCGTCTGGAGCAGGTTGAATTGACGCGCGTTCGCGAGTGCGACACCGACGGTGCGGGCGATGCCGCGCGCGAGCGACTCCTCCTTAGACGTGAAGCGACGGGGCTCGGGATACGTGAGCCCGATGACTCCGAACTCCTCGCCCCACCGGATCAGGGGAAGCCCGACGTACGCGTACGCCCTGCGCGTCTCGGCCTCGTCGACAGAGAAAACACCGTCCCCGACGGTGTCTCCGATCAACATCGGGGCGCGCGACTTGAGCGACGCCCGCAACAGCGGGAGGCCCCCGGGACGATGGGCGAGCGTGTAGAGGCGCTCCTCGCTCTCGGGATCGTCGAAGCCGACGTGGCCGGTTATCTCGAACCGCTCGCGGCCCGCGATCCAGCTCGCGGAGAAGCAGCGCTCCGCTCCGAGCAGCTCCCGGACCATCCCGACCGCAAGCTGCAGCGTGTCCTCCAGCGACCGGACCTCGGCGAGCGCGCCGGACAGGCCCAACAGGGCATGGGCCACCTCGGAAT
>JBOGWY010000208.1:0-8831 GCA_050694015.1 Actinomycetota bacterium | reverse complement strand
ATCTCGCGGACCGCTACCCGGGTTTACGCGAGTACCTGAACCCGGATGAGATCGAAGACAGACTCAGCGGCTCGGCCGGGAACATCCCGAGCGCGATCAGCGGTTCGTTCGGAACCGTGCTCGGGTTCGCGGGAACGATCCTCGGCAGGGTTTTCAGCGCCCTAACAGTGATCGTCCTGATGATCTATTTCCTCGGGAGCCTGTCGCGGGTGCACGAGGGAACCCTGAAGCTCGTCCCGGCGAGCAGGCGTGACCGTGTGCGGGAGCTCCTCGATCCGATCCTCGAGAAGATCGGTGGGTACATCGCCGGCAACGTCGCGATCTCCGTGATCGCCGGCGTGCTGTCGTTCCTCTTCTTCGCCATCGCGGGAGTGCCGTATCCGGTGGCGCTGGCATTGTGGGTTGCGATCGCCGACCTGCTGCCGCTGGTCGGCGCAACCGTCGGCGCGATCCCGGCCGTCATCGTCGCGTTCTTCGCGTCGATCCCGCTCGGCATCGCGACGCTCATCTTCTTCATCGTCTACCAGCAACTCGAGAATTACCTGATCGCGCCGCGGGTTATGAAGGAGGCCGTGGACGTGTCACCTGCCGCGGTGCTGCTCGCCGCGTTGATCGGTGGCTCGCTACTTGGTTTCTTCGGAGCGCTCGTGGCGATCCCGGCCGCGGCCGCGATCAAACTGATCACACAAGAAGTAGTGCTCCCGAAGGTAGACCGGGCCTAACCCCTCGTCAGAGCTAGCAGCGCCTCTGCCTCAGCTCGTAGTTGAGGCGGAACGAGATGCCGCCCGGGGCATTGTCCTCGTCCCACGAGATCTCGGCCCCAGAGGCGAACCCCAGCTTCTTGTCCTTGCTCCCCAGCCACCGGAGCCGGAACACCTGGAACTCCGCGTGGCGGATGCGCGTGCGGATCGACTCGGGGTAAGCGACGAATGTCTGCTTGACCTCGCCGTTCGTGCTCGCCGTGCCGTTAGCGGTCGCCACCAGACGGGACGTGAAGCTCCGGCGCCGACCGAACTCGATCAGGCCTCGCGGTACCCGCCGCTCGATCGTGACGTCGTGGGGCAGGTTGACATCGGAGAGCACCTTGGTGGCGCACCACCCGTGTGACGAGTTGAGCGTCGATTGCAGCCATACGACGCCGTAATCGCGATCGACGTCCGTCTCCTCGCTCGGCGTCAAGACGTAGATCCGCAGACACGTCTTGCCTACGGCCACAACGTCGCCCGAGAAGCGCTCCCGCTGGGTCTTGCACTCATTGCTCTGCCGGGTGAGGGGGCCGGAGACGTCGGGACGGTCTGTGGCGTCCATCTGGACCGGCGCCGCGCCCGCCTGCAGGGGCACGACCAAGACAACACAAGCAACGGAAACGAGCAATCTACGGAGCTTCAAAGACCCTCCTCGCACACCGGATACGTCACTCAATCTAACGTCACAGGCGCCTGCTACGTTGCTGCGCGTGAGCAAAAGCATCAGGGAACAGATCGAGGAACTCGAGCGCCAGAACCTCTCTCCGCACGCCCAACCGGTCGCCGACACCAAGGGCCGGGAGACCGACGAGCCCGAGGACGACATCCGAACCGCGTACCAGAGGGACCGGGACCGCGTCGTCCATTCGAAGGCGTTCCGGCGCCTCGCCCACAAGACCCAGGTGTTCCTGGCCCCCGAGGGCGACCACTACCGGGTGCGCCTCACGCACACGCTGGAGGTGACCCAGATCGCCCGCACGATCGCCCGGGCGCTGCGGCTCAACGAGGACCTGGTCGAGGCGGTGTGCCTCGGCCATGACCTCGGGCACACGCCGTTCGGTCACCTGGGCGAGGAGGTCGTCGCCGAGTTCCACCCCGGCTTCCGGCACAACCTGCAGTCGGTCCGGATCGTCGAGGTCCTCGAGGACCTCAACCTGACATGGGAGGTGCGGGACGGGATCGCGAACCACACCTGGTCGATGCCGATGCCGGCGACGCTCGAAGGGCAGATCGCCCGCTACGCCGACCGCATCGCCTATCTGAACCACGACATCGATGACGCGGTGCGGGCCGGGATCCTGACCGAGCAGGACCTGCCCTCCCGCACCGTCCACGATCTGGGCGGGACGCACGCCAAGCGGATCAAGACGATGGTCGACGATCTCGTGCAGGCCTCGGCCGGAGCGAATGAGATCCGCATGTCAGAGCGCGTCTTCGAAGCGATGAGCATCACCCGCGAGTTCCTCTTCGAACGCGTCTACCTGGGACAGGTCGCACCGGCGACCAAGGACACGGTCGCTCTGGTCGTCCGGACGTTGCTGGAGCACTACGAAGAGCGGCCGCCTTCGGAGTCGCCGGGGCCGGACGATAACCGGGTCAAAGCAGTCGATTACGTGGCAGGGATGACGGATCGGTTCGCGCTCAGGACTTTCGAATCGATCGCCGGCGTTCCCGCTCCTGGACTGGGGCTGGCCTTAGGATGAGGCCACTTCCCCAGGTATATCGGGCTTCGCGCGCGCAAAAGCATTCGGGAAGGTAACAGTGGCACGGATCAAAGACGAAGACATCGACCTCCTTCGAGAGCGCGCCGACATCGCCGACATCATCTCGGGCTACACCGCACTGAAGAAGTCGGGGGGCCACACCCTCAAGGGTCTGTGCCCGTTCCACTCCGAGAAGACCCCGTCGTTCTCGGTCGACACCGCCAAGGGATTGTTCTGGTGCTTCGGCTGTTCCGAGGGCGGCAACATCTATCACTTCGTGCAGAAACAGGAGAACCTGCCGTTCCCCGAAGCCGTCGAGTGGGTCGCGCGCCGAACCGGCTTCGAGCTCCACTACGAAGAGATGGGGCCGGGGGAGCAGAAGGCGCGCGGCCTCAAGGCACGGATCATCGAGGCGAACCGGCTCGCGGCCGAGTTCTTCCACACGGCATTGATGACGTCGCCCGACGCCGCCGAGGCGAGGCGCTACCTGGACGGACGCGGTTTCGGTCGGGAGGTGGCCGAGAGATGGCAGCTCGGTTACGCCCTGGGCCGTGACTCGCTCGTGAAGCACCTGCAGCAGAAGGGCTTCACGGGTGACGAGATCACCAAGGCCGACCTGGGCCGCGTCAGCGAGCGCGACGGCTCCTTCTACGACACCTTCCGGCAGCGCATCATCTTTCCGACCTGGAATCTCCAGAACGATGTCGTCGCGTTCGGAGCGCGCGCATCGAAGCCCGACCAGCAACCCAAGTACCTCAACACCGCGGAGACCCCGGTGTTCTCCAAGTCGCGCTTCATGTACGGCCTCAACCGCGCGAAATCAGCGATAGCGCGAGGTTCGGCGGTCGTCGTCGAGGGGTACACCGATGTGATCGCACTACACGAGGCCGGGATCACCGAGGCGGTCGCGACGAACGGCGTCGCTCTCGGTGAGACGCATTTCGAACAACTTAAGAAGTTCTCCGACCGGGCCGTGTTGATGTTCGACGCCGACGCGGCGGGTGCGGGGGCGACGGAGCGCGGGTTCGGCTTGCATCACCGCATCGGGCTCGAGGTTCTCGTCGCGCCGTTGCCCGCCGGTCGCGATCCCGCGGATCTCGTTAGAGAAGACGGTGCCGACGCGATCAAGAAGGTGATCGACTCGGCGCAACCATTGCTCGAATTCAAACTCGAGAACACCATCGCGAAGCTCCCTCTGGACACCCCCGAGGCGCGGTCGCGGGCCGTTCGTGAAGTGGTCAAGGTGCTAGGGTTGCACCCCGATCCGATCGCACGACACGAGTACGCGTTCATGGTCGCGCGACGGGTGGGGGTAGAGGTTGAAACCGTCCAGCGCGCCCTCGCCGACGAGGCCGGCGGATTCTCGACCTCCGGGGGAAACACGAGTGCGCGAACGGCCGACCGTCGCGTGCCCGGGCATATCAAAGTCGAGCGGGAGGCGCTGCGCTTGTTGCTTACTCAAGGCCCCACCACGCTGCCCGTCGCAGAAGAGGTCGACGAAACCAACTTCACCGCACCGGCGCGGCGCGAGGTCTACCGAGCGGCGCTCGAGGCCGCGCAGAAGGGGCTCGAGCCTGCCATCGTCGCGACTAATCTGTCACCCGATGCAAGATCGTTGTTCACAGAGCTGAGCATCGGTTCGGAACCATCGGATCCCAGGCCCCAGGAGGAGATACGTGAGGTGTTCATGCGATTGCGGGTGTTCCGGCTGGAGCGCGAGATAAAGACGCGGCGGAATACCCTTCAGGAAGTGAACCCTTTGGTCGATGCTCAACGACATGACGCCCTCTTCACGGAGCTCGTGGGGCTAGAGGCGGAGCGCCGTGATCTGCTCCGGAGCATCGAGGGAGCTGCCTAGACATGAGCCGCGAGTCCACTAAGCAAGCCGCGCCCGACGGCGGAGCCGACGTGCAGTCGGAAGGCAGCGCAGCGGCGCAGACTGCGGCGCAGATCGAGGTCGAGCGCATCATCAAGGTGGCGCGCTCCGACGGCTCCATCACCGCGGCCGAGCTCGCCGAGAAGCTCTCGGTTCTGGATCTCACCCCCGACGAGACCGACGCCGTCTACCAACGTCTCGTTGGGCACGGCGTCGAGGTCGTCGAGGACGAGACGCTGATCGAGGAAGACGAAGAGGAAGAAGAGGAGGAGGCGGCCGAAGAACCGGCCCCCGACGCGGACGAGGACCGCGTGCGTGCACGCAAAGAGGTCGAGATGGCGCTCAAGGCCCCGACCAACGATCCGGTGCGCATGTACCTCAAGGAGATCGGACGCGTCGCGTTGCTCACCGCGCAGGAAGAGGTCTCGCTCGCGAAGCGGATAGAGGCCGGACTGATCGCGGAGGACAAGCTCGAGAAGGAAGGCGACAAGCTCTCCGACGACGACCGCATGGAGCTCCGCTGGACGAAGCGCGACGGTATGCAGGCGAAGCGCCACCTCGTTGAAGCGAACTTGAGACTGGTGGTCTCGATCGCGAAGCGGTACGTGGGCCGGGGCATGCAGTTCCTCGACCTGATCCAGGAAGGCAACCTCGGCCTTATCCGTGCGGTCGAGAAGTTCGACTACCAGAAGGGCTTCAAGTTCTCGACCTACGCGACGTGGTGGATCCGTCAGGCGATCACGCGTGCGATCGCCGACCAGGCTCGTACGATCCGGATCCCGGTACACATGGTCGAGACGATCAACAAGCTCGTGCGCATGCAGCGTCAACTGCTGCAGGACCTGGGCCGGGAGCCGACGGCCGAGGAGATCGCCGAGCAGATGGAGCTCACGCCCGAGCGGGTGCGCGAGATCCAGAAGATCTCGCAAGAGCCGGTGTCGCTCGAGACGCCAGTCGGCGAGGAAGAGGACTCGCACCTGGGCGACTTCATCGAGGACTCCGAGGCCCCGGTTCCCCTAGAGCGCGCCTCGTTCAAGTTGCTGCAGGAGCAGCTCGAGACCGTGCTCCACACGCTCTCGGACCGTGAGAAGGACGTGATCCGGCTCCGCTTCGGTCTCGTCGACGGTCAGCCGCGCACGCTCGAAGACGTGGGCAAGAAGTTCGGCGTCACGCGCGAGCGCATCCGCCAGATCGAATCGAAAACGCTATCGAAGCTGCGTCACCCGAGCCGCTCCCAGAAACTCCGGGATTACTTGGAGTAGGGGCTCCGCCCCCGAGGGCGGGGTAGCACGACATTCGCTTCAACCATGTAGTCCCATCGCCTGTCGGCGAATCGAGCCATGTCAACCTTGCCCTTGATATGCGCTTCATCAACCGCGAGGTTGAGCTCATGCATCATCTCGTCGGTCACGAATAGTCCGCCCAGCTCGTAGAGCTTTCCCCGCCGCGTTAAGACCCAACGTGTGTCGGACGGGTTGATGTATGTGGGCGTAGTCCCGATCCCACGGGTCGCGTACGCACGTGTGGTGAACGACGCGATGTCGCGCCACGGTATCCGTACCGTTCTGAGCCGGCCCTTCAAGACGATCTCGTGTTCGTAGAGACGAGGCCGATACGCCATTTTCTTCTGCAGCTACACGCCTGAAAACGCGGCTATGTGCTCACAGAACGGTTCAGTGAGTGGGGGGCGGTGCTACTGAGAGGCCGCTCGAGGCGCCGTCGGTGCCCGACTTACGATCCTTGACTTTCGACACACCTTCGCTCGCGAGATCCTTCGCCGATTCGAAGCCGGAACCGGCCGCGCCCTTCACCTTGCCGGTCGCCTGGCGAAACGCCGCCGACGACTGCAGGTTCTCGTATAGACGCCGGAGCTGCTCGTAGCGTTCGGTCCCGGCCTTCGCACCGAGCACGTAACCCGCGCCGAACCCGATCAACATTCCCAAACGACCGCGCATGAGGAACCTCCCTGTTGGTTGCGCCGGTTGGTTTGTCTTGCTCGATGGTAATGCCCCACATGACGACGTTCCAATCCAGAGGCTGTCGCGGCATGGGAAATGACGTTTATGAAGCTCCGGGGGCGGGACTCGAACCCGCAACATCTCGGTTAACAGCCGAGCGCTCTGCCGGATTGAGCTACCCCGGAACGGATTGGCCAGGATAACAATGCGTCGGCCAATGCCATTATTCCCCGGTGTGTCTTGCTGCAGCTATACCGGACCGAGGGACAACCCAATGGGTGCTTCGAGTTCCGCCTACTCGGATCGGCTTTAGCACGATAGGGCTTGCCGAATGAGGTTACCGGGATACCTGTGAGCGCCGACCAGAAGGCGTTGGCTTCGTCGATGTCGAGACCTTCGTGAAGGTACAGGCGAAGCCGAAGACGCGACTCGTCGATATCGAAGAAGCGCCTAAGCCACGCCAGGAAGAAGAGGATCATCCGAGGATCGGTGTTTGGGAAAGCAACTTCTCCATCCGTCTTACTGCCTTCAGCCTGGTAAAAAGCCACGCCGGCGATCAGGAATTCTCTGTCGGAGATGACTCTGAGTCGATCGTTAGCCTCGGCGCGGAGCGCTTCGATCTGGGCCAGCTTCGCGAGACGGAGCTTGTTGGGTCTCGGTGATGTCGGCCGTTCCTCCATGGCGATCATTCTGGGCGTTGGGTGAGACAGATTCCCCGGAGCTTCGTGTCCAGGCGGTACCTGACGTAGATTCGCAACGTAATGACGATGCTGTCGCTCGACGAGGCCAAGAAGCGGGTCGTCGATCGCATCGCAAAACTAGAGCCGGGCCCCGTCCCGCTGGCCGACGCGGCCGGTCTCATCCTTGCCGCCGACGTCACCGCTCCCCACGACCTCCCTCGGTTCGACAACTCCGCGATGGACGGCTACGCGGTTCGAGCCGCCGACGTCGAGAACGTTCCCGCGACTCTGCATCTCGCCGGAGAGGTGCGCGCCGGCCAGAAGGAACAACCTCACGTCGAGCCGGGCACCGCGGTACGCATCATGACGGGCGCGCCACTCCCACCGGGAGCCGACGCGATCGTTCCCGTCGAAGTGACCGAAGAGACAGCCGAGACGGTCACCGTAAACGCTCCCGCGACGCGCGGCGATCACGTTCGTCCTGCCGGCGGCGACATGAGGGCCGGAGACGTCGCGGTAGCCGCAGGTTCGGAGCTGACTGCGGGCGAGCTTGCCGTACTGGCGTCGGTCGGAGCCGCGACGGTGACCGCCTACCCGCGGCCCCGCGTCGCGCTCCTGGTAACCGGTGACGAGATCGTCGACGTGTCCGAGACGCCCGGACCGGGTCAGATACGCGATTCAAACTCGCTCGCGCTCAAGACGTTGATCGCGGATGCGGGAGCCGACGTCACGTTCCACGAGCGCGTCACCGACGACCTGGATGCCGCGTTCGAAGCGTTCGAGCGCGCCGCCGAACGCGCCGACCTGATCGTGTCCTCCGGCGGGGTGTCCATGGGCCGCTACGACTACGTGAAGGACGTCGTCGAGAAGCTCGGCCACATCGACCTCTGGCGCGTCGCGATGAAACCCGGAAAACCGGTCGTCTTCGGCGACGTCAAAGACGTTCCCTTCCTCGGCCTCCCGGGCAACCCGGTCTCCGTCCATGTGGGCTTCGAGCAATTCGTTCGTCCGGCGATCCGCAAGCTGCGCGGCTGCGCGCGTCTCTTCCGTCCGCTCCTCAGCGCGAGACTCACGGACGTGATCGAACGACGTCCTGGTCGGTTCGAGCTGATCCGTGTCCGACTCGCGCGTACGGCAGACGGTTGGGCGGCGACGCCGACGGCAACGTCGCAGGCGTCGCACATCCAGTCGAGCCTCGTCGACACGCACGGCCTCGCGCGCATCGATGCAGACCTCGAACGCGTGGACGCCGGCACCGAACTCGAGATCGAGGTGTGGAAGCTGCCGGAGACCGCCGAATGAGCTGGCCGTTCCTCGAACAGATCAAGAGGCGGGACGCCACCGCACTCGGCGCGACCGCGGCCTCCGACCGCACGAAGACCCTCCGCCCCCGCATCGCCGACGCGGACAAGGCCGTCCCGTCGGTGTGCCCTTACTGCGCAGTCGGCTGCGCGCAGCTCGTCTACGTCAAGGACGACAAGATCATCGACATCGAGGGCGATCCCGACTCGCCGATCTCGGAAGGGTGTCTGTGCCCGAAGGGTGCGGCGACGTTCCAGCTGGTCACCGGCTCGCATCGCGTCCAGAACGTGCTCCACCGCCGGCCCAAAGGAACCGACTGGGAGGTCATCCCGCTCGAGCGCGCGATGGACATGGTCGCCGAGCGCGTCAAGAAGACGCGCGACGAGACGTGGGAAGCTGCCGACGACGAGGGGCATCCGCTGCGACGCACGATGGGGTTCGCACATCTCGGCGGCGCGACGCTCGACAACGAAGAGAACTATCTCATCAAGAAGCTGTTCGCGGCCGGCCTCGGCATGGTCTGCATCAGCAATCAGGCCCGGATATGACATAGCTCCACCGTGCCC